>JASHRM010000074.1 GCA_030037315.1 Candidatus Acidiferrales bacterium
AATTCGGCAAAGCTTGCTGTTACTTCTGCCAGTCGAACGCGCGACGGCACCGCCTAAAGATCGCGATGCATGGTTCACTCGCGCGCGATCCTTCGAATTGTGATCCTGATTGCGCTTCTTTGGTCTGAGCCAGCGTTTTGTCAGAACCAGCAACAGCCAAGCGGCAGCGAAAGTTCCGAGGATCTGCAGAAAGCCACGCAGAATCCGGTCGCCAGTCTGATCAGCGTACCCATCCAAAACAACGCAAACTTCGATGGCGGGGATTTCGGCCGCACTCAGGACGTCATCAACATCCAACCGGTCATCCCGGTGCGCCTGAATGACAGCGTGATGCTGATAACGAGGATTATTCAGCCGTTGGTATGGCAGCCCTACATCAGCCAAAACACGGGCGGCGAATTTGGATTCGGCGACATGAATCCCACGTTTTTCCTATCTCCCGCGAAGCCGGGAAAGCTGATATGGGGCGTTGGGCCGGCCCTTGTGATTCCAACCGCAACGAATTCGATCTCAGGTCAGGGCAAGTTCAGCATCGGTCCGTCGGCGGTGGCGCTCGTGCAACCCGGCAAGTGGACGATCGGAGTTTTAGCGAACAATGTGTGGTCCGTGGCCGGTGATTCGAGCCGTCCCGACGTGAACCAGCTACTCTTGCAATACTTCGTGAACTACAACCTTCCCAACGGTTGGTTTCTATCCATGTCCCCGATTCTCACGGCGAATTGGGAAGCATCGAGCCCGAATCGATGGACCGTGCCCTTTGGCGGAGGGCTCGGCCGTATCATGCGGCTTGGTGCGCAACCTGTGAACATGAGTGCGCAGTTTTACGCAAATCCGATTCGGCCGATTGAAACTCCCACATGGGGAGTGCGTGCACAGATTGCGTTTCTATTCCCGAAGAAATCCCAATAGGCACCATGCAAAAAGCGCCTGAGGTCCTGCTTGGCGGTTTTCCCTGTGACTGCTTTTGCTCACTCGGCATTTCCGAAAAGACCCCCGCACCGGCCTCACCCTCGATGGGCAACCGGGAGCGAGAGGAGCACACCAGATGCCATGACAACAAACACCAGGCTGAGCGCAATTGCCATCCATCTCGTTCGAAGGTCGTCGAATCCCGTGATAAGGCCTCCCAGAAAAAGAGCCGACGTGAAGAGCAGAACGGATAAAGTGTAGCTATCCCCGTTCGTGTTCGCTTTCTGCGCCTGGTTATGCTCCGTGCTTGCCTGCGCGTCAAGTTCAGATGCTTCTCGCTGCGCCTGAAGGCTGTACTGAGGCATTTCAAACGGAGTTGCGGGCGCTCCCTTATTTTGCAGGGGCTTGGTTGCAAGCCATGCCTCCATAGCAGGCCGAAATTCCGGACGCAACCGATCGTGAAGGAAATTCGCGAGCGGCATATTGTGCTCGCTCAGCGCACGGCAATATTCCACAAACATCGCGGCGTCGAGATTCCGCTGCAGATCTGCGGTCAGCGAATCCTGTGAAGATATTCGGGCAGCCTTAGTGTAGTCAGTGAGACGGAACGTCTGGATTCCATTCCACAAACCTGCTTGAAATCCACACCAGGCCGATCCCAAGGTTGCTAGCGCCATTAGGACCAAGGCCACGAGGCGAGTCACCCGATCGTCACGGCGGTTACTATTCGCAACTTCGTCAGGGCGGGGAGGTGCCGCAGTTTCATCGGAAGAAGGCGATTCTCGGTCCGCGGGCGCAGCGTTCCTGCCGGTTCCAGCGCTCACTCCAACCAAAGCTGAAGCAGCGGTGCTGCTCGCCATCGCCAATTCGCGCCGCTCTGCCCGGACCGTACGCTCACGCACGAACCACGTGAAGATGGCGTCGAAAATTGATCGTTTCGCTCCAAACACGGCACATCGACTCCGCTCCGCCAACCGAATGAAGGTGTAAGTAAAGCCGAGCCTGCGCGGCACAAGAACTGGCAAAGCTCACAGGTCGCGGGAACCAAGTGGAACGAATCTAACTCTCACGCGCCGGTAGTTCTGGCAATTCTGCCAGTAGAGCGATCAATTTTAGAAACGCTAGTGTGCATGTGATCGCTTCCCTCCGATAACGACGCGATCGTCAGGCTTTCCGCAAAGCCAAGAGAAACGGGAGATCATCATGGCGACAACATCCAGAATTCCTGCGTCACCGGAGAAGTCGCCTGGCTCGTTTCTTGGCAGCTACGAATTTCAGCGAGGCTTCCCGACCGAAGACACCGTCCAACGCGCATACGATCACGCCGATCTTTGCCGCGCGATCGAAGCGTACCGCTTCTTTTATCCCACAGTCTCAGGCGCAGCAATTTTCAAAGGCAACGCGAAAATCGGCATTGTCCCTAACAAGGTTTTTGGCACCCTCGATAGCAAGCCAATGCATGTAGGATTCACCCTGAACTCCGACACGCCATACGCACCGCTCCTGATAGATCTTTCCGATGGTCCGATGGTTATCGAGTTGCCGCCAGGGCCGCTCATCTGCATTGCGATGGATGTGAACCAGCTCTGGATCGCCGACCTGGGCCTTCCCGGACCGGCGGCAGGAAAGGGAGACAACGTGGTTTTCCTGCCTCCAGGCTACAAAGGCGATTCTCCGTCCGGGTGTCGCGTGGCGAACTCATCGTCGAACAAGATGCTCGTCGGTGTGCGCTCCCTTCCAGTGAACGGCGATGTTTCTCAAGCGGTCGAGCGGATCAAGACGATAAAGGTCCATCCTCTCAGGTCAGCGTCTGGTTGGCCGGAAACGAAGTGGCTCGATCTCACTCCGCTACCTCAAGACACGACGCCGCTTGCTTGGGAGAACAACCTGCAGTTCTGGCGCGAGCTTCATGAGGCGATGAATTCAGAGCCGCCGAACCCGCGCTTTCACAATATCTACGGCGAATTGGCGGCTCTTGGAATCGAGAAAGGTGAGCCCTTCAAACCGGACGAGCGGGTGACCGCAATTCTCGTGAGTGCTGCCAGAGCCGGCAATGCGCAGATGCGAGTCGAATCGTTCGCCGACCGGCGTCCTGATCGCATCGTTTGGCCCGATCGCACGTGGGAGTGGGCTGCTCTTCGATTTGAGGACGGCGACTTCAATACGGAAAACTACGCCGACCTATACGCTCGCGATAAATGGTTCTATCAAGCCATTGGTGCCTCGCTTGCCATGTTTCGGCGTGATGCCGGCGCAGGCTCGCTCTACTGGCTCGGCCTGCGCGACAACAACGGTCTGAATCTTGACGGAGGGAAGACCTACAAGCTTGCGGTTCCTCTGCCCGTGCCGGGCAAGCTCTTTTGGTCGGTAACTGTCTACGACACCGATACGCGAAGCCAGGTCCAAACCGATCAAGGCAAGGCCGCGCTTCGCTCGATGTTCGAACTCAAAAACAAAACGGGATCGTCGTTGGATCTTTATTTCGGACCGAAAGCTCCTGCTGGTCGCGAGGGTGAGTGGATCAAGACGATTCCAGGAAAGGGGTGGTTCACGTATTTCCGCATTTACGGCCCGGAAAAATCGGCGTTCGACGGTTCTTGGAAGCCCGGCGATTTCGAAGAGATCAAATAGCAACCCAGGAGGGCACCATGGCGAACAGCAATGGCAAGATGAAATCCGCGAGCACGGAGACGGCGCATAACAGCACTCCGAACATACTGCCGCGGCCAGATTTCCATTTTTCAGGAGAAGTTGGCCGCACATATTTGGATTCGGATCCGGCGCAATTTCCAAAACCGGTGCAAGCGCCTACAGGCGCGCCGAATATTCTGCTGATCCTGATCGATGACTGCGGTTTCGGTCAGTACAGTACTTTTGGAGGCGGCATTCCTTCGCCGACAATGGATCGGCTTGCTGCCGAAGGTCTGCGTTACAACTGCTTTCACACGACTGCACTTTGCAGCCCCACGCGCGCTTCCCTAATTACGGGCCGCAATCATCATTCCGCGGCGTTTGCGGGCATCACTGAGATGGCTACCGGTTACGACGGATACACGTGCATCCTGCCAAGAAGCTGCGGCACAGTGGGCGAGGTCCTCAGGCAGAACGGCTACATGACCGCGTGGATCGGGAAAAATCACAATACTCCCACCTGGGAAACCAGCGCGGCCGGGCCATTCGATCGTTGGGCCAATGGTCTGGGATTCGACTATTTCTACGGATTCAATGCGGGAGACATGAATCACTGGGATCCGATTCTCTACGAGAACCGGAACCTTGTCCCGTCGTCGAAGGACCCCCAATACCATCTGACCACCGATATCGCCGAGAAGGCCATCGCTTGGGTCCGCCAGGCAAAAAGCATTTCGCCCGACCGGCCATTTTTCCTCTACGTTGCCACTGGGGCGACGCACGCCCCGCACCAGACGCCCAAGGAATGGATCGACAAATTCAAAGGCAAATTCGACCAGGGATGGGACAAGTATCGCGAACAAGCCCTCGAACGCCAAAAGAAGCTCGGAGTTGTTCCGGCCGATACGAAACTAACCGTTCGTTCGAAAGGGCTTCCTGCGTGGGATTCCCTCAATGCGGAACAAAAGCGCCTTTACGCGCGAATGATGGAAGTGTTCGCAGGTTATGCCGCCCAGTGCGATTACGAATTGGGGCGAGTCGTCGACGCGGTGAAGCAGCTTCCCGACAGCGAGAATACCCTGATCATTTACATCGCGGGGGACAATGGGGCCAGCGCCGAAGGCGGACTCGAGGGTTCGCTTTGCGAGAACCTCTTCTTCAATGGCATCGCTGAAAAATGGCAGGACAACATCAAGGCGATCGACGAACTTGGCGGCCCGAAGCATTTTAACCATTTTCCTTCCGCGTGGGCCCACGCGATGAATGCTCCTTTCCAGTGGACGAAACAGGTTGCGAGCCATTTCGGCGGTACTCGGAACCCAATGATCATTTCCTGGCCGGCGCGCATTAAAGACAAAGGCGGGCTGCGTTCGCAGTTTCTGCACACGATCGATATCGTGCCTACAATCTATGAACTGTGCGGCATCGCTGCGCCCGCGGAATTGAACGGCGTGCAGCAGAAGCCGATCGAAGGCGTCAGCTTTGCGTTCACATTTGACAATCCGAAGGCAGAGAGCAAGCGCAAGACGCAGTATTTCGAGCTGGGCTGCAATCGCGGGCTCTATCACGACGGTTGGATGGCCTCGTCGCCATCATTCGTACCCTGGGAGCCGACTCGCGGCCACTGGGACCCGGACAAAGCTCCGTGGGAACTTTACAAGGTGGATGAGGATTTTTCGCAGGCCAACGACGTAGCCAAGCAATATCCTGAAAAGCTGAGGCAACTTCAGGACCTGTGGTGGGTGGAAGCGTCAAAATACAGCGTGCTTCCGCTCGATTGGCGCGGCACGATTCGGTTGAATGCCGAGGCAATGGGCCGTCCGAACCTGATGGCAGGCAGAACAACGATGGTTTATTACCCCGGAACGTTTGGACTTCCCGACGCCGCTTCGCCGCCAATGTGCAACAAGTCTTGGACGATTGCAGCTGAGATTGAAACCTTCGACGAAAAAGCCAGCGGAATGATCGTCACCCATGGCGGACTGGAAGGTGGCTACGGCCTTTATCTGCGCGACGGCAAGCCTACATTCGTCTACAACTATCTCTCGATCGACCGCCCTACTTTGACGGCCAAGGACCCTTTGCCTAGGGGAAAAACTAAGCTTGTGGTCGATTTTGTCTACGATGGTGGCGGACTAGGAAAGGGCGGAAAGCTAACAATGAACGCCAACGGCAAGACGATCGCCCAGGGCCGCTTGGAGCGCACGATCCCAATCCAATTCTCACTCGGCGAAGGACTGGATGTGGGATGCGACATCGGTTCACCGGTCGATTTCACCTACGAACTCCCGTTCGCATTTGCTGGAAAAATCGAAAACGTGCGGATCGAACTGAAATCTGAGGCTGCGGCGCCGCGGAAGGCGGCCGCGAAAGAGGCAAGCACCGCAGCGTGAAACGCGTTCCGCGGCAAAGCCAGTCTTGCGGGCGCGCGAACCGGAAAACGATCGTGCTCGGAAGGCTTCGGCTGCCGAATCTGAGTTCTCCCGCTTGGTACCGCAAGTGACAGACTGCGTGTAAGTGACCGTTCCGGAGTCTGTTTTTTCACGGGCCGCGCAGAGTGAGGCGCACAGAGCCAAAGCTACTATCAGTGTTAGCCGGCTTCTGGCTTTTGGAACCAAGCGGAGCCCGTATCAGTCAGATTCCAGGTGCCTTGGCCCCCGGAGGGTCGCCGCGGACCGACCGCAATATGCCTGCGGTCCTCGTTGCGCGGAACTTGCTAAATTTCGTAGGTCGACGGGAGCGATGGATGATTTGAGTGACTACCAACGATTCAGTCTATTGGAAATGTGAGGCCTAACAGTTGCGGTACTCCCCCCAGCGGTGTTATGTGTAGGTTACGGTACGGCCGTCACGGGGAGGGTCAAGCTGATGGATCCCCTTCAAACCCCACCTGACCGCGACTCGGAAAAAGCGCACACTCAGACAAGCGCGCCTATTTTGGCTGAGGATAGGATTCATCTGGCCTTGGCGGCAAGCCAAACTGCCGGCTGGGACTGGGATCTGGAAACTGGTCGCGACAGCCGGTTTGGCGACCTGAAAACCATATTCGGAATTGACAGCCACTCCCACACAGCTCACATAGACGATTTACGGCGGAGCATCCATCCATCTGACATTGATGCGGCGACCGCGGCGATGGTGCACGCCCGAGACAACCGGGAAGGGTATTCAGCTGAGTTCCGCATCGTTTGGCCGAACGGAACTGTGAAATGGCTGAAAGCGGTCGGAAAATTCTATTACACGAGCGAAGGCCGGCCCTATCGAATGGTGGGCGTGGCAGCGGATATTACGGAACGCAAGTTCGCCGAAGAGGCCGCGCGAAAAACTGAGGACAAATATCGCAGGATTATCGAAACCACGATGGAGGGAATTACCGTCGTCGATTCAAACTTTCGAATCTCGTTCGTGAATCCTCGAATCTCCGAGATGCTCGGTTACTCGGTCGAGGAATTGTTGAGCATGAACGTGGTCGATCTTCACTTCCCCCAGCACATCGATAAGAAAAAGGAAATCCTAAATCGACGGCGAAGAGGCGTCTCGGAGCGATACGACGATCTGATGCGCCGGAAAGATGGATCCGAATTGTGGGTTCGTATTTCGGCAACTCCCATTCTGAACGATGCGGGGAAGTTCGATGGGGCCCTGGCTATGATCAGTGACATCACCGACCAGAAGCGAGCTCACGACGCGTTGCGCGAAAGCGAACGAGAACTAATCGAAGCCCAGCGCGTAGCCCAGGTTGGTAGCTGGCAGTGGGATCCCACGACCGATGTGATCATCGGGTCGCCGGAATGTTCCCGCATAGCAGGCCGAGATCCACGGCCATCGGCTGTGAACTTTAAAGATCTAGAGAGTCTCTACACTCCCGAAAGTTGGGAGCGGCTGCAGAGCGCGGTCGCAAAGGGGCTGCAAGACGGAACACCATACGACTTTGAATTACAAATCGTGCGAGCAGACGGAGAGCCGAGGTGGATCCGCACGCGGGGCGAAGCATCACGTGGCCCCGACCGACGCGTCACGGGACTGCACGGCACCATACAGGACATCACGGAGCGAAAACACGCCGAGCGCACATTGCGCGAGAGCGAAGCGCGATTTCGCGATCTTTTTAGGAATGCGGGTGTGGGCATGGTCGTGCTTTCGCCGGACGGGCGCTATCTGGCTGCCAACGATACATTCTGCGACTACCTTGGATATACGGAAGAAGAACTCCGCCAGCTCACCGTGGAATACATCACCGAGCCGGAAGATTGGCCGTCGTTTTCCGACAAGATGGGGGAGGCCATTTCAACGGGAGCCAATTTCAAACGAATCGAGAAGCGTTGTCGGCACAAGAGCGGTCGCACGGTCCACACCGAAAGCAGCGCGTCATTAATTCGAAGTGCCAGCGGTGAGCCGCAATATTTCGTGGGCGAGGTCGTGGATGTCACGGAGCGGAAAGAAGCGGAAGAGTCGCTCGCCGATGCCAATCGCAGGATGATCGAAGCACAAGAGCAAGAGCGGGCGCGGATTGCCAGGGATCTGCACGATGACGTCAACCAGCGTCTTGCGATGCTCGCAATCGAGCTCGATCAGCTGATCCAAGAGTCTCCGCAGATAGGGAACCTCCGCGAGCGGCTGGAGGAAATTTTCAAGCGAACACAAGACATCTCGATCGATATTCAGTCGATCTCGCATCAATTGCACCCCGCGAAAATCGAGCAGCTTGGAATCGTTGCCGCCGTGCGAAGCTTCTGCAGTGAATCGGCGAAACGGCAAGGCGTCGAAGTTTTTTTCTCAAACGACGAAGTACCGGCTGATATTCCCAACGAGGTGTCGGTGTGCCTTTTCCGCGTGCTCCAAGAGGCGCTCCACAATGCAGTGAAGCATAGCGGCGCGCGGCATTTTGAAGTCAAACTCTACTGCACGCCAGATGGCATCGGGGTCAGAGTTTCAGATCATGGGGTCGGTTTCGATGTTGCCTCAGCCGGCATTTCCCCGGGACTGGGCCTCACAAGCATGCGCGAGCGCCTCCGATTAGTTCAGGGTTCGCTGGAAGTTCAGTCAAGTCTCAACGCCGGCACGACGATTGACGCGTGTGTGCCGATCCTCCGCGAAGTGAAGTCCAAAAGCGCCGCCAAGTAGAAGCCGCAAAACTGAAATCTGATTGCGACAGCATGCGGCGAATCAAACGGCCAGGGTGCCACCCTCCCGGACCGACGCTCGAGCAACCTCGGAACGCCCCGACAAAGGTTCCAAATTGCGAAGCCACGGGGCGCTGATAATGGTAGGGTGAGACGCTCATTATGCTCACTGGCTGCTAAAGGTGGATACGTATGCCTCTCGTACGAATCGATATGATTGAAGGCCGCAAGGCCGACGAGATCAAGTCCCTGCTGGACGCCATCCATCGTTCGCTCGTCGCGGCTTTCAAGATTCCGCCGCGCGACCGCTACCAAATCGTTCACGAACATCCGGCCTCGCACTTCATTGTGGAAGACACCGGACTCGAGATTCCGCGGACGCGCAATTGCATCGTGATCCAAATTACAAGCAGGCCGCGGGGACGCGACCAGAAGATAAGCTTCTACAAGCTGCTCTGCAGCGAGTTGGAGACGGCGTGCGGGTTGGCGCCGTCTGACGTCATGGTGTCAATGGTCACAAACTCGGACGAGGACTGGTCTTTTGGCAATGGCCGCGCGCAGTTCCTGACAGGCGAATTGGGTTCTGCACAGAGCCACTCATGACAATCAAAAGCGCGAAACCTCTCACAAAGTTTTGCGCGCCACGGCAATTGATAGATAATCCCGGCGCAGCCATTCGGTTGTACTCAAGAACGGCCACGTCGAATCCAGCGCGCAAAGACTCGGGCAGCACCGCGAGGCGAGTACCCAAATCGAAACGGAGATAGCTCGTGCAGAAATCACAAGTGATTTGCAAGGCGTTGATTGTGGCGGTGGTGATGGCGTTGATGGGAGCGAGCTTCGTTCCCCAGGCACGAGCGGAAGATCACTGGGTTGCAACGTGGGCGGCTTCGCCACAATCGGCGCGGTTCGTTTTTCCTCGAATGAGGCCGGCCACGCCTCCGCCCGGTGCACAACCAAATGGCAATCCGCCGCCTGCGCCGATTTTCCCCGCACCGCCAACGATCAACAACCAGACTGTGCGGATGATCGTGCACACGAGCATCGGCGGGCATCGCGTCTGCGTGCAGTTTTCTAATGCCTTTGGGACTACGCCGCTGGAAATCGGCGCCGCTCATATCGCCCTGCACGATAAGGATTCGGGGATTGTTGCCGGTTCCGATCGCCCGCTGACATTCAGCGGAAGATCGTCCTTCAGCATTCCTCCGGCCGCGGAGGTGCTCAGCGATCCCCTAGAATTTGACGTACCTAAACTCGGCGATTTGGTGATCAGTGTGTTCATTCCCAGTGAGGCGTCAACACCGACGGTTCACCTCACGGGGCTGCATACGACGTACATCTCACAGGCGGGAGATTTTACGGGCGCCAGCTCGATCAGCGATCCTAAAACCATGGAGCTCTGGTATTGGGTCTCAGCCGTGGACGTAGAGGCCCCTTCGAAGTCAGGCGTCATCGTGGCTTTTGGCGATTCGATCACCGACGGAGCGACGTCAACCGTAAACACAAACCGCAGCTGGCCCAGCCAACTGGCTGAACGCCTGGCAGCCAATCAATCGACTTCGGATGTTGCAGTGATCAATGAGGGGATTTCGGGCAACCGACTGCTGAATGACGGAGCTGGAGTTTCGGCACTCGCGCGCTTCGATCGCGACGTCCTGAGCCAGCCCGGTGTGAAATGGCTGATCGTTCTCGAAGGAATCAACGACATCGGCATTGGCAATTTGCCGGGCGCGGAGCCGCCCGACACCGTAACAGCGGACGACCTGATCGCAGCACACAAGCAGATCATCGAGCGCGCTCACATGCACGGAATCAAGGTGATCGGCGCAACCCTGACCCCCTACGTTGGCGCGACATATGCCACGGAAAAGGGTGAGGCGATGCGCGAGGCGGTCAACAACTGGATGCGCACGAGTCACGCATACGACGCAGTGGTTGACTTCGATGCCGCGGTGCACGACCCGGCAAATCCCGAGCAGATTCGCGCTGCGTTCAATATTCGCGATCATCTCCATCCGAACGATGAGGGCTATAAGGCGATGGCGTCGGCTGTCGATCTTTCTTTGTTCAAGTAAGACCGCTGATCGAGGCCGCCTCTTCGTTGCAAACGTGGTTGATGCTTTCCGACCAGGATCCGGTCGCGTGATTGAGCGTAGAATACGCATGAGCAGGGTTATGCGGGCTTCACTCGCCATCGCGCTTGCAGCTCTTTTACTTGGCACCGCCACGTCTGTGGCGAAGGCACGCGAGCGCAGGCTTACTCGCAACGCCCTACCGAGGCAGACAACGAGCCCAAGCTCTTCGGCTAAGAGTGGTGTTCCGGTCGTGGTGGAGTTATTTACCTCCGAGGGATGTTCCAGTTGTCCGCCAGCAGACAAGCTTCTGGCAGCATTAGAAGAAAAACAGCCGGTACCGGGCGCACAGGTTATCGCCCTGGAAGAACACGTCGACTATTGGAACAGCCAAGGCTGGCTTGACCCGTTTTCTTCAGTCGAATTTACCGATCGCCAAGATGAGTACGAGCATTCGCTCCACGCCTCAACAGCATTCACGCCTCAGATGATCGTCGATGGCATGACTCAATTCGTCGGCAGCAATGTGAAGGCTGCGGTAGATGCCATCGCTAAAGCGGCGCAAACTTCGATCGGGCATGTCGATCTGCAAGTGAAAAGCGATGCTGGGGCAAAGGCGGTGCCCGTCAATGTCCGTTTCACGAGCGACGCGAACGTGCCTGCTCATGGATCGGCAGACGTGATGCTGGCAATAACCGAGGACGGGCTGTCGTCAAACGTTACCCGCGGCGAAAATGCGGGGGCCACGTTGGCTCACCAGGGCGTGGTGCGCGAGCTTCGCGTGATCGGCCGTGTAAGTTCGGACGGCACCTTCACCGCGCAGCCTGATGTGAAAATTTCCAAGAGCTGGAATCGCGCACACTTGCGAGTCGTGGTCTTCGTTCAGATGCATGGTGACGGCCGCATTATCACCGCCGCTACTCTTCCCCTGCAGAGCTGACCGACCACCACTTTCAGTGAATGGCCGTGTGTCAGAGTCGTGCGACGAGTCCGATGGACGCAACCGCCGCCGGTCGAGCTATCGCCGCCGAACATCTGACGCGCTGCTTCGGCACTCCGGTGAGGTTGATGACGTAACTTTCAAGTCACGCCGTGGCGATTCTTCGGTGTCCTCGGCGGCGGCCGGCTTTGTTTTCGTGATTTGCGTGCGCGCCACTCATCGGCCGTGATTTCCCACATTTCCGAAGGCAGACGTCCCGAAACGTAATCTCGATCTTCCGTGCGAATCACGCGCATTCCTTGTTTTTCGGAAATGCGGCGAGACGCGACATTCGCGATCGCTTTTGGAACGCGCATCACAGGAAAGTTCAGTTCTTCGAACCAATGGTCCGTGACGGCATCGCATGCTTCCGTCATCAACCCGTGCCCGTGCCATTTTGGATCGAGCCAGAAGCCGCGATTTTCGCTTTCGCCCCGCCTCAGCTCGATCACTCCGATGATTTGACTCGGGTTCGTTTTCAAGCGTAGTGTCCAGCTCCAAGCGTCACCCCGTGCGAGGGCCGGGAGGGCAATTTCGTCCAGAAATTTGAAGGCCGCATCAACGGGATATGGCCACGGTACGCGATTGCTTAGATAGCGGACAATTTCCCACTGCGGAAAAATTTGCTGAATCTGCTCGGCGTCTGCAAGCTTAAGCGGGTCGAGAGACAGACGTGACGTTTCGAGCGTAGGCGTCATTCTTGCGATCCGGGAATACTTGTCAGCCACGCTGCACGTAAACGCCGGGACGGCCTAGGAAATCGCGCGCTTCAAAAACGCATCAATACGCGCGTTGGCTTCCGGGGCTTGTGGCAACGGGAAAACATTGAAGGCGTGCGGAGCTCCAGGGTAGATTGCCAGCTCCGCTTCGTTGCCGGCTGCGATCCAGCGCGAGTACATGAAGAGCGTATCGTCCAGCAACGGATCGATCGTGCCGATCGTGAAAATCGTACGGGGCATGTTTTTCAGGTCAGCGTACAGGGCAGAGACATCCGGGTTGCGCGGGTCCACACCCTTCGGCAGGTAAGCTTCGCAGAATTTCTTGATGCTCGTTTTGCCGACCAGAATGCCTTTGTCGGGTGAAAGCATCTGGCTCGGGGTCATCGATGAATCGAAGTTGCCATACGACAAATTCGCCGCGCGGAATCCCGAGTAATTGTGGCGATCGCGCATTCGCAGCAAAGTGGCAGCAGCAAGAGTGGCTCCAGCGGATTCGCCGCCGATCGTCATCACGTCCGTACCAAATTCGGATTTGCCGTTCTTGATCAACCAGAGCGCCGCCCACTCGCAGTCGTCCCATGCGGCGGGATAAGGATCTTCCGGTGCGAGACGATATTCCACGCTTGCACAAGCCATTCCAGTGCCTTGGGCGATTCGTTCGAGCATCTTGTCCTGCGTCTCCGCCGAGCCGAGGACGAGCCCTCCACCGTGCATGTGCAGGTAGATCCCTTTGGCGTTTTCTGGCGCGATGACTCGCAAGCCGATTTTATGGCCACCCTTGCCGTCGATTTGAATCGTGCGACCACGCGGCGACCTTTCGGGCGGCGGAAAAGGCCCTCGGCCGCTGGCCGCTGCGGCGCGGTAGGCTGGCGCGCCAATATCCCACCAGTCCGGACCACCGGAGAGCAGTTTTTGGAATTGCTCGTTTGCCGCCGTGATCTCCGGCGAGATTGCCTCGGGCCGGAACAGTTTCGGATCGAGCGGGTTGCTTTTCGCGGCGGCTGCTTCACTCATTGCTGTGTCTCCGATCGTATTTTGCGGGGGACGCTCTTATACACCCAGCTTTTCGCGGTGTCCATTTCCAAGTGACTAGCACTGCCTAGACTTCATGGTTGCGCGCCCACGGCTTCGGCTAGGCCCTTATCGTACATCGCGCCGAAGCGCAGATATTGACTGACCGCGTCGGGCGGATAGCTGAGGTTCACTTTCGCTGCGGCGCCATTCTGCTGAAGGGAAAGACGGGAATAAACGCCGGCAAAGTAGGTCGGAAGATTGAGCTTGTCATAGCGCGCCACCACTTCATCGCGCAGCTTGGGATCGAAGTGGACTGCGTATTTGTCGGCCAGGGCCTTGATCGCGTTGTAGTCGCCCTCGGCCTTAATGCGCATCAACTCAGCCAGCAGCATCCCGACGCCCTTTCGCATTTTCTGGTAATCGGTCACGCGAATATAGGTTTTTCCGTTTCGCTGAAACTGTTCGATGCCGCCCGTTTTATCCATGATGTAGCGAACGATGAGCTGCCGGTCCCGGGCGTGATCTTCTTCGATTGTGTCGCCCTTGGGAATGCGGCGCAGCTGTGTTAGAGCAACGCGCGCAGCCGAGTCATACATCGCTTTCGCCACTTCTTCCTGATTGCTGATTAATCCGAGTTCCTTCAGCTTCGGATCCCATACGTTCCAAAGGGCCATCAAGTCCGCGCGGCCCTCCTCAAGAGTAGAAAAATATTCCTTTAGCTCGGGTTCGGCGCCGTGCGTCAGCCGAGAGCTCAGCTTGCCGGAGCCGTGGCCGATCACTTCGTGAAGTGCCGTCATCAAATCCTCGGCTTCATCGCCGTATTTCTTGTCGCGGGCGATTTCCTCTGGCGAGGAACCGAATTCTTCGAGAGCGGCGTTTCCGACGGCTTGATTGATTGCGCGAGTGCTGCTGATGAGCAGAAAGTTTTTCGTACCGTACTTTTCGTGGATCTCATTTTCGTTCGGAAGGTTGTCTCCGACGGTGTTCACCAGATAATCGCCCGTTTCTATGAGTGTTTCGATCGCTTTCACGACCGGCGGTTTAAAGGAATGCTTTTTGTACTTGTCGTCCCAGGGAGCCTTCTCCTCGAAGTACTCGGCATTGCTGGCGAGCTTGGTCATGGTGTCTGTCACCGGCTTGTCGGTGATGGAAACGAAACTTTGCGAGCTACCCTTTGCTCCGCGAGCGTCGCGATAAATTTCAACGAAACCGTTCACGAAATCGACGGTGGCGTTGTCCTGCACCCAATCGGCGTCGAACTTCAGCCAATCGTCGAAGTCGCCGGTTTCGTAATACCGAACGAGATCAGCGATGACCTGAGATTCCTGAGGATCAGCGAAAGTGCGCGCTTTTTCGAGGCAGTCATTCGCCTTTTTCAGATAGATGGCGTATAAGCCTGCCGGAATTTTGCCGTCGGGAGTGCCGGCGCGATAAACCTCTTCGCGCAGCTGGCCGTTTGCATCTTTGACGACCCGCGAATTCAAGGGATGCTGCTCGTGAAAATTCTTCAGGTCGGCCAGTGAGACGCCTTCATAGAAGGTGTTTGAGCTAGCCTGCACGATATCCAGATTGCCGTTGGGACTCTTCGCGGTATCCATTGGCTCAAAATTGGGATCGAAGAGGGGCGCGCGAAGGTCGCTGAGCTCCTTTTCGAGCTGATCGGCAGTCGTCAGCGCGGGAAGATCGCCGTAAGACGTTTTCATAGCGCCACTTTTTTGTGCAATCAGCGCGGCCGTTTTTAGTTCATCGAAAGTGAAGCTCGGCAGAAATTTCTGTGCGGTTTCATCGTTGTGGTTTCCGCGATTTGCCCAGAACAACTGGGCGAAGCCTCTGATGCGCGACATTGTTTGCGGATTGATGCTGGAGGGATGGGCGACGATTTCTTCAAGCAGCCGCTTCTCGCGAAGGCCGTAGCGCGATAACTGATCGTAGATAATGGGATCGATTGCGATCGAAGCCTGGGCCAGCCAATAGGCGAGCTCTTGCTGCTTTGGCGTCAGCGAACCGAAGCTATCGACCTTTACTTCCACGAAGCCGGTAGGTCCGACCCGCGCCATCCGCGAGCTTTTGGCGGGCGACGGCTTTCCATCCTGCCCGAACGCTGGCGGCAGAATTGCAAGGCAGCAGAGAAAAAGCAGAAATTTAAATCTCATCCTATTCCCCCCGCGAATCTGAGTTAGACGATCCAAGACATGCAAGTGGCATAGCGCGCGGCGGCTATCTTCGCGCCCGATCCTCCACACAAACGCACCGGATCGTGTTAGGTTGAGTCGCCATGATCATGACTCAGACGCGCTCAATTGTACGATTGTTAGCGATGCGAATGGAGAAAGTTGTCCAGCGCTCCGCCGTCGCATGCGGTTTTTTTCTCTTTGCTGTATTCGGTTTTGGAGCTCCGCCCGCCGGCGCTCAGGCACCCGTTCGGAATTCAAGCTTGCTTTCTGATTGGCGAGAATTCGTTGAGACGCCGTCCGTCTCGGGATACGAAAATCAACTCGCTGCCAGGATTCGGGCAGAAATAGAGGCGTTTCATCCGGCAAGCGACAACATTGGCGATCTAGTGGTCACCATCGGCAGCGGATCGCCGAACAGACTGATCGTCGCACCAATCGATGAGACAGGATTTGTCGTTGGCGACATCACGGACGACGGCTATCTGCGATTGCAACGGCTTCCGCAGTCGGGCCTTCCACCCATCTACAACGACCTATATTCCGCCCAGCCTGTAAAGGTCGAGACATCCGGCGGGAAATGGCTTGACGGAGTCGTGGCCGGGCTTTCGGTCCACTTGCAAAACGGCCGGGAAAATCCGCCGAAATCCGGCGACATCGACAATATGTACGTCGATATCGGCGCCAGCTCTGCAGCCGAAGTTCGCAAGGCGGGCGTGGATATCCTGAGCCCCGTAGCGATCGATCGCGAATTTCGAAGCTTGGCGAACGGGGAATTTGCAGGCGCGTCGATTGGCGACAAATTTGGAGCAGCGGCGCTCCTAGAGCTGCTGCACTTTATCGACCCGACGAAGATTCAAGGAACTCTGACAGTTGCATTCGTAGTTCAGCAGCGGACCGGCGCGCGCGGCCTGCAGAGAATTCTTCGCACGGGGCACTTTGACGAGATGATTTACGCCGGGCAACTGACTCCCGGCGGCGCAGTGCCTGGCGTGCAAAACGTGCATCGGGCGCCGCGGCGGGAACCGGGAGAAGGCGTACTCATCGGATTTGGGCAAACCAACGACACGTTCTCCGGATTCGCCCAGGATTTGAAGCACCTCGCAGATGCCAACAAGATAACTCTGGCAACCGATTATTCCGCAGGACTCATTCCGGCGGGCTATTTGTCTCTGCCCGAGCTTCCGATGCGCTCGGCTCACATCGGGATTGCTGTCGCGTGGCCGGATACGCCTGCCGAGATGGTGTCAGGCGATGATCTGGAGCAACTGAGTTCGCTGTTGGCGGCTTATGTTGGTGTGCAGCGGCCGGTGACGCGCATGGAGCCGGTAGAACCTGAGCGCGAATCGAGTCTTGCGGCGCCAACTTCGCATCCTCCCTCTGATGTCCAGGTGTTGGCGTCGCTGGTTTCCACATACGGTGCAAGCAATCACGAAGGCGCAGTGCGCGATGATGTGAAGAAGCTGCTCCCCAACTGGGCAAAGCCAGAAACCGACGAGGCGGGGAATCTGATCTTGCACGTGGGAAGCGCACCCGGCCGCACCAGGACGCCCAGGATTTTGATCGTGGCACATATGGACGAAATCGGATTTGAAGTGACATCGATCGCGAACGACGGTCGGCTAAATGTAGACATGCTGGGCGGCATGGACCTGAGCTTTTATGAGGGCCATCCGATGCTCGTTCACACGGCGGCAGGAGATCGAGACGCGATCATGGAATTGCCGCGCGGCTGGGACGAGGCGAATTTTCAGTGGCCGAGGGAGACAGAGACGGCCCTGCGGATCGATGTCGGCGCACGTAACCCGCAAGAGGCAGCCAACCTCGGCATCAAAGTGGGCGATTGGGTTACGATTCCGAAGCGCTATCGCCCGCTGCTTGGGACGCGTGCAAACGGACGCAGCTTTGACGACCGCGTGGGCGATACAGCGCTAATTTCCGCGGTTTGGGCCCTTGGAGCCCCGCTCAAAAATCGCGATGTGACTTTCGTTTGGTCCACAGGAGAGGAATTAGGACTCGACGGCGCCGCTGCGCTCGCGAAAAGACTCGCCTCGCGGGGAGAAGAGCCCGACTATGTTTTCGCTGTTGATACCCTGGTGAGTTCGGATTCACCGCTTGAGTCAAAACGTTTCGCGGATGCCCCGATTGGCAAAGGGTTTGCCATCCGCGCGGTCGACAATTCGAACATTGCTTCACGAACGTCCGTCGAACGGCTTGCGCAGCTTGCGCGAGAAAATCAGATCTCAGTGCAGATCGGCATCACAGGCGGCGGAAACGATGGGTCAGCCTTCGTCCCCTACGGAGCCGCCGACATTGCGATTGGGTGGCCCCTTCGCTATTCGCATTCACCGGCAGAAGTTGTCGATACACGGGACGTGGATGCACTCGGACGAATCGTGGCTGTGATCGCGAAAAGCTGGTAACACGGGTTTGCTATAATCGCGCGCCATGCCCGAGCGATTGCCGTTGGAGCCAGCTTTCAAAGCACCGCGTTACATCGCCATCGAGGGACCCATTCGCGTCGGCAAGTCCACACTTGCCAAGGCCCTGGCAGACCAGCTTCACGCTAGGCGGGTCTTCGACTGCGAAGACAATCCCTTCCTTGAGGATTTTTATAATGAGAGACCCGGTGCCGCATTTTGTACGCAGATGTATTTTCTTTTGGAGCGGCACAAACGGCTCGCTGACGCTCGGCCCGACGAAAATGCAGCGCCCATCCTGAGCGACTTCCTCTTTGAGAAAGACAAAATCTTTGCGTACATGAATCTCGATAACGAAGAGCTGAAGCTCTACGAAAGATATTTCGATCTGCTCGCGCCATCGGTGCCGTCGCCCGATCTGGTGATTTACCTTCAGGCGAAGCCAGAAATTTTGAGGAAACGCGTCTCAAAAAAAGGCGATCCGACGGAAAAGCAGATTTCATCGGAATATCTAGAAGCAGTGGCCAACGCCTATGAGCACTTCTTCTTTCGCTACTCCGGATCGAATTTGCTGGTGGTCGATACCACGGACATCGACTTTGTGGAGCGTAATCAGGATTTGCAGGAACTTCTCCGACGGTTGCGTCAGCCTGTCAAAGGCACCCAATATTTCCTTCCTCTGGGCCAAGGCTGAAAAAGGATCGGGCGAACGAAACCTTCGCCAAAACTACGCAGGGTCAACTATCGCGCCTTCAGAGCTCTCAATTTAGGGGAATCCGGGGCTGGCCAATTCGCTCGCCAGTTGCGTGCGTGCGAATTCGCGGGTGGCCTGCCCCGGACTACAGCACGGGGAAAAATCGCCCTACGAAATTCCTTCGCTCAAGCAGCCTGAGACGGGCCGGCAAAGCGGTGCCGCCATTTTCCAAGCGTTCGGTTAAGAGGATGGCTCCTATGCAAGAAGGATAGGATCGGTTCGCGCCTGGTCCCGATTTTTTGTAGGGCGCGGCGAATTCGAAAATCCCGGCCAGCAGAAACCAGCCCCTTCTCGAGCACATCAATCGCCTCTGATGTCCGGCCACACTGTTGGTAGACCTCGGCCAAGTTCAAATAGAGCTGGGCATGATTGTGGCGCATGCTCAAAGCTTCCTGGCAAAGGGACTCGCCATCTGCGTAGCGGCGCTCTGCAACCGCGGCTAGCAGACCGGTATACGACAGGTAGAAAGGATTCTTGGGAGCGACGCCGAGGGCTCGCCGGGCCGCGAGCAAGGCATCCGTCGGGTTACCGTCGCGAAGCTGCTTTAGGCACTCCTTAAAGTCCGTCATCCCGGCGTCGGCAGGGGAAGTAGTTCCAATCCAGTGGGACATAGGCTCCTTCCATACCCTGCTGGTCGGTGGGTCGCAGGGCGGTAGGGGAAAAGTACCCGGCTGGAGTGCGCAAGGAAATAGATCGCGCGGCCAGATTTGGTCCCAAGGCTTCGCCTGTACGGAATGACAGGCAAAAAATTGTCAGTCCGTTGTGGCCCAACGAGACGCTAGTGGACGAGATCGGACGCGAAGACGATGCCTATTCCACGGTCGGAAAGCCGCGGAACACCTTCGGCAAGAGCCGCGATTGTAGCCGGATGAGGGTGGCCGATGGCGATCGCGGAGCCATCTTTCAGGGCGTCATGGGCGGCGAGTTCGAGTTGCCGAAGGACCGCCTCGCGGGTGGGGACATCATCCAGGAAAACCTTCCGCGATGCAGCGTGCACGCCGGTTTGTTCTGCGATTTTGTAGGCTACAGTCGCTGCAGTGGTGCGGCTGTCGATGAAGAAAAGATTGCGCTGCCGGAGCAAGGGCATGAGTTCCTGCATGAGCTCCGGGTCACAGGTGGCAAGGGAACCTTGGTGATTATTGACCCCGACCGCGTGCGGCACTGTCTCAAGCATTTCGTTGACGGCAGCCGCTATCTGCCCTTTGGTCATCCCAGGATGCAGCTCGAGAGGCTCTGGAATTGCGCCTTCAGCTCCGTCGCCTTCGGATAAGGCTTCCATGGGGAGATGAAGGATCACCTCGTCACCTCGGCGATTTGCCTCATTGGCGACTGCGGCCGAAAAAAGCAGATTGGGAAGAACCGAAATGGTGACCGGAAATGGAAGATCCAAAATCGAATCCGCCGAGGATTGATCGTGGCCGAGATCGTCGAAGATTATCGCCAGATAGCCTTTGGCAGTCCCCGCCTGATGAGGGAGGCTCACGGCGGGGGCAGGTGAACTGCGCAAGTAAATGCTGTGCGTGATCGTTTTGCGGGATGCGAGATCGATGCGTGTTTCATCTCCTCCTTCATTCGCGCCTTCCGCGAAGGAAAGCTTATGGCGCCGGGCAATCGTGTTCAGAGTTTTCTCAAACTGTGCTTCCTCTGACGAATTTCGAAGCGTTATTTCAATCTCATCCGATTCCGATCCGCCCGGTCGCTGGATTCCCCGTTTGACTGTAACTTTGGCATTATGGTCTGTAATTCTTTGAGCCGAGGTAACGATTTCGTCGGTAATCTCATGAAGCTGAGATTGGCTCAAAGGCTTTTTTGCGCATCCCGCCAAGAACATCGACACAGCGAGAGACGAGATGAGGCTGATCGCAAAGCAGGGCTCAACAGAATGCGTAGTAATCCAGGATCGGCTGCGACATCCTGCAAGTAGAGCCTTTTTAAGCAGCTTTGCGCGCCGTTGCGGTTCCCTGCAGTATTTCCACGGCCTTTTTGACAACCGGATCATCCGGTGAGCTTGAAGGAGCCGGCAGGGTTTGCTGGTCGATCTCAGCGACGTCATCCGGCAGAGGGCGGACGACCCGCGTCGGAGTCACGCCATCCACGGGGATCTCTTTGCCAGCAGGCGTGTAATAGTTTGCGAGAGTCAGGAAAAGCGCGGAACCATCGTCGAGTTCAATCAGCTTCTGCATCGAAGCAGTGCCATACGTGCGATCGCCCACCGTCTCGCCGCGATGGTTATCGGAGATTGCCGCTGCGACGATTTCAGCAGGGCCGGCGGTTCCGTTTCCAATCAGGATGGATACAGGCTGAGTCCACACAACTTTCGAAGGATCAGCGGCCGAAACAACTGGACTGATGGTTTGGCCCTTGAGCGTGGCGATGTTGCCCGAGGAGAGGAACAATTGCGCGGTCGAAATTCCCTCTTGGTCGTCTCCCAGCGCGCAATCGCGCAGATCAAGAATTAATTTGTGGGCGCCCTGTTTATCGAACTGGACGAGTTCGTCGCGAATCTGCTTTGTCGTTCCGGCGTAGAATTCCGGAACGTGAAGATACGCGATATCGCCTTCGAGCCGGTCTTCGATAAGTTTCGGGGAAGGCAATCTTTCAAGGCTGACTTCCATATCCTGCGGCTCGGTCTTGCCTCGACGAATCACTGAAAGCTTCACAACAGCGCCCGGATCGCCGCTCAACAGCAATTGAGCCTGCTCGATGGCCATCTGCCCGGTCGTAAACCCGGCGATCTTCTCCAGAACGTCACCCAGTTGAAGGCCGGCCTTGGCAGCAGGACTGTCAGGTAAAGCGGAAATAACGCTGATATAACCAAATCGCTTTGTCAGGGCGAGTCCGGCATGGGCTTTGGCCGCAACGGCGCTTTTCTCTTTGTAATCGGAGTACTCGAGGGGACTCAAATAGCTCGATTCGGAATCGAGAGAATCAACCAAACCGTGAAGCGCGCCGTTGGTCACTTGATGCATGTTCGGTTCATCGACATAATCCTTCTGAATATGATCCAGAACCTCGCTGTACACAGTCAGAGCTCGAAAAGCCTTGTCATCTGACGAACGCGCGCGTACGTAGCCGGCTGTCACGTAGCCGAAAACGATGAGTGAAAGTACGATGACTGTCTTGCGTATGAAGGGACTCATCCCGGTTTCCTTTTGCTTGCGGCGCGCCCCGCGCTCAAGAGCGCTTCATTATAACATTTCGGCGGGGGAGGCGCAGGAAAGACACGCTCGCGGGTCCGCGGATGTTGCTACGGCAGCCGGCAACTGGGTGATCGATGTTGTGGCTTGAAAAGCTATTTGTGGGCGAGGCTCTGGCGGCGCGACGACATGTTCATGCCAAAGGTGCTCACTTCGCGCAACGGAGCTGCCGCCGTTATATAGGTTTGGGAAATGCGATCCTGCCACGTGAAACGGTCCTCATCCCACAAGGACCAGACGAAGCCCATCGCAAACGTCGCTCCTGAAAGGACGTACCCGAAACTGCGCCAAACGAGCTGGCGCGTATCTGGCAGACTGCCATCGAGCCGGACAATGGTAAGACCCATAAGCTGCATCCCGGGGGTGGCTCCCGCAAGAGTGACGAACAATGAAAAATACAGGGTGTAGAAAAGAAATATCGCGGTCAAATAGACGCCCGTATCGACTTTTTCGAAAACGAATGTCCCTCCCACGGACCTGCTGGTGAAGAGGAAGAGCGCGACGAATGCGGTACACGCGGCTGCCAAGCAAATCAGATCAATGAGGCCGGCCCAACGACGCTGTGCGAGGCTGGCGACGGGGACGAGCGCAGTCTGAGGACGTCCGCGATCGACCGAAGCGCTGGAGAAGTCCAGCTCGGGTTGCGCGGAAATTTCGACTCGCTCATTTTGCTTGCCGCGAAGAATTGATCGCGAGCGAGGCGCGTCTGGCAAAGTTTGCGGCGGGTCATCGACTCGGTCCGCAGGCCGGAAAGGAAGCGCCGGTTGATCCTCGCGCATGTCGACCGGATGTGGACGGGGACGGCCGCGCTTCGCGCAGTACTCATCCAAGCGCCGCGCCACTTCGAGGCGCCATTCAGGGATGGGTTCGCCTACTGTTTTGGCGCGGGCAGCAAGTGAATCAGATTGCTCGCGCTCGGAAGCCTGAGACTTCTCGGGGCTGGATAAATTGCAGAAGGAACAATTTTCGCTATCGTCAAGCAGAAGGGCGCCACACCCCGAGCAGATACGTATCACCGGTCCGTTTTGCGCCGCGGAAGGTCCAGTGGAACGCCGCGGATCATATCACATCGGCACGAGGGCCAACCTTTGAACCGAACCATGTGAAGGATAAGGCAACACCGCCAGAGACAAGCGACTCAAAACGTTTTCTGAGTTAATCGTTGGCGCTTTGCGGGTGCAGGAATCGCATGTTAGGCTCAATTCTCTTTTCTGGCCAAGTTTAGGTGATGCAGACTGCGAAGCTCTTGAAATCTCTCCGCCAGTTTGTCTTCCTCAACGCAATCGTTTTGCTTTTCATCGCTAGTGCCGTCCTGGCCCACGCTCAGAATGCACCTTTTAAGCCGCTTGCCGGAATAACAGGCGGAGGTGAAGCGACTCTTGAGGCCGATCAGCAGCGAGCAGTCGGCAAGGTGTACTACGCGGACGGCCATGTCGATGTGCGGTATGAGAATGCGCGGCTTCGTGCAGACCACGTCGAGTACAACACAGAGACTCAGGTGGTAACGGCGCGCGGCCACGTCCAATTGGATTATTTGACTCAACACGTGGAGGCGGACGACGCTCGTTATGAACTGCGAACGAATAAGGGGGTTTTTCACCACGCTCACGGAACCTTTGCAATGCAGCGGCGTCCTTCCGCGACACTGCTGATTAGTCCCAATCCCATTTACTTCGAGGCTGAGGAAGCCGACCGCCTGGACGAAAACACTTACCGCGTGCGCAAGGCTTGGCTTACTGTTTGCAAGCCAGACAAGCCAACCTGGAAATTTTATGCGCCGGCGGCAACCATTCGCCTGAAAAAGTCGATTCACCTTGAAAATGGCAACTTCCGCGTTTATTCGGTTCCAGTCCTTTATTTACCCTACGCATCAATCCCTGCGGAGCAGCGTCGCGATTCCGGCTTCATGATCCCGGATATTGGAGATACTTCGCAGAAAGGATTTGTGATTGGAGACGCCGTCTATTGGGCGCCGCTCGATTGGCTGGACCTGACCCTGGGAGCCTTTGATTTCAGCAAGCGCGGCTGGAGCCAAAAGGGCGAATTCCGAATGAAGCCGTGGGAGAACGCCAACTTCGACGCCACCTACTTCGGCGTGATTGACCGCGGATTGGAACAGCCGACTGGACCGCCGATCAAGCAGGGGGGACATGAGGCGAAGTTGCTTTTCACTTCCCCGTTGCCCGATGGTTGGCGTGCGGTTGCCGATCTCGATCAATTGACGTCGCTGACCTTTCGCCTCGCCTGGATGGACACGTTCAAGGAAGCCGTGAATTCAGAGGTCATCAATACCGCTTTCATTCAAAATAATTTTCAAGGCTTCAGTTTGGGGGTGGCGGCGCTGAGCTATACGAACTATTTGAGTGCTGCGCCCCAGACTTCGATTACTTTGCGTACGGCGCCACAATTGCGATTCAGTTCCGTGGATCAAATGTTCTGGAATTGGCTTCCGGTCTATCTGTCGTTCGATGCGTTCACGGGCGGCGAGCAACGCAGCGAAAATGTGACGCCCTTTGACACGCCCAACCTGGTCTCGCGAAGTGAGTTTGCGCCGACGGTGACAGTGCCGTTTCATTTTGGGCCGTGGCTCAACGTGACGCCGAGTTTTACCTTCCGGTCAACCTACTACGGCGCGCAACTGCGAAACGGAATGTTCCTCGGCGAGGGCTTGTTTCGCGACACCGAGGAATTGTCGGTCGATATGCGGTTTCCAGTGCTCGAGCGAACGTGGAGCCGGGGCGATACGAAATGGAAGCACGTCATCGAACCTTATACGATTTATCGCTACGTCAATGGTGTGAACGATTTCGGCCGATTTATTCGATTCGATGAGGACGATACCATTACCGATACCAACGAGCTTGAGTACGGCGTGACTCAGTATTTATATCGACGCACGAGCTCCGGAGACGCCGAAGAATTCATCAGTTGGCAACTTGCGCAAAAGTATTTCTTCGATCCCACGTTCGGCGGCGCGCTCGTTCCCGGACAGCGGAATGTTTTTGAGACCCTGGATCAACTTACGCCATTTGCGTTTGCCGACGTGCCAAGGCATTTTTCGCCGATCGTAAGCGATCTGAAGATAGAGCCGGGCAAGCGTTTCGATACGGAATTTATAGTGAACTACGATCCGACACGCAACCGGCTGACCGCCATTGGGACTCTGCTGAAACTGAAACCTTACAAGGAATCGTTTATCACCCTGGCCCATTTTTATACGCTGAACTTGCCAGTCAACCCGAATCCTATTCCTGCGAATTTCGAACAGCACTCAAACCAGGTTCGCACGTTGTTCGGTTATGGAGACCAGAATCGGCGCGGCTGGAATGTGATGCTGGGTGCAAGCTATGACTTCAACCTAAACGAATTTCAGAACCAGATCTTCGAAGCCGGCTATAACTCTTCGTGTTGCGGCATTGGTTTTGAATACCGGCGGTTCTCCTTCGGAACAATTCGGAACGAAAACCAGTACAGCGTGGTGATCCGGATCGCCAATATCGGCTCGGCCGGAAATATGAGGCGCCAGGAAAAAATCTTTTAGCGTTCCCAACATGACTCGTCGATCCAGCGAATTGTTATTCACCTCGATTGCGCAAGTTAGCCGGTTGCTGCAACGCAAGGAAATTTCCTCACTCGAGCTCGTAGACGCCGTCCTGCTCCGTATCGAGGAACGGAATCCCAAAGCGCATGCCTTTATTACAGTTCTTGGCGACCAAGCGCGAAGAGCTGCTAAATCGGCCGATCGTGCCATGCAGCGCAGCAAGCCGCGAAGTCCGCTCTACGGCATTCCGATTTCGCTCAAAGACAATTTTTGGACAAAGGGAATCCGCACGACAGCAGGATCGAAGATTCTGGCGAAGTTTGTTCCTGAGGAAGATAGCGACGTGGCCAGGAAACTTGCGGCGACCAGCGCGATTGTCGTCGGCAAAACAAACATGCACGAGTTCGCGTATGGCATTACCGGCGAGAATCCGCATTACGGAAGCTCGCGGAACCCCTGGGACGGGCATCGAATTTCGGGCGGCTCGAGTGGAGGCTCAGCGGTCGCCGTGGCTAGCGGCATGGGATTCGCGTCGCTTGGCACGGACACCGGCGGTTCCGTTCGCATTCCCGCGGCACTGTGCGGCATTGTGGGCCTCAAGCCAACTTACGGGCTGGTGAGCGCCGCTGGTGTGGTGCCTTTGAGCGTGAGTTTCGATCATGTGGGAACACTCGCCCGCAGCGTCCCGGATGCGTGCATCGTTTTTGAGGCGATCGCCGCGCCATATCCGCGCGGCCATGCGCGGCCGAACTGGCGAAAACTATCGAATCGGTGGTCCCACAAGCCGCGGATCGGTTGGCCGCGCAATTTTTTCTTTGAACGCATCGAGCCCGAAGTGCGAGACGCGGTAGAAACTGCGGCAAGGCAGTTCGAGTCCCTGGGTGCCGACATCCGGGAGGTGCGGCTGCCCCACGTTGCCGATTTGATCGATAGGGCCACCAATCTTGTGATTGCGGAAGCAAGCCACTATCACGAGTCGCAAGGTTATTACCCGAGATTTGCGAGCAAGTACGGCAAGGATGTCCGCGGGCTCTTGGCCTGGGGTCACGAGCTGCGCGCAGTGGATTACCTAAACTCTTTCGCGGCTGGCGAAACTATCCTGAAAGACTTTGAGGCAGCATTTGAGCATGTGGACGCAATCATCGCTCCCACATCGCCGATCGTCGCACCGCGACTGGGAGAAGGTGAAATTCGCGTGGCCGGGGAACGAGAAACGAAAGTTCGCGCGGAGCTGTTGCGGATGACGCGGCCATCGAACATAACAGGAATGCCGGCGATATCGATCCCATGCGGCTTCACGAAGCAGGGACTGCCGATCGGGACGCAGTTGATTGGCCCGAGATGGAGCGAGGCGCGCCTTTTACATATTGCGGCCGCCTACGAAGAGTCGACCGATTGGCACGCACGACATCCAGATTAGTTTGAGCTCAGGTGTAAAGCCTATCCCACTTCTTTTTTGCAGCGCATTTGCTCATGCTTCGTAATTTTGTTCTCCTGTTTTGCAGAACCAAAAAGACATGGCGCACGTCCAAACGATATGGTCAAATTGCAGGTTAATCGGAGCCGGAGCGGAAGGCCGGTACCCGTCTACTGAGGGAGTGAGGAAATAATCGCATGGGTGTAGCTGTACTTGCAGGACTTTTTGTCTTTGCCGCAGGGTTGGGTTCCTTCTTATCGCCGTGCGTCCTGCCTCTGGTTCCTGGTTACCTTTCTATGCTGTCCGGCGTTGGCGTGGATAAGCTAAGGGAAGGCGAAGGAGAAACGAGCAAGCTGCTGAGTTCGGCGTTGGCGTTCGTCGTTGGTCTATCGATGGTGTTCATCACCATGGGAGCAACGGCGAGCGCGGTGGGACAGTTTCTACTCAAACATCGCGACCTGCTAGCGCCCATCGCAGGCGCGCTGATCATTCTTTTCGGATTGCATCTGATCGGTTGGCTGATCAAGCTCCCTGTTCGCGCTGGCCTGATCGTTGGCGCGATTCTTGTCGCCATCGGGATCGTGCTGAACCTGCGAGCGGCCAATTCGGTCTTGAAGCCGATTTATTTCTACGCGGCCTCTATAATTTTTCTCTTCGGTCCGCCTTTGACGCGCTGGCTGAATCGCGACGTTCACATGCGCGATGTCGGCGGGAAAAATCCGGGCATCGTGAGCGGCTTCCTTCTTGGCTTTGCGTTCGCGCTGGGCTGGACGCCTTGCATCGGACCAATTCTAACCACCGTGCTGGCGATCGCAGCTTCGCGGGGCAGCGTGAGAGATGGTGTCATTCTTCTCACACTGTATTCCGCGGGTCTGGCGATTCCGTTTTTGATCACCGCGGTCGGCGTGGCGCGATTCATGAAGTTCTACCAGAAGTTTCGCAAGCACCTGCACACTGTCGAAGTCTGCAGCGGGGTGCTGCTGCTTTTTATCGGCGGCCTGATTTTCACGAATGCTCTCACACTCATCTCTTCGCATATCAGTGGAGTCAGCTTTGAGACGGTGGTGGAAAAGTGGATGCCTGCCAGCGTTAGCCGTTGGCTCCACAGCGCCGGAAATCCCGGCACGCCGGCCGCAGAGGCGAATCTGAAGGCGGAACCCGATGTCACTTTCAAGGATTTGCAGGGCAATCGCGTCGCGCTTTCAAACTTCAAGGGAAAAGTCGTGCTGCTCAATTTCTGGGGCACCTGGTGTGAGCCCTGCCAGCATGAAATCCCGTTGCTGATTGATCTCCAAGACAAGTATGCGTCGAAAGGATTCACTCTAATTGGAGCGGCGACCAACGATGAGAATGACGCCGTAAATAAATTCATTCACACGTCGAAGTTCGATGTCGGCGGCCAGGAAGTACTGATGAATTATCCGATTGTGATGAATACCGACGACATTGTGACCCAATTCGGCGGGATCATCGGCATGCCGACGACTTATCTGATCACTCGCGACGGAAAAATCTATAAGCGCTACATCGGCGGTTTGGATACGAACGCTGCACAATTGGAAAAGGACATCGAGAGCCAGCTATGAAGAAGCTTTCCTGTTTGTTATCGCTGGGCGCGTTATTGATTCTTTCGGGATCGATTTCAGGTCAGGAACCTCCAAAGAGCGCGAAGGATGTTGTCAAAACTCAGTCGTACGTCTCCATCGATCCAGTGCCGCGCGGCAAGGATTTCCAGATTGCCGTGGTGCTGTCGATCGACAGTGCCTATCACATGAACTCTCACAAGCCTGCCGACGCCTACCTGATTCCGACGACGCTTACACCCCAGTTGCCCGAGGGCTTCAAAGTGACGGACACGACCTATCCGCCGGGCCAGGACAGAAAGTTTCCCTTTTCACCGGATAAACCGCTGAACGTCTATTCGGGTACCGTGACCTTGCGGATGAAACTGACAGCAGAAAATAATGCTCCGCTTGGCGCGACCCCCATCCCGATCACACTTCGCTATCAGGCTTGCAACCAAAGTGCCTGCTTGCCGCCTGTAAAGATTCCGGTGACAGCGCAGGTTAAAGTTGCTGCGGCCAGCGCAGTGGGCCACTCAGAGCATCCGGAGATTTTCAAGAAGGATTAAGGTTTTTCAGACGGCTCGCATGCGTTTACGCGCTCGTCTTGGCCGAGGTCATGCTCGGCAGCGCTCTGCGAATCCTGGCCACTACCCGATCTTTGCCAATCACAGCCATCGTTTCAAACAGCGGCGGCGCAACCGCACGCCCAACGATCGCCACTCGAATCGCATTAATTAGCAATCCCGCTTTCACGCCTTCCGCCGCGGCTAGTCCTCGCACGGCAGCGTCGCATGCGTCGTGGTTCCATTCGGGCAGTGTCGCCAGCGCGTCCGCGAGTTTCGCCAGCATTCCCGGCAAGCGATCGTCTTTCCAGAATTTTTCGCGGGCCTCGGCGTCGTAATCGAAATCGTCCGTGAAAAATGCGCGCGCCCATGCGCTGAAATCCCCTAGAAATCGCGTCCGGGGACGTATCAAATCGACTGCGTGCGCAAACCACGCCTTTTCCGGCCCGCCCCACGCATCCTGCCAGATGCTGGCGCGCTTTAATTCCGCCTCGACATAAGGCAGAAGATCTTCAACCGGTGGCTTTTGGAGGTACTGTGTGTTGAACCATTCGAGCTTAGGCCTGTCGAATACGGCATTCGTGCGGCTCACGCCCGAAAGAGCGAATCGTTCGATCAGCTCGTGCGTGCGCATGAATTCCGAATCATCTCCGGGCGACCATCCTAGGAGCGCGAGAAAATTCCTAAATGCTTCCGGCAAAAATCCTTCGTCGGCGTATGAACCGACGCTGGTAGCGCCGTGACGTTTTGAAAGCCGCGTGCGATCTGGCCCGAGAATGAGCGGAACATGCGCAAAAATCGGAGGTTCGGCTCCAAGCGCCCTGTAAATCATCACCTGTTTCGGCGTGTTCGAAAGATGATCGGCGCCCCGGATGATATGTGTGATCCGCATGTCGATATCGTCCACCACCACGCTCAGTTGATAGGTGGGTACGCCGTTCGAGCGTAGCAGGACGAAATCCTCGATCTCAGCGTTCTGCACTTCGCGGGGACCGAAAACCGCATCCTCAAAATTCGTTACACCTTCACGCGCCACTCGGAACCGAATTGCGTACGCCATTCCCTCTTGTTTTCTGATTTCGCGTAAACCTGGCGACAGATCGCGGCAGGGGCAGGCCGCAGCTCTCTGGCTATTGGGCCCCTCGTCGTCGCCCTCGCCTTCATCCGTTTCTGACGGCGCGGCGTCCCCGCCGGCATATGCAGTCGCCTTGCAGTAGCAGGGAAACGCTGCACCGCTTGCCAGCAACCGTTCCGCCGCCGAGCGATACATTGGCAGCCGGTCGGACTGGAAAATCGGGCCTTCATCCCACGCAATTCCGAGCCATCTAAGGCCTTCCAGGATCCCACCCACAAGCTCGGGCCGATTACGCTCCGCATCGGTGTCCTCAATGCGCAGAATCAAAATACCGCCCTCATGCCGGGCGAATAGCCAGTTAAAGAGGGCTGTGCGCGCCCCGCCGACGTGTAAGTAGCCGGTCGGCGAGGGTGCAAATCGGACGCGAGGAGTTGTAAGGTTGGGCATGTTTTGCCGAGGGATTTCATCTTAGCGAATCGAATGGACAAAATCGAGCCGTGTCCGCGGAGGTGTGTGAGCCATACAGCTTGGCATCTCCGACTACTGTTGACTTGAAGCGGCCCACAATACATATTCGCGGTGGGACTGCCAGCGGGTGGGCCATTGCTAGAAGGTTAATTTCCACGAAACCTCGCACGGCACACATCATTCGCGGGCCGCTCTTTTCTGCTATCCTCGAGCGACGACCGTGCGCCCCATCATTTTGGACCTTCAACTGAACAGTTACGTCAGTGTAACCGGCGTGGTGCTGCTGACGAGCAGTTTTCTGCTCTCGTGTTTTTTCTATTTCCTCTATCGACTCAAGCGTCAGGAATACCTTCTCAGTTGGTCGGTCGGTTGGTTGCTGTTGTCGCTGCAGTTTGCGTTGGGTGCATTGAGCGCCAGCGTGGGGAGTAATTCGTGGAAGCATCGGCTCCTCGAACTGAGTGAGTATCTCAGCGTGCTTACGGCGCTAGCTTTTTATTGGGCTGCTCGCTTGTACGCTAACTTGAGAGTTCCCGTACGAGCAATCGCCGTTGCCGCCGTGATTTTCGCCGCATGGCCGGCAGCGCACGTAAACAACATCCTGAAGGTTCCGCCTACCGCCTTAGCCGTGGGATTCATCTTCCTGCTGGTTGGATACACATTCTTGCAGGAAGGGCGCAAGCAGGAATCCCATGCGGACTTGCTGCTTGCAATAACGTTTGCCTCGTGGGGTCTCTTGGATCTTTCAGCTGCTTTTCGTTTGTACCTGCCATTCATGCAACGGAGCGGATTGCTGCCGCTGGTGCTGCTGCCGGAATTGTTCACGTGCGTCATGATGGTCATGTCGGTCTACGAAGAGGAACGTCGGCGCGTCGAGCGCAATATGTTGGCGCTTTCGAACTTGAATCTTGTCGCGTCGGGATTTGTGGGCGGCGAAATACAAAAAATGCTCGCGCAAGCGTTAGAGCGCGTGTTGAATGTGGTGCGTATTCCTGCCGGAGCGCTTTGCCTGCCGACCACAGAAGCGCGTGGCAGTGCATCCGTAATCGTGACGGGGCTCGCCGATACTTTCAGTTCCGCGCTGCAAGAATCGGGACTCGACCAGTATTTGATTAACTTGGTGGCGCGCCTGGGCGGTTTAGTCGTGTTCCGCGATTTAACCCGCGAAGCGAGCTGGCACGCGCTTGAAAAAGAAGAGGCATTTCGCGGGGTTCGCCAACTCTTGCTGGCCCATAACCTCCGCACAGTGGTGGGGATCAGCCTGCAAACCAAAGATCGCGTATCAGGCGTGTTGTTGCTGGGCACTCCCGACAATCGTAGCTTGACGCCCGCAGAGAGAAGGCTGCTCCTCGGACTCGGGCAGCAGATCGGAATGGCAGTCGAAAACAGCTATCTGATCCAGCAAACGTCGCGCCGCACCGAAGAGTTGCACATCCTCAACGAAATTGGGAGAGCTTTGAGCTCGACGCTGGATCTCGATACGTTGCTCGAGCGTGTTTACTCGGAAACCCGCCGCATGCTCGACGCCGAGAGCTTTTTCATCGCCTTTTATCAGCCGAAGGCGGCGGAAGTCCGGTTTGAGATGGAGGTAACAGGAGGAGAACGGCGCCCCAAGAGCGCGCGTCCGGCCGGAAATCAGTTGGTGGAGTACGTAGTCCAGACGTCGCAGCCTCTATTGATTGGCCATAAGTATCTCGAACAAGCGCAGCGCCTTGGTTTTGACGTGACCACACCAGCAAATTCGATTTGCGCCGTGCCAATCATTCTGTATGGCAAGCCGATCGGAGTGATGGTTGTTCACAGCATGAAGGAGCATGCGTTTGACGAGGGCCACGTTGAATTTCTGCGCGTGTTGGCCAGCGAAGCTGGCATCGCAATAGAGAACGCGCGCCTCTTTACCGAGGAGCAGAAAAAAGCGCATCAACTGATGCTGATCAACAGCGTCTCGAATCACGCGATTACGACTTCAGATCCGACCGAGATGCTGACGAGAATTACAGCGGAAATGGAAAACCATCTTCCGTACGACCATATCGGCGTTGCGATCCTCGATTACTCCACAAAAGAGCTCGTCGTTGAAGCCGAAGCAGGCAAGCGTCGCGAAGCTGTGGGACGGCGAATTGCTCTCGGGGAAGCGCTCATCGGCCAGGTGGCGCGCACGGGACAAATGGGTGTGGTGCGGGTGGTCGGTGCGTCGGCCCCGCAGCTTGTTCTGCCAAGCTCGGTGGCTTCGGTGGCATTGCCCGTCGTATATGGGGAGCAATTTCTCGGAGTGCTGTACGTCGAGTCCTCCGAGTACTGCGAATTTCCGGAGCAGGATATTTCGCTGCTGCGCACGCTTGCAGATCTTTTTGCAGGTGCGTTGCACAACGCCACGACTTTCCAGAAGGCGCAGGAGCAGGCGATCACGGACGGCCTCACCGGCGTAAAAACGCACCGCTATCTGATGGAAGCGCTTTCAGCAGAATGGAAGCGTTCAACGAGGTCCAATCGATCATTTGCACTTGTGTTGATGGATCTCGATCGCTTCAAATTCGTCAACGATTATTACGGACATCTTGAGGGAGACGTGATCCTGCAACGGGTTGGTCACATTCTCGAACAAAACTGCCGGCGGTCAGACGTGGTGGCTCGCTACGGCGGCGATGAGTTCGTGATCTTGATGCCTGAAACGGCAGTGGACCAGGCACGCCAGCTTGCGAACAAACTGCGCGGATGGGTGGCTTCCGATCCTCTGCTCCGCGATAAAAATATCACAGCCAGTTTCGGAATCGCGGCATTTCCCGTCCATGGATCGACTCCGCAGGAATTGATCCAAGTGGCGGATTCTTCGATGTACCTCTCGAAGCATCAGGGAGGCAACTCGGTTTCAACCGCGGAACAGGGAGATTCGAACGATCGCAAGAGCTGGAAGAAAGATGTGCTCGAAGCGTATCTCGGAGTCACCTTGAAGAGGCTTTTCTCGACCGGCCCCGGAGCTTTCGAAGAAATTTATCGGCGACTCGAGCAGTTCACGCGCTCATTGACCGAACAGAGCGGCGAAGACTCCTCACAAACACTGCCTCCGGCGGTGGTGGAAACGGTCACTTCGCTGGCGTTCGCGATCGACGCCAAAGATCACTACACGCAAGGCCATTCACAGAAAGTGTCTGCCTATGCGGTGATGATCGCCAAAGCGTTGGGCCTGCCCCATGCGGAGGTTGAAGAAATCCGCCTCGCCGGCTTGCTGCATGACATCGGGAAAGTTGGAATCCCAGAGCACATTCTGAACAAGTCCGGTCCCCTCGATGCCTGCGAATGGGAAACAATGAAAACGCATCCGGATCTCGGCGCGAAAATTCTGGAGCCTCTCAAGCCTATGGTCCGAATTCGCCAGATGGTCCGGCATCATCACGAATTTTATGATGCGACCGGATATCCCGACCGCCTGAAAGGCGAGAATATTCCGCGCGGTGCGCGCGTGATCGCCATCGCGGATGCTTACGACACGATTACTTCCGAACGAACGTACAAGAAGGCGCGGACGGCGGAGGATGGGCTTGCCGAGCTGGAGCGTTGTGCCGGGCATCAATTCGATCCCGAAATCGTGCGCATCTTCGTCGAAGTGATGCGCCGGACCCCGCGACCGACCGTCGATGCGATCGCCAATTCGTCCAGCCGCGCCACGAGCCCGGTTCTATAAACGCGCCGCAAATTGCGAATTTTGAGCGTTCGGCAAAATGCCGGAGTTTTGTCGGGTAGAACTTGGCGGGGAGAGGCTTTCGTTCGGCATGAACGGAATCTCGGACGCATGCCGCGGCGGCAAGCGGGCTTGTTCCATCGTTGGTCGTGGCGGTTGTCATGGTCTCGAAACCGTGTCGATTAGAGCCGTCCTCCAATGTTCATTCTCATGGAGATAAGGCGGTTTCTAATCGCCAGTGCGCCGGTTAGAATTGCGACTGAAGCCGTAAGTTTTCGCCGCGTGCGGCTTCATTGATGCCCGGCTGCCTCCGAATTCCTTTGTGCTTTGAGTATTGTGTTTCTCCTTCTCTCCGTTCTCTCGTCGTGTTGCAGTTTCAAATTGTGCTTCCTCCTCGACGCGAAATATCTGCCAGCGGGATTGCAAGGACCTGGTTGGCGTAAAGAATCGGTACGGGGGGCGAATCGGAAGGCTGCTAGACGAAGACAGGGAACCAAAGAGTCCCACCGTCGCAAAAACCGCGACGATGGGGCACGCCGCTTCTTAGTTTTATAAGCAGAGAGACGAAATTGATCGATCGGCGCTCGACGGTGGAGTGGTACTGGCTTTCGGCTCCGGAGGCGTCAGACCTTTGCATGGCGACTGGCCATTTGCAGAGCGGCGTCCTATAGTGTTGCGAACGGGGGGAGCAATGAAGCTGTTGAACTGGACGCGGAGGTTTTCGCGGCGGGGGTTTTTAGCGGGCAGCGCCACGACGGTGGCCGCCGTCGCGGCGAGTCACGGAGATGTTTTCGCGGAGGTTGAGGGAACAGGGGATGCGAAGACCGCCGAGCTGAGTCCCGAACAGGTTCGCACGCTGGTCAGATTCGCGCGCGATCTTTTTCCGCACGACCGTTTGGATGATTCTTATTATCACAGAGCCGTCGCGGCTACACTTGCCGAAGCTTCCAAAGACCCATCTACATTTCGAATTGTGTCCGCTGGCGTGGCGCAGCTTGATCGCCTTGCGCTGGCCGCTGCAAACAAACCATACGCGGACGTGGCGGAGGAAAATAAGCGCATTGCGATCATCAAGCAGATTGAAAATCAGCCATTTTTCAACAAAGTTTACGGTGACGCGGTGGTTGGTCTTTACAACAATCCCGATGTTTGGCCGAAATTCGGCTATGAAGGGCCTTCGTCCGCAGAAGGCGGTTATTTGCGCCGCGGTTTCGATGACATCAACTGGCTCTGAGGTCCAATGCCTGCGAACTTCAATCTGAACGATTCATCGGTCGTCGTGATTATCGGGTCCGGAGCCGGCGGCGGCACGATTGCGAATGAGCTTGCGCGCAAAGGAATCTCGTGCGTTGTTCTCGAAGCGGGCAAGCGCGTCGAAATTACGGATTTTCGCAACGATGAAGACGGGATGTTCAGCCTATTTACATGGCTTGACCCGCGCACGGCGACGGGATCGTGGTACGTGGCGAAAACATCGCCTGACCTTCCGTCTTGGACTTGCAAGCTGGTCGGCGGCACTACCGTGCATTGGGGCGGAGTGGCGCTGAGATTCCAAGAGCACGAATTCAAGACGCGCACGCGTTACGGCGCGATCTCCGGCGCGAACCTGATGGATTGGCCGGTTGACCTGAAAGAAATGGAGCCGTATTACGACCGCGCGGAATCACGCATTGGGGTGACGGGCACGCACGGAATCCCGCGCCTTCCCGCAAGCAATCACTGCAAAGTGCTTTTTGCGGGCGCAAAGAACATCGGATACTCGAAATATTGGACGGCGAATCTGGCTATCAACCCAGTGCCGCGCGACGGCCGCGCGGGATGCCAACAGGCGGGATTCTGCGTGCAAGGCTGCACTTTCGGGGCGAAGTGGTCGGCTCTCTACACGGAGATTCCACAGGCCGAAGCAACGGGCAAATGCGAAGTCCGCGCGGAATCGCAGGCACTTCGCATAGAACACGACGCGCACGGCAAAGTAACGGGCGTGGTGTATGCCGACCGCAACGGAGCAGTTCAGCGGCAAAGGGCACGCATTGTCTGTGTGGCCGGAAATTCGATTGAAAGCCCGCGACTGTTGCTCAATTCCTCGTCGAATATGTTTCCGCAGGGACTCGCAAATTCTTCAGGGCAAGTCGGCCGAAACTACATGCGGCACACGACCGCGCTTGTATTCGCGGATTTCGGAAAGCCCGTGCACATGTACCGCGGCACCGCGAATGGCGGCATCGTGATGGACGAGGCAGGACTCAACACGAAGCGCGGATTTGCGGGCGGCTACAATCTCGAAACACTTCCGCAAGGATTGCCGAGCTTTGCACAGAATCTTGTGCCCGGAGGCTGGGGACGGGAGCGCGCGTCCTGGGTCGATAGCTACGTGAATCTGGCGGGTGTTTGGATCATTGGCGAGGATTTGGCGCGCGAGAACAATCGCGTCACGTTGCATCCGGATCGCAAAGACAAGTTCGGTGTGCCCATACCCAATGTCCACGTCGACGACCACGAGAACGATCTAGCCATGCAGAATCACGGCATGCGGCAAGCTGACGCTATTTTTGAGTCGATCGGAGCGAAGCGTACCATACACCGGCTGCCGTTCCCATCGACACACAATATGGGCACGAATCGGATGTCAGCGAATCCGCGCGATGGCGTGGTGAATTCCCACGGGCAAGCGCACGACGTGAAAAATCTGTTCGTGTCGGACGGCAGCCAGTTTGTTTCGAGTGGAGCAGAGAATCCCACGCTAACGATCGTCGCGCTCGCCCTGCGCCAGTCCGAGTACATCGCGGATCAAATGGGCAAGAACGCGATTTAGCGAGAACAACTTCCGCCTCACAGCTGCTTCTTCGAGGTGATCTTCATATACGGCGCAATACGCGCTGCCAGAGGCTCATTGGGGTCCTCACCTACGAATCTCTGGAGCACGTTGCCGCTTTCATCGGTAAGAATAAAAGTTGGGTAAGCATTCACGCGATACTGCCGTGCGGTTTCTCCCGCGGAATCGAATTGCTGTTCCCAGGTCATGTCGTTCTGTGCGACGAAGCTGCGACCAGCACTTTCGTTGCGATCTTCATTGATGCTGACTAGTTCTATTTGATCGGGGCTGAATACTTTTTGCAGTTGCTTCAAATCCGGAACCGATTGCCGACAAGGTCCGCACCACGACGCCCAAAAATCAAGGAGGATGACCTTGCCGCCGGATGCACCCGTGGATCTCGATTCGGCCGACGATCCGACAGCAGAAGACCCGACCACGCTGATTCCGGATCCGCTTCTCGTAAGATTATCGTCGTCGATTACCCGTGCCGCCTTCGGCTCGTTCTGTTTCTGCGCCCGCACGGCCCGCGCGATATCCCCCAGCGACATTTGTGCTTGGGGACTGGAGCGTTCGTCCTGCGCCGAGGCATAGCCATAAGCGACTAGGACCAGAGAAATCGCTGCCATTAACGTCCACAATTTTCTGATTGCCTGGGTGACCACGGCCGCCTCCAAAAGCACCCTCGCCGTTCGCTTGAGCTTGGCGGTCCGAAACGTGTCTGGCAATGGTACGAATGGTGTATGTGATTCAAAACACAGCAATTCGTATAGGGTCTTTCTGGCTGCGTATCGAGCGGAATCGCACTGACACGAATTGACACCATGCAGGCGGTGAGCTACCGTTCTTGGCGTTTCCGATTTATTTCGGAGGTCAACCCATGGCTTACAAGCTGACCGTGAACGGCGAACCCCATACCGTGGACGTGCCCGAAGGCACGCCTTTGCTTTGGGTGATTCGCGACGTGATCGGCCTTCATGGCACGAAGTACGGCTGCGGCATGGCTCTTTGCGGCTGCTGCACGGTGCACATCAACGGCGAAGCGACGCGCTCGTGCACCACCGCAATTCAAAACGCCGCCGGAAAGCATGTCACAACGCTCGAGGGCCTTTCCGCCGACGGCACTCATCCCGTGCAGCTGGCGTGGGAGGAAATCGATGTCCCGCAGTGCGGCTATTGCCAAGCCGGGCAGATTATGTCCGCCTCGGCACTGCTTGCTAAGAATCCCCACCCGACTGACGCCGACATCGATGCTGCGATGGACGGCAACATCTGCCGCTGCGGCACCTATCTTCGCATCCGCAAGGCAATTCATCGCGCATCGGAAATCGCCGCCAAGCAATCGGCGAAAGCTCCCGCTGCCGCAGCTCATTCGTGAAGTTGCGCGCGCGTATCGAGCGAGGAACGAAAACGCAGTACGAACGAGACTGAGCAGGGAGGTCCCATGGAAAAGACAATGGTTAGCCGCCGATCATTTCTTCGCGCGTCCGTAATCGCCGGCGGCGGCATGATGCTCGCCTATTACATCGAGCCGCTCGAAAAGGCACTCGCGGCTCCCGCGCTGCCGCAGTTTGGACCGCCGGTGACACTGCTGCCTGCGTCATTCATTACGATCGCGCCTGATGGAGCGATCACGATCATGGCGAAGAATCCTGAAATTGGGCAGGGTGTGAAAGTCATGCTGCCGATGCTTATCGCCGAAGAGCTCGATGCGGATTGGAATGCCGTTGAGATCGAGCAGGCCGACTTGATTCCGGAAAAATATGGGTCCCAGATTGCGGGAGGCAGCACTGCCACGCCAACGAATTGGGTTCCCATGCGGCAGCTGGGCGCACAATGTCGCGCAATGCTTATTGCCGCCGCTGCTGAAAATTGGGGCGTGCCAGCATCGGAATGCACCACCTCGCCGAGCCATGTGCACCACGAAGGCAGCAAGCGCACAGCGAGCTATGGCGAGCTTTCCGCCAAGGCGGCGTCGATGCCGGTTCCAGATCCGAAAACGCTCAAAATGAAGGATCCGAAGGATTACCGGATCATCGGGCACACTCAGGCGAATCCTGACATCAAGAAAATCGTCAGCGGCAAGCCGCTTTTCGGCATCGACCACACGATGCCTGGCATGCTGTACGCAAATTTCGAGAAATGCCCAGTCTTCGGCGGCAAAGTTTCGAGCGCCAATCTCGACGAGATCAAGACACAGCCGGGAATTCGTTACGCGTTCGTCGTCGAGCCGGGTCCTGATCCAAGCGCGCTCGCTGGTGGCGTGGCGATCGTTGCCGATTATTGGTATCAGGCGCGCCATGCTCGCGACAATGTTCTAAAAGTTGTTTGGGACGAAGGTCCGACTGCGAAGCAGGGAACAGACACTTACAATGCGACCGCTGAAGACCTCGCAAAAAAGGATCCGGGGCAGACATTGCGCAAAGACGGCGATGCTGAAGCGGTCTTTGCAGGCCTGGGCGTGAAAGTCGTCGAAGCCTCCTACAGCTATCCGTTCCTTTCGCATGTGCCGCTTGAGCCCATGAACTGCTCGGCCTCATTCAAGGACGGCAAGCTGGAGCTGTGGGCGCCGAGCCAGATTCCGTCCGGCGGCGTCGCGCAGGCGGCTGCCGCTTTGGGCATCTCGCAGAAAGACATCACTCTCCACCTCACACGGATTGGCGGCGGGTTCGGCCGGCGCCTGACCAACGACTACGTGGTCGAGGCTGCCTATATCGCCAAGCAGGTTGGTGTGCCGATAAAGCTTCTCTGGACGCGCGAGCAGGACATGGGGCACGACTTCTATCGCCCGGCCGGGTATCACAATCTGAAAGGTGCAGTGGACGCAAGCGGCAAAATCGTTGCGTGGCGCAACCACTTCGTTACGTTTGGCGAGAATGGGCGTTTCGCGCAGAGTGCAGGCCTTTCCGGCGAGGAATTTCCATCGCGGTTTGTTCCGAATTTCTCGCAATTGGCATCGATGATGCCCAGCGGCGTTCCGATGGGAGCAATGCGTGCGCCTGGGAGCAACGCGATCGCGTTCGTGATGCAGTCTTTCATCGACGAACTCGCGCACGCGGCTGGGAGAGACCCTTTGCAGTTCCGTCTCGATCTGCTCGCGCAGACTCCTCTGCCGCCGGCCGCTCCGCCACCGGGAACGCCGGTAGCCTTTGCACCCGTGGCCTTCGATGGGCCGCGTATGGCGAAAGTTCTCACGACGGTTGGCGAGCGCTCAGGCTGGGGCAAGACTAAATTGCCGGCGAACACCGCTATGGGCGTGGCATTTCACTTTTCGCACCGCGGCTATTTCGCCGAAGTCGCCGAAGTGCACGTGTCAAAAGACAACGCTATCCGCGTCAACAAGGCTTGGGTTGTCGGCGACATCGGCAGCGTGGGCGCCATCAATCCGGGAGCCGCACAGAATATTTCGCAGGGTGCGGTGATCGAGGGCATGAGCCACACGATGGGCTACGAGATCACGATTGATAAGGGCCGCGCCGTGCAGAGCAATTTCCACCAATACCCGCCTCTGCGGCTGACGGAGGCTCCAAAGGAAATCGACATTTTCTTTGTGAAGTCAGACAATCCGCCGACAGGGCTCGGCGAGCCGGCTCTTCCGCCGATGATTCCGGCTATCACAAACGCGATTTTCACGGCCAGCGGCAAGCGGATTCGCTCTCTGCCGATCGAACCTCAAGGATACAGTTGGGCATAGAAGAGGCTATGCGAGGCGGCCGGTTGGAAAGAAACTGAGCGGAAGATCGCGAACCGTGCGCAGCCCTGCCGGGGCGGCCACGATTGCGGGAATGACGTTGACGGCAATCGCGGCCGTAGCGATATCGCCATGGGTGCCACCGGGAATCGTTAGCTTCAGATTCGGCTGACCGACCAACTCCACGCTGTCCGCGGGCTCCTTGGCGCCGACGTACATTTGCAACTCCATAAAGATTTTGTCTTTCCCTTCATCGGTACCGCGAGCGATTTGGTGCACTCCGGCAACTTGGCCGGGCGCGACCGTCAGGAATTCGGTTTTAATGGCTTCTTCCGCAACGATTGGATGAATCGTCTCGGAAATTTCATCGAGCGTGAATCCCAGAGCATCGGCGACCATGGCAACAGACTCCGGCAGACCGTGGTGTTTGATTGCACCGGCCGCGACCTGGGCGCGGAATTCGTCCGGAGTCATGCCGGCTCCGATCTTTTTCTGCAGCGGCAGGCGGCGCTTTGAGGCGTCGACAATGCGGACAGCCTTGACCCAGTCGATTCGCTGCGAAGCTGCGGAGAGAGTCAAGACGAGCTTGTCCATGGCGAATCCGGGATTCACGCCGGCGCCTACCAGCGCGACGCCTTCTTCTTTAGCGGCTAAGTCGAGTTTCGCGGCCAGTTCGGGATATTTGCGAAACGGGTAGGCCAGCTCTTCGCAGGTTGAGACCAGGCAGCAGCCTGCAGAGAGACACTCAAGAAGTTCCCCCATCACATTCGACAGATGAGAAGAAGTCGTGTGCATGACAACGTCGACAGAGTTTTCCAGCAATTTTCGTGGTTCGGCGTATACGGGAATATTCCAGGGACCGTCGGCCGCGCCCACGACCTCGGCGAGGTCACGGCCGGCTTTTGCGGGATCCTTGTCGATCGCGCCGACGATCTCAATCGAGGCTTTTTCTCGCATCAAGCGAACGATCAATGCGCCAATCGGGCCAACGCCAAACTGAACGATGCGAATCTTTTTCACGGATATGTCCTTGAGCGGCAAGACGAGTTTATAAAGTAAGGACTTCGCTGACGGTGCGCAATGGAAAAGCAGAAAAAGCGCCGGATTTGCGAGGAATGAAATTGGGTGCCGAGCGCTCTCCGCAGGGGGCGCTTAGAATCCGGCCCGCGTGGCACGGAGAAACTCGCGAAGGCTGGACACATTAGGACCGTAAGAGCCCACGCGACCGGCATCGACGGGTAGACCGAGAAACTCGGCTTGTTCGACGCTTAGGCCAGCATCATCTAGTTCAGCGAGGCTATAACCTTCGGCCGGGACAAGGCGATTCAACGTGGAGCGGTCAACAGGGCGCAGGGGGCGGCGCATACCGCTGCGCTTGGTTACGATGTTGAAAAACTCGGCCCAGTCTCGGCGGTTCCACATCATCGGCCTCCGTCGCCTGCCTACGATCACCGTTTGGATGCTAAATTCCAACCCCGGGTATCAAAAAATCTGAATCCGTCTGCCGTATTTATAGACGCTGCAACCATGCAGATTGTAACCCTGCGTTTTGTGGAAAGTTGTGATGTAAGACGCACTGTTTCCTTTGAGTTAGTGCCTTGTGCGTAAGAGTCAAGGTGCTTGAAATCGGCCAGGCGGCCACACCTGGCCGTGCCGCTTCCCTACGATCGGCGGTCCGGCTTGCCGGCTGATATACTTCCAGTCACTCAGACGCATATGAGCAATCCTGTTATCGTCGTGCATTACCACGAGCTTTGGCTCAAGGGCGGCAATCGCCGTTTCTTCCTCGGCAAGCTCTTTACGGCTTTGCGCCAGAGTTTGCAAGGAATCTCAATTGAACGGATTGAGCAACCTGGTGACCGCTTTCTGGTGCGTTTGGGTGACGCGGCTTTACTGGACGAGGCGCTTCGGCGGGTGGAGCGCGTATTCGGCGTGGCCTATTATGCGGTCGCCCGGCCTGCCGAACGTGAGATGGAGGCACTGTGCCGTGCGGCCTGGGATGAGATTGGACCTCTTGCGTTTGCTACTTTCGCTGTGCGCGCGAAGCGGAGTGACAAGACGTTTGCACATTCCGCCATGGAGATAGAGTCCGCTGTCGGACGCTATCTGCTGCAAAAACTGCACGGTCAGGGCCGCGATGTTCGCGTGCACCTGAAGCACCCCGAGGTCACGTGCCGAATCGAAGTTACACCGGGTCCTCTGCTCGTCTACGCGCAGAAAATTCCTGGCGCCGGCGGATTGCCGCCAAATACGGCAGGCCGGATGACTTGCCTGCTTTCCGGTGGATTTGATTCGGCCGTTGCCGCGTATCACATGATCAAACGAGGATCTCATCTGAATTTCGTGCACTTTTACGGCACGGGCGCCCGTCCCGGGGAATCCTCGCTGCATGTAGCGAGCGGACTTGTAAGGACACTTGTGCCGTATCAATTTCGCGCCAAGCTGTACCGAGTGCCGTTTGATGGAATACAACGAGAGATCGTGCGGTATGCGCCGGAAAAACTGCGTGTCCTGCTGTACCGGCGAATGATGCTGAAGATTACCGAGCTGATCGCGCGGCGATCTCGCAGCCTTGCGCTCGTTACCGGAGACAGTCTGGGACAGGTTGCGTCGCAGACGTTGCGAAATCTGGCGGCGATTGATGCGGTCGCGACGATGCCGGTCTTCCGCCCTCTGATCGGCACTGACAAGACGGAAATCCTAGCCACTGCGCGGAAAATCGGCACGTACGATATTTCGTCAGAACCGTTTCATGACTGCTGTCCGGTTTTTCTGCCGCGCAGTCCCGAGCTGTATGGCAGCGCAAAACAGTTGGCCGAAGCGGAGAATGGGTTGGATGTCCCTGGTTTGATCGATCAAGGAATCCGCGGAATTACGGTTCAGCGGTTTGCTTACACCGATGGGCAAGTGCACGCGGCCGAACCTACAGGATTGCGTGAAGGACAGAGCAGTACGGCCGTCGCGTGAAATTTCCGCACTGCTCTTCGTCGCCGCGCACCGCTAAGGGAACAAAAGCTGCAGGCGAGGGCTACCGATCGCGGTCGCGACCATAGCCGCCGCGGCCTCCGCCACCGCGTCCACCGCCGCCTCCATGCCCGCCACGCCCGCCTCCGCCACCATAACCTCCCCGGCCTCCGCCACCACCGCCCTCACGCTGCTGGGGACGGGCTTCATTGACAACGAGGGCTCGGCCCATAAATTCCTTTCCATTCAGCGCAGCGATCACTTTTTCGGCCTCGGCATCATCGCGAATTTCCGCAAAACCGAATCCGCGAGGCTGGCCCGTGAATCGATCGCGCAGAAGGGTCAATGAATCCGGCTGTACACCAGCTTCCGCAAATAACGCGGTCACATCCTCTTCCGTAGCCTTAAACGGCAAATTGCCCACATACAGTTTCTTCACGGTTCCTCCCCTGCGCGAACAACGACGGCCAACGCATCTCGCGAAGCTGGAAGAGGCAGGATTTAGGCCCGCGGGCGATTCCGATGCCAGCGACTCGGGGCCGAAGCGAGCACCCCAGCGACTCAACGAGCATCTTGCGGCAACTCAGATCGGCAGTCAACCTTAAGGCTTCGGCGACTAGGATCAGATGGAGCGGGTGGCGACTGGTGTTTATCGCGCTATGTTCGATAACTGGAATTGATGTGGACATACTCGACGGTGAAATCGCAGGTCCAAAACTGTGCTGAGGCTTGGCCGGAATTTAGATCGACACGAATGGGAACTTGCTTGGCCAGCATCTTCTCGTGCACTGAGCGTTCATCGAAACTCCGTTCGCGCCCGCCGCGGCACACCGGCACGCCGGCAATCCAGATATTCGCGCGAGCCGGATCGAATTTGACGCCAGAGCGTCCCGCAGCGGCGAGAATGCGGCCCCAATTTGGATCGGCGCCAGCCACAGCCGTTTTGACCAGGGGAGAGTTTGCGATCGTGCGCGCTACTTGCCTCGCGGCGTTTTCTGAGGGCGCCCCGTAAACCTGTATTTCGATAAGGCGTCCAGCGCCTTCTCCATCTTCGACAATGGCAAGCGCAAGCGACTTGCAGATGCTCTCAAGCGCCTTAGAAAAATTCAGATAGTCGCGTCCGGAAGCAGTGGAAATCCTCCGCGCGCCGGATTGACCGTTGGCCAAAATCGCAGCTGTGTCATTCGTGGAGGTGTCACCATCGACGCTAATCGAATTGAATGTGCGCTTGACGGCATCACGCAGCGCGCAATCCAGGGGAACCGGCGCGATGGTTGCATCTGTCGCAATAAACGCGAGCATCGTGGCCATGTTCGGTTGGATCATGCCCGATCCCTTCGCGCAACCGAGCAGGCGAACGGGCTTGCCGCCGATGCGGCAGCGTGCCGTGGCCCATTTCGGAACCGTATCAGTGGTCATAATCGAGCGCGCAAATTCCTCGAATGCACCGGGTTCGGCAGTGCGCATTAGCGCGAGGTGCGGCACCGCAGCGAGGATCTTTTCGACGCGCAACGGAGCGCCAATCACCCCGGTGGAGCAAACAAGAATCTGCGATGGATCTACGCGAAGTTCGGCGGCGAGCTGCGATGTTGTGGCAATGGATGCCGGGTAGCCGTCTTCGCTGGTACAGCAATTCGCATTGCCGGAATTGACGATGATCCCCCGCATTCGAGCGCGGGATTTTTTTATGTGCTCGCGCGAGGCAACTACGGGCGCTGCGCAGACTTGATTGGTCGTGAAAACAGCGGCTGCGGTTGCGGGAGCGTCAGTCACCAGAATACCCAGATCGAGCCGCGCGCGTTTTAATCCGCAATGAGTTGCGGCGAAGGTGAATCCGGCTGGAACATCAGCGGCGGAAAGATGCGGGTTCATTGCGTGATTAGGGCGGGCATCAGGAGTTTTTTTCAAGCGCAGCGAGGCGCGAATCAAAATCTTCCATCGCCGCACGGACAGCACCGGGCGCGGTGCCGCCGATCACGCTGCGCCGCGCGAGAGCAGATTCCAGCGTGAGCACAGTTGACAGCTCAGGTCCGAACGCAGGTGACAATTCTTTTAGCTTGGCAATCGGCATTTCACGAATCGATTTGCCCTCTTTTTCAGCAGCGCGCAGCGCCTTGCCCACGATTTCGTGCGCGTCGCGAAAGGGTAGGCCCTGAGCGACAAGATAATCGGCCACTTCTGTGGCGACCAGCGTCGGATCCTGCGCTGCTTCGCGCAGCCGCGCTTCGCGGAATTTCGTGGCGGACAGAGCGGCGCCTGCAATACGCATCATCGCCAGCACCTGATCATGAGCTTCGAAGAACGGTTCCTTATCTTCCTGTAGATCGCGCTGATAGCTTGATGGCAGGCCTTTGCAAGTGGTCAAAAGCGCGAAAAGCGCTCCGTAAATTCTCCCGGTTTTTCCGCGAATCAACTCCCATGCATCCGGATTTTTCTTCTGGGGCATCAGGCTGCTACCTGTCGAGTACTCATCCGGCAGTTCGATGAAGCCGAACTCGGTGGACGCGAACAGAATCATGTCTTCCGAGAGGCGCGACAGATGCATGGCCAGCGTGGCAAGCGCAAAAAGCGCATCGAGCACGAAATCGCGGTCGCTAACGGCGTCTAGGCTGTTGGTGCTGACGCGCGCGAAGCCGAGATCCTGGGCGATGCCTTTGCGATCGAGAGGGAAGGCGCAGCCGGCCAATGCCCCGGAACCAAGCGGGCAAGAATCCGCAAACGCAATGGCCGCGACAAGCCGCTGCGCGTCGCGATAAAACGCTTCACCATGCGCGAGCAGCCAGTGGGAAAGAAGAAGAGGTTGCGCGCGCTGCATGTGCGTCATGCCGGGAAGCGGGGTTCCGAGATGTGCTTTCGCCTGCGATGAGACGGCCCTCAGAAGGGAGCGGACTGCGTTGAGAATCTCCAGCAGGGCCTGCTTCACGTACATGCGAAATTCAGTGGCCACCATTTCGTTGCGGCTGCGGCCCGTGTGGAGTTTGGCGCCAAGCGGCCCGAGTTTCTCAATCAGCGCGGTTTCGGCGAAGTGATGGACATCTTCGGCTTTCGAGGCATCGAGCCAAGCTGAGTCAGATTTCGCCCGCTTTTCGATCTCATCGAGAGCTGCAACGAGTTTGTCGCTTTCCTGGTCCGTAAGAACGCCAGCCTTGGCAATCGCTCGCGCCCAGGCGCGATCGAGGGCAAGCTCCTGCGGGAGCATGCGGCGATCGAATTGCCAGGAGCGCTCGAACTCGTAGAACGAAGCGTCGGGCGCGCGCTCAAAGCGCCCGCCCCACATCTTTTGTTCTTCCGGTGCGCTCATCGCGCGCCGGCCTCAAGCGGGACGGTGATCGGCAAGGCGAAGAGATTGATGAAGCCTTCGGCGTCTTTCGGGTTGTAGCCGGTCATGCTGAAGCTAGCTAAACCGGGCCGGTACAAGGAAAACGGAGACTTGCGCGAAGTGGCGTTCACGGTGCCTTTCAACAGCGAAAGGCCAACGGAACCTGTGACCCTCTGTTGGGACGTTTTAAAAAATGCGTCAAGCGCCTCGCGCAGCGGGGTGAACCACATGCCGTAATAAACCATTTCGGCATAGCGAAGAGAGAGAAGCTGCTGGTAGTGAGCGGTTTCACGATCCAGGCAGAGGGATTCGAGTTCGCGATGCGCTGTCACCAGCAGGGTTCCCCCGGGAGTCTCATAGGCGCCGCGGGACTTCATACCGACGAGACGATTTTCGACAATGTCCATGCGGCCTACGCCATTCGCCGCGGCAACTTTGTTGAGGTCTTCGATCAGTGCGAGGGGTGCAAGTTTCTTCCCGTTTACGGATACCGGAGTACCGGCCTCGAATCCAATCTCGACAGCGGTTGGCTGTTCCGGGGCCTTCGCGGGAGAGACGATCCACTGCCACATGGACTCTTCGGGAGCATTCGCGGGATCTTCGAGCACGCCACCTTCATGGCTCAAGTGCCAGATGTTGCGATCGCGGCTGTAAATATTCTTGGTCGTTTGCTCGATCGGAATTTTATGTTCGCGTGCGTACGCGATTGCATCTTCACGCGAATTGATCTTCCATTCGCGCCAGGGAGCGATGATCGAGAGCCCGGGTGCAAGCGCTTTCGCAGCCAGCTCGAAACGCACTTGGTCGTTACCCTTGCCGGTACAACCGTGGGCGAGAGCGTCCGCCCCGACTTTTTTTGCAATTTCAACTTGACGCTTTGCCAACAGCGGCCGGGCAAACGAAGTTCCCAACAGGTATTTGTGTTCGTAGACGGCACCAGCCCGTAGCGTTGGCCAGATATAGCCGGTAATAAATTCCTCGCGGAGATCTTCGATATAGGCAGCGCTGGCGCCTGTGGCGAGAGCCTTTTTATGCGCTGCTTCCAGATCTTCCTGCTGGCCGAGATCGCCAATCATGGCGATCACTTCACAGCCATAGGTCTCTTTCAGCCAGGGGATGATGATGGAGGTATCGAGTCCCCCGGAATACGCCAGAACAACTCTTTTCGGCAACGGATTCTCCTTAAACGAGCAAGGTGTGCAAAATTGCTTTTTGGACGTGGAGGCGATTCTCGGCCTGATCGTAAATGATTGAACGAGGCGAATCGATGACTCCGTCAGAAACCTCAAGGCCGCGATGTGCGGGCAGGCAGTGCATGAAGACTGCATCCGGCGCGGCGTGGGCAAGCATCGCCTCATTCACTTGATAACCCGCAAACGCAACCTCGCGAGCAGAGGCTTCGTTTTCCTGGCCCATACTCGCCCAGACGTCTGTGTAGACGGCTTGGGCATTGGCAACGGCTTCCTCGGGCGAACAGAAGATTTCGATTTTGGCGCGCGTCTCGCGTGCGGCCCGTTTTGCCTCGGCAACCACTGCCGGATCGGGCTCATAACCCGCAGGAGTAGCGACTCGAACGTGCGCCCCCACTCGTGCGCCGATATTCAGCAGCGAATGACACATGTTGTTCCCGTCGCCAACATACGCGAATTTTAGCCCGCGCAGATTGCCGAAGCGCTCCTCAAGCGTGAAGAAATCGGCCAGCACCTGGCACGGATGGAATTTGTCTGAAAGCGCATTAATGACGGGAACGTTGGCGTTCGCAGCCAACTCCTCGAGAGTTTCCTGAGCGAAAACGCGCGCGATGATCCCCTGAACCCAGCGCTCGAGATTTTTGGCGATGTCCCGAACAGGTTCGCGCTCGGAGAGGCGCGAGGCTGTGTGATCGAGGAAGATCGAAGAGCCGCCGAGGTTCGCAATGCCGGTTTCAAACGTCACTCGTGTGCGAAACGATGGCTTCTCGAAAATTAGAACAAATACGCTGCCCGCAAGCGCGTTGCGGTAGCGGTCCGGATGGGCCTTCATATCGGCGGCGAGGCCGAAGAAAGAGCGCAACTGCTTCGGACTCCATTCCGTGCCCGTGAGAAGGTCGCGCTTTAGTGCAAGGGTCGTGGTTGTTCCGTTCATGTTTACCTCGCAGCAGCCAGAGCGAACGGCTGGGCCGCTGCTTCAGCTTGGGCTTTCGTAACAGCAGTCGAAGGGGTCTTGGCAGCGGCTTTACCGCCGCTGGCAAGGATCTTTTCAAATTTCACCAGAAATTCAGCTGTGTCCTTCGTCCGAACGATGAATGGCGGAAGCAAGCGAAGTATATGTTCGTGAGTGCAGTTGATGAGCAAGCCCTGGCGCAGGGCCTCAGTTACGAAAGGAGCGCCATCGATCGACAGGTCGATGCCGATGATCAGGCCCTCGCCGCGAATCTCGCGGATGAAATCAAATTTCGCGGCGAGTTTCTCAAGGCCTGCGCGCAGCTCGGCTCCGCGGGCGCGAACATTTGCGAATAGGTCTTCTTTTTCCACAACGGTGAGAAATTCAAGCGCCGCGGCACAGACTAGGGGACCGCCGCCGAACGTGGAGCCGTGCATGCCCGGGTGCATCACGGAAGCGAACTTTTCGCTGGCAATGAACGCACCCAACGGAAGACCGCCGCCAAGGGGTTTGGCAACCGTGACGATGTCCGGCAGTGAAGTGAATCTCTGATAGGCGAACTTCCGTCCAGTGCGCCCCAGGCCGGCCTGAATTTCGTCGGCGATCAGAGCCGCATCATGGTCAATCGTGAGCGTGCGTGCGCGCTGCCAGAACTCTTCGCTGACCAGATAGATGCCGCCTTCACCTTGGATGGGTTCAATTACGACGGCGCACACCGTTTCATCGAATTTCGCGTCGAGATCCGAGACATCGTTGAATCGCACAAAATCAACATCGGAGATGAGTGGTTCAAATGGTTCGCGATACTTTGCGGTCCAGGTGATGGAGACCGCACCCATTGTGCGGCCGTGAAATGAGTTTTCCAGCGCGAGTATGCGCGTCTTTTTCAACGAACCGTTGGCCGGCTTCGAATGCGAGTAGGCGCGGGCGAGCTTGAGCGCGCCTTCAATCGCTTCGCTGCCGCTGTTGCAAAAGAATGCGCGATCGAGTCCAGACCATTGCGCCAGCTTATGAGCCAACGGCGCCTGGTAAGGGTTGTGAAACAGGTTCGAAACGTGCGTCGCGCGGCCAGCCTCGCGCCGAATCACGTTCACAATGCGCGGATGGGCATAGCCGAGCGCATTCACTGCGATTCCGCCAAGAAAGTCGAGATACTCGCGTCCCTGGGAATCGTAGAGGCGGCATCCCCGGCCATGCGTGAAAACGATGGGCGGACGCCGATACGTTTTCAGCATGTAGCGCGATTCTTCCGCGACAATCTTCACCGGCGATAATTTCCTGCCTTTTGCGGCTTTCTTCGTAGGCATGTTATTGAGCCGCTCCATGTGCGGCTTTCGCGCTGGTGCGCATTACGGGCAGCACTCGCGTTCCCGGGCCGCGCATTCCACTTGCAGCGCTTGCCAGCGCCCGCGGCTGCGTGCCGCCCACGATACGCACTTCGGCCACGCCGCCAGCGAGGGCTCGCTTTGCGGCTTCGAGCTTCAGGATCATTCCGCCGGAAACTTTGTTGCGGCGAATCAAATCTTCGATTTCGGTGCCACGCACCGCACGAAGAACTTTCTCGCCATCGAGCACGCCGGCAACATCGGTGAGAAAAATCAAGCGGTCGGCGCGAATAAACTCCGCGGCTGCGGCGGCCATGTGGTCCGCATTAATGTTGTAGAGCTCTCCATCCGCACCGAGGCCCATGCAGGACGCAACAGGAACGATCCCTTCGCGCCAGAGCGAGCGCAGGAAATCGACATTTACCTCGGTCAAATAGCCGACGAAGCCCAGCCCGCCCTCGTGGTCATCAACCTGGAGCGGCTCAGCCAGAAAAGAGGCGGCATCGGCCGCGCTAATGCCCACCGCCGGTTGTCCCGCGAGGGAGATCGCGCCAGCCAGCTTTTTGTTGAGCAGTCCGGCGAAGACCATGATGGCTGCATCTCTCGTCTCGCGATCGGTGACCCGCAAACCATTGACGAACCGACTCGTGATGCCCATGCGAGCCAGAGTGGCCGTAAAAATCCTGCCGCCGCCGTGAACGACGAGAAGTTCATGCCCGGCCCTGGCAAGTTCGGTGATTTGCCGCGCCAGCTTCTGCACGTCTTCGTCGTGTTCGAGCAGCGCTCCTGCGATCTTGACGACCATTCTCATAACAATCCCGCCGTTTCCGGATAACCGAGCATCCCATTGAAGTTTTGTACCGCTTGCCCTGCCGCGCCTTTTCCAAGGTTGTCCAGGCACGAAACCACGATCAGCCGATCGCCAGTTGAATCCAATGCAAACCCAATGTCGCAGAAATTTGTATGCGTGACATACTGCAGTTCTGGCAATTTTCCCGCCGTCATCACGCGGACCAACGGCCGCCCTGCGTAAAAATCCCGGAAAAGCGCCTCAACTTCGTGTGCCTGACGCGGAGACTGGAGCCAAACATACAGCGTGGAAAGAATTCCCCGGTCAACAGGCAGCAGATGGGTTGTAAATACGAAATCTTCGAAGGCAAGTCCGAGATGGTCGGAAACTTCCGGCGTGTGCCGATGTGAAAAAAGATTGTAGGCGCGGAAATTTTCGTTCACTTCGACAAAATGCGTATCACGCTTGGGTTCCTTTCCGGCGCCAGTTACGCCAGACTTGCAGTCACACACGACACCGCGCGACGTATTGATCCATCCAGCGTCGATGAGCGGCCTGAGGCCGAGGATCACGGACGTGGGGTAGCAACCTGGATTCCCTACCACCTGGGCGTTTGGGAGCCTATCCGCATAGAGTTCTGGCAAACCATAAACACTAAGGCGAAGCGCTTTCGCATCTGGTGCGGGAAGCTTGTACCACTCGCTGAAAGTGGCTGCGCGGCCAAATCGGAATGCCCCGCTTAAATCAATGATCCGCAGCGACGGATTGGCCGCAAGCAGCTGAGGAACGAGCTCAAGCGAGGCTTCGTGCGGTGTGGATAAGAATGCGACGTCAGCCCCGCTAGAGGCAATCGCATCAACGGAGAGCACACGGCACGGCGCATCGCCCCAGCCGCGAAGTTGCGGAAAAAGTTCACTAAGGCAATGGATATCGGCATGGCTTTCGCGCAGAAAGAACGTGGTTTTTTCGACATGCGGATGCCGCAAAAGGAGCTTGGCCAGCTCGAATCCTGCGTAGCCAGTCACTCCGACGACGGCGACCCGCGACGGGTCGTTCATCGGAGCATCTCCTCCACACGTTTATGTACGGTGTTGCAAGCCGAACGTGACGAGCAGATCACGAGGACTGTGTCGTCCCCAGCGAGCGTACCCGCTACTTCCTTCCAGTGTTCGGAGTCCACAGCTGCTGCCAGAGGCTGTGCGCCACTGGGCGGAGTTTTCAGGATGAGCATGTTCTGGGCTGGACGAATATCCAAAAGGAAATCCTTCAGGGCACGGGCGAGCGTCGGCAGCGGGGAGCTTTCCTCCGCCGCCGTCATCAGCGGGCGATACCCCGCAGATGTTTTCACCAGGCGCAGCTCCCTAAGATCGCGCGAGAGAGTCGCCTGCGTGACGCGAACACCCAAATGGCCGAGCCGCCGGCGCAGCTCATCCTGGCTGGCCACCGCTTGACCGTTCAGCAGCTTCAAAATCTGTCCGTGCCGGAATCGTTTCTGTACGCCCATATTCCTAGGATGCTTGAATATGCATCCGACTGCATAATAATACATCAATGGACACATTGATTGTCAAGCACTTATCGGCGCTTTTAGGAGAAGGGTTACATGAAGTTAGTGGGAAGCAATGGTAGGCCCGTGCGGGCTCGAACCGCAGACCTCCACCGTGTCAAGGTGGCGCTCTAGCCAACTGAGCTACGGGCCTATAACTGGCGATAGTCTAGCACAGGCGGTTGTCGCTCCGTCGCGTTGGACAGCACACAATACGTGATATGCTCCGCGCTGAAGTGGAGCCCGGTGAGCAGGAACGTGCGGCCGAAACAAGCAGGAGGAAATCTCGCATGTCCGATGCGAACACAAAATTATCGGTCGAGGATCGACTCGACATCATAGAACTCTTCGCAAAATACGCGTGGGGTATCGATACAGGAAATATCGATGCCGTGATCGCGTGCTTCGCCGAAGATGGCTATCTTGATCACCTCTGGCAGGGCAAGTTAGAAGGCCGCGAAGCGCTGCGCAAGGCGTTTGAGGAGCTTTGGTACGACCGTCCGAGCTGGTGGATTGGACGGCAGCATCTCGCCAATCATTTTCTTATCGAGCGCGAAGGCGAAGGCGCACGTGTGAAGGCTTTTTTCTCGATCCTCCAGTACAACGTCGACTACCGTACCAACTTCGTCTTCGGCATCGGCACGTGGGATAACTTCTGCGTGAAGCGCGACGGCAAGTGGGTGTTTAAGTCGGTTTACATCAATGCGTGGACGGGCCCGGACAAGGTGCCATGGTTTGGCGAGACGCGCGCGTATTCGCCACAACCTCAACAACCGGTGGCGACGACGGCAGCAAAGTAACTATTTGGTGAGGCCAATCCCGCCTGCGCTACGCGACGAACTTGTATCCCACGCCGCGCACCGTCAGCAGATGTTGCGGCTTCGAGGGATTTGCTTCTAAATAGCGCCGTAAACGAACGATGAAATTGTCAATCGCGCGTGTGTCGGTATCTTCACGCAGTCCCCACACATCTTCAAGGATCGACTTTCGCGAGACGGTCTTTCCGCTATTGCGAATGAGGTGTCGGAGAAGCTTCGCTTCCATCAGCGTGAGCTGAATCGTATTGCTCGCAGTCCGCAACTCAAGAGTCTCAAAATCAATCGTTTTGCCATCAAAGGAAAATCGTTCGTCGCTTTTTCCCGCGGCTTTGCCTTCCCGAGAAGCGGACAGCGGTCCTTCGGGAACTTTCGAATTTGTCAGCCAGGCAGTTCTTCGCAGCAATCCTTGGAGCCGCGCCAGAAAAATCGGGAGCTCGAAGGGCTTTGGCAGATAATCATCCGCCCCAGCGGCGAAGCCCGCAAGGACGTCCTCCGGACGGCCGCGCGCGGTGAGCATCAGCACCGGCACATAATTCTTCGCTTTGCGGAGGGCGGATACGACTTCAAAGCCGTCCATGCCGGGAAGCATCACATCAAGCACAACCGCGTCAAACGTATCGTTTTTGCCGGAGAGCCGGTCGATTGCGCCCTCGCCGTCACCAGCGACTTGCACGGAATGGCCCTCCGCTTCCAAATTGAAGCGCAGCCCGTCAGCGAGATGTGCTTCGTCCTCGACAACTAGAACTCGGCTCACGATAAATTCCTGGGCAATTCCAGAGTTATCGTGGTGCCGCGAGCTTCGCCTCCACTTTCGGCGAAGACGCGGCCGCCATGCGCGCGGGCGATGCCGCGCACGATAAAGAGTCCAAGCCCTGTGCCTTTCACTTTCGACGCAGCCCGGTTTGGCACGCGGTAAAACCTTTTGAAGATACGCTTCAGTTCGGCAGGTCGAATTCCCATTCCTTTATCCCGAATACGCAAGGCGATCCGCTGGTCATCCGACGTATCGATTTGCACCGAGACCTCGACCTGATCGCCGGAGTATTTGATCGCGTTGTCGAGAATATTGCCGATCGCTGTCCGAAGTTCATCGGCATCGCCGTGAATCGTAATGGGATGGCCGTTGAGGGGTTGCTGCCAGCGCAGAGCCGTAGAATCGAGATGGTGCCGCACGCAGGCGAGATCCATACATTCGGTCACCAAGGCACCGAAATCAATTTCCGCCGGGTGTAGGGGCGCATGTTTATAGCCCACCTCGCCGGCCTTCAAAACCTGATCGACTGTTCCGCGAAGGCGATCCATATCGTCGAGCATCAGGTCGTAAAACTTGTGACGCTGCGTTTCGTCGACTTCCCGCCGTTGGAGAGTTTCGAGATAAAGGCGAACGGAAGTGATAGGCGTCTTCAGTTCGTGGGTGACTGCGTTGATGAAGCTATCATGCTGCTCATTACGCCGAATTTCTCGAACGAGGAAGCCGGTGTTCAGAATAAGTCCGGTAATGATCGCCAGAAAAAATACGAGGCCGAAGAAGAGTAGAACGCGTTCGCGCCAATTCAAGATGATCCAGCTGCCAGTCAAAAACACGGCCGCAGTAACGAGACAAATGCCCAGAATGACGAAAAAGGCGATTGCCTTCCTGCGGCCGGTGAGTCGCATGGGCATACAAGGAATTGTACGTCAATCGGTCAACTCAGTCGGCAAGAGCAGCCAGCGATCGGGCAACATCCGGAAATACGTTGGGGAACCGTGAAGGATCCGCTTCGGTTGGATCTTAAGTTGAAGCTACGCAGAAACCAGATCGGTTTCGACTTGCTGGACGGGAACGATTTCTTCCGGGACGAGATTCGATTCGCCCTCAGTTTCCATCGTCTTAGCCGATTGAAGTGTGTAGCGATATACATCCCACGCGAGACCGAGTTTTTGAAGCGTCCAAATGCCGTACCAGTTCAGATCGACTTCGTACCAGGTGAGGCCATGACGCGCGGACGTGGGATGCGCGTGGTGATTGTTGTGCCAACCCTCGCCGAAAGAAAGCAGCGCGACCCACCAGCTA
>JASHRM010000075.1 GCA_030037315.1 Candidatus Acidiferrales bacterium
AATCCGCGGAGCCTTGTAAGGTGGCCTCGATATCGTCGAACGGGATAGCGGGGCTATAAGGAGTTACATTGCCGACAAACGATATGAAATCCTGGCCGCTCGCATAGGCGAGCTGTTCGTTATTGGTCTGAACCCTTGAGACCAAGCCACCAAGTTCGAAGCTGTGGGAGCCATGCGTCCAGACAACATCGTCGCCACCGCTAAACTTGCTTTGAATCAGGTCATCTGGCCGGTCGGCATCCGGTCCCATCGCCGGGAAATCGATGCCGAAAGCAGCGGCCACATCGAGAGCCACGTCGCCATCGGGGCGCAATGCTGCATCGGGATAACCGCTGGCGTCCACAAAATCCAGCGGGTCTGAAGTTAGGCCAACCTTCGATAGCTGGGCCGACGACAAATGAAACGGCGCGTAAGAAGCCTCTTTGACGCGCGTGTAGCCGAAGCGCAACTGGTTGACCATTGTGGCGGAAACCACATGCTTCTCTGTAACGGTCAGGAACTGGTTTCGCGTGTAGTCATGTTCAGCGAAGATTTCCATCGGGTCGCGGGGATCGGCCACCCGGGCATCGTCAAACGTATAGCGACCGAAGATGGAATCCGCCGAAGAAAAGACATAATCGATACGGCCCATCGCGTAGTCCTCATTCGTGTCGAGTGGCGGGGCCATGGTCGTTATGTAATAGCCTCCCTGGTCCAAAGGGCTCCCCGTAGGTGGCGGAGTCTTCAACGCGCAAGTCGCGCAGAGAGAGTACAGCTTCATGATATCTGTCATGCGCGCCAAGTTGGCGATTGCTAGCGGGGTTGCTCCCGCGCCACCAGCGGGCGGAACGGCCACGATTGGGTTCCCCGCGGTTCCCGGAGTCGCAGTTGGGTCGACATCCGCGGGACAGCCAGGTGTGCCAGAAGTCAGGTGGCTGCATGGCAGCTCGCCATCCATCACGTAACCCATCGGCATATAAACCGGGGCAATGGTGCTGAGCTGCTTTTCTCGCAGGCCCTCGTAATTCCCGAAAAAGAACAGTTTGTCTTTCTTGATGGGACCGCCCAGTGCAGCGCCATACTGATTTCGCGTAAAGGCTGGGGGCGCAGAAACGGAACTTCCATTCTGTTCGGCCAGCAAACTTGCATCCAAATCAGAAAGTGAAGCCGCATCCAAGTGGTTGTTGCGGAAGAATTCGTACACGCCGCCGTGCAAGTCGTTGGTTCCAGAGCGTGAAGTCGCGTTTATTACCACGCCGTTCCCGGCGAACTTCGTGTCATAGGTGTTGGTCAGGATTTGGAATTGGCCAATGGCTTCGACGCCGAGGGATGTACCGGCGTATCCCGAACCCGTGCCATGTTCCCAGAAGTCCCGAATGTCCGTGTTGTCCAACAAGAACGCCTGGCCAGTAGGCCTCGAACCCGAAACCGAGTAGTTGTCCATCGCACCGTACATGCGCCCGACCACGAAGTTTGCGAGGTTTTCGGCCGCAGGAACTGTAGCGACGCCCGGCGCCAGCGTAATGAGTTGCTCGAAGTTTCGGCCATTCAGGGGCAGATCGCGCATTTGGGCCGGGTCGACGAGGGCAGAGATTTCGGAGGACTGGGTCTCGACTTGCGAGACGTTTCCTTCAACGTTTACAGTCTGCGTGACTTGTCCGACGGGCAGCGAGAAATCAACCACGACCGACGCACCTACCGTCAAGGTGATTCCGGTGTGGTTCACCGTTTGGAAGCCGCTCAACGATGCCGTGACTGTGTATGAACCGACGGGGAGATCGGCGATTCTGTACCGTCCCTGAGGATCGGTGGTCGAAGACTGGGAGGTGTTGGTTCCGGTTTCAGTTGCTGTGATCTTCGCGCTCACCAAGGCTGCGCCAGACGCGTCTGTCGCCGTACCAGAAATAGTGGCGGTTTGGGTTTGCGCCTGAGTGAAGCTAGGGAGCAGTAATGCCAGCGTTAGAACAACGAGTGCTGCGAAGACGTACTTCGAGGCCCTGTCAACTTTGACCATTTCCCACCCTCCAGGTCGGTAAAACCTTCGATCGTGCGCGGTACCCACCCTTATCCCAAGGTACTCGTGCGCTGCTGTTTACTACTACGTAGATGTCTTTGTCAAGATAAATATGTATACAGGAAGTACCGCCGAATTATCTAAGTGACTTTGACAGAGTAACTCGCGCGAGACCCGTTGATAATCGCGCCTCGATGTATGCAATGTCAGGGGCGATGCAGTACAATGGCCTTGACAGCCCTCCGACGCTCACTTATCTTGCGCGTGCCAGAAACCTTTCCGGGAGAGTGTGACAGCTGCGGAGATTCGCCGGAACGGGCTGGAAAAACAGATCCTTATCCACTTATAAACGGAGCAAAAGTGAGCGCGAAGACCCTCGAAGACTTAATACAAGCGGCAGGCAACCCCGTTAACCTTCTAAGAAACTCCCAGACGGGGCCGTATGTGTATCCAGTCGTTCCTCCCGAGTATTCAAACTGGCGGGATGAGCAACGCGCATGGCAGCAGACTTGTGTGCTTTACAACCAGTCGTTTCATATGACCGACATGTATGTCCAGGGCCCCGATGCGCTGAAGCTGCTGTCCGATCTCGGCATCAATAGTTTTAAGGGCTTCGAACCAGACAAGGCGAAGCAGTTTGTGCCGGTCAACTACGATGGTTATGTGATCGGCGACGTAATTTTGTTTTACCTGGATAAAGATCTGTTCAATTTGGTTGGACGCCCCTCCGTCCACAATTGGGTTCAGTACAACGGCGAAACGAAAAAATACAATGTCAAGTTCGAACGAGACGAGCGCTCGTACGTGCGCTCGGGTCCGATTGTGCGCAAGGTTTACCGGTATCAGGTGCAAGGGCCGAACGCAATGAAGACGATCGAGAAGGTGATCGGCAAGACGCCCCCGGAAATCAAGTTTTTCAACATGACTACCGTCCAAATCGCGGGCAAGAATGTTCGCGCATTGCGTCACGGCATGGCGGGGCAGCCGGGCTGGGAAATTTTCGGCCCTTGGGAAGATGCGGAACCGGTTCGCACAGCCATTCTCGAGGCCGGAAAGGAATTCGGCATCCGAGCGGTCGGTGCGCGCGCCTATTCTTCGAACACTCTCGAATCAGGCTGGATTCCTTCGCCGATGCCGGCAATTTATACCGGGGAAAAACTAAAGGCGTACCGGCAGTGGCTGCCAGCGAACAGCTACGAAGCGATCGCGTCGCTGGGCGGCAGTTTCTATTCGAGCAATATCGAAGATTATTATCTAACGCCATGGGATCTGGGCTACGGGCCGATCGTGAAGTTCGATCACGATTTCGTCGGCCGCGAAGCACTGGAAAAAATGGTTAACAAGCGCCACCGAAAAAAGGTGACTCTGGCACTCGACGAAGAGGATGTGACCAAAGCGATCAGCACGATGTTCCGGAAAAAGGATCGAGCCAAGTATTTCGATTTTCCTTCCGCTGTCTACGCGACGCTGCCTTACGACAAAATTCTCAGCGGCGGCAAGACCATCGGGATTTCTACCTGGTGCGGCTACAGCTCGAACGAAGGCAAAATGCTCACGCTCGCGATTTTGGACGAGGAATACAGCGATCCGGGCAGAGAAGTGACGTTCGTCTGGGGTGAAGAGGGCGGCGGTTCATCTAAACCCACCGTGGAGCGGCACATCCAAACGAATATAAGGGCGATTGTGAGCCCGGTGCCATATTCGGAGGTCGCGCGCACGTCCTACGCAGAGGGCTGGCGGACGGCGCACAAATAGCTCGAGAGCCGGCGCGATTATGTGATTCAGCGCCGACCGGCGTTTCGCTAGCTAACGTTGTAGCTGCGGGCGCCCAGACCAATCCTGACTATCGCGTCGGAAGGCAAAGCGAATGCACGGAGCGTCTCGACCGATAAAGGATACGCAGCGTTCATGTAACGTAAATTAAGCAAGGTTCGTCGTAAGTAAATGACAGGCCTAGCTGCATAGCGATGCGCAGGATTCAGGCAATGGCGGTTACAAATGACTTAACAGGAATGCCTGGCCAAGTCTTCGGTAACCGTCTCTCTCAGTGCGTCCTCCTCAGTTGGCTCCAGGGCTTCACTTGAAGTTCCGAACTCTGAACAACCGTCGGTTGTCCATCGTCCATTAAATCCGATTTTTCTAGTGCGCCTGGAGCATTCAACGTCCGCGCGCCGCGCCTCACGATGGCGACGGCGCTCAGGAGGATTTCCGATGAAAGTCAATCGAAGAAAACTGTTGTCGTTGATGGGAGCCACGCCTGTGGTTCTAGCGGGAACGAAGGCATTCGCCGGTCCCGCAAAGGCAGTCTCGAAGGCGATGGTGAAAGCAGAGCCTGGAAAACTGGAGGCGCTAAATCCGCGTGGCAATCCGCCGGCTGTGCAACTCGTGCCGATGGCACCGCGACTGCAGAGCCTTGATGGGAAAACAATCTATCTCATTTCGGACGGTTTTCCGGGTGCGGACGTATTCCTGAAGCAAGTCTCGACGTGGTTCAGCAAAAACATGCCGAGCGTAACCACCGTTTACCGACAAAAAGCTGGGGCTTTCGCCGACGACGATCCCAAGCTGTTTGCGGAAATGAAGGAAAAAGCCAACGGCGTGATTATGGCGATCGGCCACTGCAGCACGTGTACGCCGGCGACCGTGGGCCATTGCATAACTTTCGAAAAAATGGGACTGCCCTCGGCACCCATGGTTACGATTGCGTTCAAGGATCTAGCAAAGGCGACTGCCGCAAAACGCGGCATGCCAACTGAACGAATCGTTTTCGTGCCGCACCCGGTGTGGGGCAAGTCCGATACAGAGATGTACGCGTATCTCGAAGGAAACGATCCGGTAACCGGCAATCCAGTGATGAAAGAAGTGCTTTCGGCTCTCACAAGCCCGCTTACCGCAGACGACCAAAAAACCGGCACCGTCACGCCATCGATTGGCGCGCCAACGGTGACGGACAGCGCCGATAACCTTCAGAAGTTTTACATGAACAACGGCATGACGGACTTCATGCCGATCATCATTCCTACGCAGGAAAAAGTCGACGCGATGCTGAAAGGCACGAGTCATAGCCCCGATGAAGTAATCGGCGAACTGACTCCGGCACGCGGATCGTTTCCAGCGTGGAAGTTCACCGTCCGGCACGTGGCAATCAACGCGGTGATGGCGGGGGCGGAGCCGGAGTATCTGCCGATCATTCTCGCGATTGCGGCAAGCGGCCTTCCATCGCTTTCGAGTTCCACAAACTCTTTCGCGACGGCCGCCGTGATCAACGGGCCGCTGCGCGACAAACTCAACATGAACTATGGAATCGGAGCGATGGGCCCGTTCAATCAGGTGAACGTGTCCGTGGGCCGGGCGTGGACGCTGCTGTCAAAGAATTGCGGCAACTGCGGCCAACCTGGTGAAACGTACATGGGCACTCAGGGAAACGCAGTCAATTTCAGCAACCTCGTGATTGTCGAAAACGAAAAAGACACTCCGTGGACGCCGCTGCACGTCCAGAAGGGGTTTAAACCTGACGAGAACGTAGTCAGCGTCTTTTTCGGTTACGGCATTGCACAAGGCCAAGGTGGACTCGGCAGCGCAGTGAAGCCGGTTCCGCTGTTCGATCAGGGGCTGCTCTATAACTTTACGCCTCTCACTTCAATCTTCGGCGCGCTGGCCGTGCTCGATCCACTGGTCGCCAAGGACCTGGTTACACTCGGCTATGACACGAAAGACAAGCTGATCGATTACCTCCAGAAAAACGCAACACTGACGGTGAAGGATGCGAGATCCATGCTGTTCACCGGCGGCATGGGCGTGCGCGGACCGCAGGCAGCATCGTTGAAAGATGACGACCTGATTCCGCGTTGGCCAAGCAAGGCGTCTATCAATGTGGTCGTCGTTGGCGGTCAAACGAACCCGTACTATCAGGTAGCCAACATGAGCTACTCGCGGAGCGTTTCGATCGACAAGTGGATGTAGTTCTCTGAACCGAATCGAGGAGCAGTTTAGGGCCGCATCGTTTGGGGAAATTTTCTCAAGCGATGCGGCCCTTTTTCACGCAAAGCGTTTCGAACCTAGCGTGGTTCGGTATTCACCACCGCAGCAAGAAAGTGACTTGCGTCTGCGCTTATCGAGCGCTAACGCTAGCGTGACTCCCTTCGGAATCCACAAATTGAGCGAGCATGCCGCCGTAATCCTGTTTCTTGGGAGACATCGGAAACTGCACGCCCTTCAAGGTCATCTCGGCGTGCCAGTGCTGCAGGTCGGCGACATGGAATCCCATCTCGATTTTGCCCGGCGGATTGTGATCGGAAGCCGGATGCAATGCAAGCGTGATCTCGCCAGTAGCAAATTCGCTCCACTCCGGAGATTGGAATTTGAGTGGTAGTCCAAGGACGTCGCGATAGAACCGAACGGCCCGGTCCATATCGCCGACGAATTCGATCACATGCGATAGCTTAACGGACATCGTACTCACCTCGTCTGTGAACGCTTGGGCCGCCGGCGAACGATTCGAAGTCGCGCTCGAATTATTTCTGGTTGGGGTTGATGCTGGTATTTCCGAAACTATTTTGGCTCTTTTTCGGCAGCGGCGGCGGAATTTCCATTTTCTTCAACTTCATTTCGTATTCCGGATACATGGTCTCCGCGCCGCCGCGCGTGGCCTCAATCGGAACGTGATATCGCCGTGCGAATTCGTCCAAAAACGGGTTGGGCCCGACGTGGCTCGGCACGACACCCTCGGGCCGATCGACTTCGTCGACCGGTTCGCAAGGCCACGGCGCCATCTGCGATAGCGGGTTGTAGACAAAATCGACGGTGCGAATCAGCGGCTCTGTGAGATACACGGGATCGTAGGTGACGACTGCGACCGTCAGCACGTTGCCATGCCGCATCAAGTGCGCCGTGGCGGTAGCCATATCGCTGCGCGGCACTCCGTTGAGGCCCAGCCAATTTTCCTTGAGATGCGTGGTGTAGATGACCAGCGTGTCGCCTTCCCAGTGGCCGACGGAAAAACCTTCCCACGTGTGACGGGCATAATCAGGAGGCTGCGGGCGGCCGTCCATCCAAATCGTTTGTTCGGCGCCGTAGGCGGAAAGATGCGTGTGATAGGCGATTACTTTTTGCGTGGCTTTGTCGACTTCTTTCCAGATGCTCA
>JASHRM010000076.1 GCA_030037315.1 Candidatus Acidiferrales bacterium
AAAACTTCGAGGCTCGACTCGAAGAAATCGTGGCCGCGCGATAGAATAGTCCTCCACAGAGAAAAGGGTGGGTCCCAGGCACCTCGACGGATGGAAACTGTCTGTCATTGTTCGGGCGCACGCGAAGCCAAACGCACGACTTGGGCGTCTAAAAGCCATTTATGAGCGCTATCGCCCAACCCGTTGCCGGCGTGAAACCACGCCCCGAGCGCAAGCCTTCCGGCTGGCAGAACCTCAAGCCACTGCTTCCATACGTGGCGAGCTACAAAGGAATGGTGGCCCTGGGGCTGCTTCTCGACGCCTTAATGGGCATTGCTGGAGCCCTGCCGCAGTTGGTCCAAGGAATTATCGTTGACTGCCTGACCGGACTCGCCAGGCCTCTGACGACTCTGACCGGCAGTGCGCGTTGGGTTGTTCGTCCGCTTTTGTCTTTCTATTCGCCGCTGAATCGGCACGCTCTCGCGATCTACTGTTTCACGATCGTTGGGTTGATGGCGATCAAAGGGATTTTTTCGTTTTGGACGCGCTGGATCCTGATCGGTGTTTCGCGTGAGATCGAGTACGACTTGCGCAACGATCTTTTCGAGAAATTCGTCGCACTCGATCCGGAATTCTACGCGCGAAATCGCACCGGCGATTTAATGTCTCGCGCGACGAACGATCTGAACGCGGTGCGCATGGTTCTGGGCCCCGGCATCATGTACACCGCTACGACGATCGCGACTTCGGTGATGGCGCTTTATTTTATGTTTCGCCTTTCACCCAGACTGTCCCTATGGGTTTTGCTGCCCGTGCCGGCCGTGGTTTTCTCGGTGTATTACTTCGGCAAAATCATTCACAGGCTTTCCGAGCGCATCCAGGCGGCTCTGGGAGTGCTATCTACGCGCGCGCAGGAGAATTTGACGGGCGTTCGCGTCGTACGTGCGTATGCACAAGAAAAGTCCGAAATCGCGTCCTTTGAAGAAGCCAACCGCGACTACGTTGACCGCAACATCAAGCTGATCGGGTCTTGGAGCTTGTTCTTCCCCGCGCTCACCGCACTGATCGGAGTGAGCTTCGTGCTGCTGATCGGCAAGGGCGGCGCTGAAGTGATTAGAGGCACGGTGACGATCGGAACCTTGTCTTCTTTTTTTGGTTACCTCGGTGTGCTGATGTTTCCGATCATTATGATCGGTTGGGTAACCAACATTTTTCAGCGCGGCGCAGCTTCCATGGGACGCCTGATGTACATTCTCAATGCCGAGCCGAACATTCGAGATTCTGTTGCGTTGCCGAAAACGGCCTCCGGCAGGAATGGCGACGGCCTGCGCCCCGCGGTGCCATCCTCGATTCGGGGCGAGGTTGAATTTCGCCATCTGAATTTTTCCTATCCCACGGCTCCCGGCATCCAGGTTCTGCACGACATTAACCTGCGGATTCCGGCGGGATCCACACTCGCAATTGTTGGGCCTACCGGCAGCGGCAAATCGACCATGGCTTCTCTGATCGCCCGCATGTGGGACGCCCCGCCGGGCTCGCTGTTGATCGACGGACGGCCAATCCGGGACTATCCGCTCAGCGAAATTCGTCGCGCGATCGGATATGTGCCGCAAGATACTTTTCTTTTCAGCGAGACCGTCAGCGAGAATATCGCTTTCGGATTGGATTTGGCCACCGATGCCGCGATCTGTAACGCAGCGGACATAGCGTGCGTTTCCGGCGAGATCAATGGTTTCCCGCAGGGTTACGCGACGATGGTCGGCGAACGAGGGGTAACGCTTTCGGGCGGCCAAAAGCAGCGCACTTCCTTAGCCCGTGCAATCGCACGCAATCCGAGCATTTTGGTCCTCGATGATTCGCTTTCCAGCGTCGACACAGAGACCGAAGAACGCATCCTGCGCGGCTTGCGCAAAGTGATGCGCCAGCGGACGACGATCCTGATTGCTCATCGTGTTTCCACGATCAAAGAAGCTGACCAAATCATCGTACTTCGTGGCGGCGAAATCATCGAGCGCGGCACGCACGACCAACTGCTCGCTCTGGGCGGCTATTACGCCGACCTTTACCAGAAACAATTGCTGGAAGAAGAATTGGCCCGAGAATGAGCGATTTCCGCGAAGAAGAGAAGCTCGGAAAACTTTACGACACTCGGCTAACGCACCGGCTAATGAAATATTTGCGTCCGTACCGCTGGCTCGTCGTTGTCGCCGTTGCCATGAGCCTGGCCGTGGCGGCCGCAGAAATTCTTGGTCCCTACCTTTTCGGCAAGGCCGTCGATCTCTTCATCCTGCCGGGGTGGAATGGTCAGATCACGCATCGAGCGGCACTGACCGGCCTGATGTGGATATCGTTCGCCTACCTGGGGGCAATTCTGGCCAGCTTTGCGCTGCAATACATTCAGGTGCGGATCATGCAGTCCGTAGGCCAAAGCACGATGTATGACCTGCGCAAGGAAATCTTCGAGCACCTGCAGCGACTGCCCATGAGCTTTTTCGACCGCAATCCGGTGGGCCGGCTCGTTACCCGCTGTACGACGGACGTGGACGCGCTGAACGACCTGTTCGCCAGCGGCGTCGCCGCGATGCTAAATGATTTTGTGATTCTCTTCGCGCTGATTATTTTCCTCATCAAATTGAATCCTTTTCTCGGGATAGTGACGCTCTCTCCTTTGCCGTTCATGATCGTGGTCACGTATTTCTTCCGCAATCAGGTACGCGATGCGAACCGCCGGATTCGCACGGCGATTGCCCGAATCAACGGATTCCTGCAGGAGCACATCAGCGGCATGTCCGTTGTGCAGCTTTTCAATCGCGAACGAAAGACGAGGGAGCAATTCGCGGAATTCAACCGCATCCACATGGAAGCGTATAAGGACGCGATCGACGCCTTCGCTTACTTTTATCCGGCAGTCGAGTTCCTGAGCATGTCCGGCGTGGCGCTGCTTTTTTGGACGGGCGGCTTGCGAGTGATCGCGGGCACTTTCACCATTGGCGCGCTATTCATGTTCATTCAGTATGCGCAGCGCTTCTTCCGGCCCATTCAGGATCTCAGCGAAAAGTTCAATATCCTGCAGGCTGCTATGGCAGCGTCGGAGCGCATCTTCACGCTGCTGGATGAGCCTTTAACCGTACAGCAGCCAGCACACGTTCACTCGCTGTCTGCGCCTCGCGGCGAAATCGAATTTCGCAACGTCTGGTTCGCATATCACGGCGGTGCAAATCCCAAGGACGAAGATTGGGTGCTGCGCGATGTCTCCTTCCGCGTTGCGCCGGGCCAAACTTTGGCGATCGTCGGCCATACCGGTGCGGGAAAGACCACCATCATTCAGCTCTTGCTTCGCTTCTACGATATTCAGCGCGGACAGATTCTGCTCGATGGTGTGGACATCCGCGAGATGGACTTGCAGCAGCTGCGGCGGCTTTTTGGCATCGTGCTTCAGGATCCGTTCCTCTTCACTGGCACGCTCGAATCGAATGTTCGGCTCGGCACGGAAACAGTCGATAGTGTGACGGCCGCACGCGCGCTCCGCGAAGTCGGCCTGGGGCCGTTCATCGATTCTCTCGCGCAGGGCCCTGCGACCCCGGTCTCTGAGCGGGGCGGCACGCTTTCGGTCGGTCAGCGGCAGCTTGTGAATTTCGCGCGCGCGCTCGCGCATAATCCGAAATTCCTGATCCTCGACGAAGCGACCTCAAGCGTCGACACAAAAACCGAACTGATGATTCGCGAAGCGCTGGACCGCCTGCTTACCGGCCGCACGGCGGTGGTGATTGCCCATCGCCTGAGCACGATCCAACACGCGGACCGCATCCTGGTCTTCCACAAGGGGCGCCTGCGCGAGCAAGGCTCACATCAAGAGCTTCTCAGCGAGCGCGGCATTTACTACCGCCTCTATCAGCTGCAATACAAGGAGCAGGAGCTGGCGATGCCGGTTCCGGGCGCGGCCTCCGCCCTGCCGCAATCGATGCCTGCCGATGATTGATCTGGCGGCTCCCTATCGTAGATTCAGACTCTGAGTGATTCGCCGAATGGCTCCTCACGAAATCCTGATCTCAGCAGGCGAAGCATCCAGCGACATGTATGGCGCGCGTCTAGCCGAGGCGCTTCGAGAACGAACCGGCGCGAAATTTTTCGGCATGGGCGGCCCGCGCATGGCCGCAGCCGGCGTCGAAGTAATCACCGACTATCACGCAGTGGCAGTCGTCGGCATCACCGAGGTCCTGCATAGAATTCCCACCGTGGTTCGCGTTCAGAACAGGCTTGCGCGCGAGGCCGTGCGGCGCCAAGCGAAATTGGCGATCCTCATCGATTCCCCGGGAACCCATCTCGGCGTCGCACGGCGCCTGAAAAACGCCAACATTCCTGTCGGCTATTTCATCGGCCCGCAAGTGTGGGCCTGGCGCCCGGGACGCGTTCGAGTGGTAAAGCGCCTCGTAAATCATATGGTCGTGATTTTTCCATTCGAGGAAAAAATCTACCGGGACGCGGGGGTCCCAGTCACGTTCGTCGGTCATCCCCTGGTGGATGTGGTCAAACCAACGATGAGCCGCGATGAGTTTGCCGCGAAGCACGGGCTTGACCCGGAGCGCCTTATGATCGCAATTCTCCCAGGCAGCCGCCGAAACGAGACCGCGCAGAATTATGCGACGGTAATCGGAGCTTGCGATTTGCTCGCGCTTGATCGCAAGCGCCAGGACGAACTTCAGTTCGTTCACGTGGCCGCGCCCGGACTGGCGCCGGAACTTTTCGAATCATTCGCCAAGCCCACGGCGGCCAAAATCACGCGAATCACTTCTGGGGCGTACGACGCGCTTGCCGCCGCCGACTGCGCCATCGTTGCCAGTGGCACCGCGACAGTGGAGGCGGCTCTTCTCGGCACGCCTATGGTGGTGGTTTACCGCGTGGCGCGAGCTACCGCCGCCATTCTGCGCAGGATGATTCGCACGCCGCATATCGCGATGGTCAATCTGGTGGCGGACCGGCGCGTTGTGCCCGAACTCATTCAGGAAGATTTCACACCGACGGCCGTGGCCGCAAATGTGCGCGATCTGATCGAATACTCCGATGAGAGCGAAGCAATGAAGGCGAGGCTGGCCGAGGTGCGCGCAAAACTTGGTCCCGGAGGAGCGATCGAGCGTGCCGCGGACGCATTCGCCCGTATGCTCTGACGCCCGGCACAGGCAACTGCCCATACTTATCTGGTATCTTAAGGAGCTGAAAGCAGTCAGCCCCAAAGAAGGACGCTCCTTGAACAAGCTCTTGAAGGTGATCGCGCCGGTCGCGCTGTCTTTGATTGCGGCTGCATCGACTTTCGCGCAGGTGCCGCGAGGATTTCCCTTCCGTGCGACCAATTATTCCGTTGAGGCAATCCTTCATCCCGAAAATCAGACGATTCAGGCGCAAGCCAAAGTAGATTTCGTAGCCAGGCAAGTGGCGAAAACCGTTTTGGTGGAGCTACACCCGGATCTTCAGGTCACCGCGGTCAAGGATGCCGATGGACACCCTCTGAATTTCGCGCGCGATGGCAATTCGCCGCTGTTGCTGACCGTCGGCTTGCCGAGCACGGCAACGCCCGGTAAGACCTTCACAATCATCTTTGAATACGCTGGCCCTGTTTCAAGCGAAGACGATAGCCCAACGAAGGGTCTGCGCTTTGCGTCCGTTGACAAAACCTCCGCCTATCTGCTATTGCCCGCGCGATGGTTTCCGTTGACTGATTTCCCTTCGAATCGCTACACCGGCACTTTCACGATTGTGGCGCCGGACAACTTTATCGTGACCGGAACGGGCAAAGCGGATCCCGCGCAGATGCAAGCTGGAATCGGGATCGGCGCGCAACGTCAGGCGTCCTACACATTTCACTGCGATCAGCCGGGGCCCGTGGGTTCCTTTGTCGCAGGCAACCTACAGTTGTCACCCATTGCCGCTGAGGGCTATCAATTCGCCGTCTACACGCCGCCTGCGCAAGCGTCCACAGCTTCGCAGTATGGAAACGCGCTCGCGCAAATCATGAGTTATTACTCGGAAACGTTCGGCGAGTTCGCGCACCAGCCGAGCCTGACGATCGCGCAAATGCCAGACGGATCCGTCTCAGGATACTCCGCGCCGGGGCTGCTGCTGATCAGCGGGCGTCAGTGGACGCCGAGAGCCAACGATCGGCTTCTTTCGCAACTCGCCGCAGGTCAATGGTGGGGCAATTCCGTTCTTCCAGCCACAGCGGCAGATGTTTGGATCACGGACGGACTTTCGCGATACGCCGAGGCCATGTACGCCGAGCAATCTGGCGGGGTCGCCGCGTTGAACAAAGCGCTGGAAGATTTTGCCGTCGGCGCGCTGATGTTTGAGGAGCAGACGCCAATCACGCAAGCGGACCGCGTCGGCGCGTATTCTGACCGCTATCGCTCGATTGTGGACGACAAGGGCGCAATGGTGTTTCACATGTTGCGCGCCCAATTGGGAGACGACGCGTTCGAGGCCGTATTGCGCGAGTTTTACAAACAGCACGCGGGAAAGACCGCGACAATCGACGAGTTCGAGAAATTGGCAGCCGCAAAAGCTCCTCCGGCAAAAAAAGGCGATCCGCCGTTGAATTTGGTGTCGTTTTTTTCGCAATGGCTGAATTCGACCGGTGTCCCCGAATTCACGATGGATTACATCGTCTATCGCACGCCCAAGGGTTTCGAGGTAATCGGAAAAATCCACCAGGAATTGGACACATTTCGGATGCCGGTTGAGTTGAAAGTTGATACCGAGGGCAATCCCGAATACAAAAAGATTCTGGTAACCGGCACAACCTCAGAATTCAAAGTGGATACTTTTGGCCGCCCCAAGCCGAACGGCATCACGATAGATCCGAACAACAACCTTTTGAAATCGAGCCCGCGCTTGCGCATTCGCGCCACGATTGCGCGTGGTGAAGCACTTGCCACCTTGGGCCGCTACTACGAAGCCATCCACGAATACCAGCAGGCGCTCGATATTCAGCCCACGAATTCGCTCGCCCATTTCCGGACTGGCGAAGCGATGTTCTACCAGAAGAATTATCAGGCGGCCGCGAATGCCTTCCGTGCGTCGCTCGGCGGCGACCTTGATCCGAAGTGGGTTGAGGTTTGGTCGCACATCTACATCGGCAAGATCTACGACATTCTCGGACAGCGCGAGCGCGCCGTGAACGAATATAACCTCGCGCAACGCACAAAGGACGACACGGCCGGCGCGCAGCAGGAAGCGGCCCGTTACATGAAGGTCGCCTACAATCCCGACAATACCGCGCCCCAGCCCACCGCCACGGCCAGCGGAAATGCCGCTCAAAATACGCCCTCGGCCGATGCCGCATCGGACAAGACGCCCACGCTAAAGCGCCGCACAGATAGCAACTAGTGGCGCAAGTTTTGCCTATTTTTTCAAAGTGGACCGGCGAGTTTGCGGAGCGGGCTCCTGTTTCGTGATTCCCTGCCGAATGCGGTCGAAGGTTTTGCGCGCGTCGGCGTCGAAAAGCACGAAATAGACTTTTTCCAGCGAGGTTTCGGTCTTCAGGTGCTTCGTGACTTCATCGAGCATGATTTCCGCGCATTCCTTCATTGGGAATCCGGCAATTCCCGTGCCGACGGCCGGAAATGCGATCGTCTTTAGCCCTTTTTGCGCGGCGATGCGCAATGAGAGAGCGGTCGAACTGCGCAGCGCGGCGGCGGTGGTCCGGCCGCCGAGTTCCATGCTGGCGGCGTGAATCACGTAACGAGCTTTCAATTTGCCAGCTGAGGTAACGGCAGCCGTTCCCACGGGAATCGTGCCGATCGCGTCGCTTTCTTCCTGAATCACGTCGCCGCCCTTGCGGCGGATTGCGCCAGCCACGCCGCCACCGTGCTGCAAATCGTTATTTGCCGCGTTGACGATCGCATCCGCATCAATTTCGGTGAGATCGCCCTGCAGAATTTCGATTCGCTCGTGAAAATCCATCAGACAATCCTTGCCACGAGTGCCTTGCGACGTACCCACTAAGAACGAGTTAAAGGTGGGCGATGCCGTTTTCGTCAAACCCTACGACCACTCGACCGCCCGCAACGATCACCGGTCGGCGAATCAGATTCGGTTGCTTGGCCATCAGTTTGATAGCGTCGCGTCGCGACGGTGGATTGTCTTTCATCTTTTTGCGGCGAAACATCTCGTTGCGGCTATTCAGAAAATCGGTGTAATCCCGCCTGCCGATCAGCTTTTCAAGCTCCGCCGAGCTCAGCTTGTCTTTCGCGAGATCGCGAAAATAGAGCTGAAACCCGCGGCGCTCCATGAACTTGCGCGCCTTCCGGCACGTTGTACAGTTCGGCTTCTGGAGAAATATCACTTTCCTTCGCGCCTTCGCTCCACTTTTGGCGCTCTTTTTCGTGGTCCCCGGCATCCTGGCCCTCCATTCTAAATTCGGTCTCTAATCACCCGACGCTAGCATGTTTCTGGTTTCAGAGCGAAGAAATTGCGGTGATGCGCAAAGCGGATATAGAGTCGAGGTTACAGGCCTCGGAATTTCGGAGGGCGCTTTTCCAGAAACGCGTTCAATCCCTCGGCGCAATCTTCCGAAAGGAAACAGTGCACTTGCAGGCGGTTCTCTTCTTGAATCGCTTCATCGAGCTGCCGGAGCGCTTCTCCGATCATCGTGCGTTTCACGTCGCGATAGGCCAGCGGCGGCCCTTCCGCCATGTTTGTAGCGAATTTGCGAACTTCTTCTTCAAATTGGGCGTGCGGATACACGCGATAGACGACTCCGATGCGGGCGGCCTCCTCCGCGGAGAGCCGTTCCGACGTATAGAAGAATTCCGATGCCCGGGATAAGCCCACAAAACGGGGCAGCAAAAACGTCGCACCCAAATCCGGATAGAGTCCGAGCTGTGCAAATGCCTGCTTAAACATCGCCTGATCCGATGCGAGCCTTAAGTCGCAAGCCAGCGCCAAGCTCATCCCGCCTCCGGCGGCAGGACCATTGACGGCCGCGATCACCAGCTTCGGCATGGAAGCAATCGCCAAAATCATTTCCTTGCCGACCGTCAACAATTCGCTGAAATCCTTGGTCGACTTGCGGCTTCGCGCTTCGCGAATGTAATGAATGTCACCACCGGCGCAGAATCCGCGGCCCGTCCCTGTGAGCACAACCGCGCGCACG
>JASHRM010000077.1 GCA_030037315.1 Candidatus Acidiferrales bacterium
TGAACTCAACACGCAGTTTTACGGTGACCCGATGAAGGGTATGCAGCAGGAGCTGACCCGCAGCGACATCAACGACAAAGTCGCCGAAATCGACAAGATGAAAGCACAAGTAGCTGCCGATCAAAAGGCTATCGACGACGCGGAGGACGAACTGCGTAAATCCGGGGGTGATCCCGGCTGGGCGCGCTAGAAAATTCCCCCATGGAACCGGTTCTTCTTGTCGAGGATAAGCATGAGCTGCGCGCCATGCTCCGCAAAGCTCTCGAACGTTCGGGCTACGACGTGGAGGAGGCTCCCGACGGCCAGGCCGCAATCGACAAGGTTCGTTCTCGCCGCTATCTGCTCGTTCTCTCCGATTTAAAGTTGCCCGGCCACTCAGGCATCGACGTTCTGCGCGAAGCGCGCCGCGCCGAGCCCACTCTGCCCGTCATTCTCGTCACGGCTTATGGCTCCGTCGAAGAAGCGGTCACCGCAATGAAAGAAGGCGCCTTCGACTTCATCCAAAAGCCGGTCGACCTCGATCACTTGAATTTGCTTTTGGAACGCGCCGCAAAGCAGCAGGAACTGCTGCGTGAGAATTTGCTCTTGCGCGAGGAGTTCGCAGAGCGTTACGGCTTCCCGCGAATCGTTGGCGAGCATCCTGCAATGAAAGAAGCCAGCGTTCTCACGCAACGCGTAGCGGGTACCGATTCGACCGTTCTGCTTCTCGGCGAAAGCGGTACCGGCAAGGAGTTGTTTGCGCGCGCGATTCATCATTTGAGCCGGCGCGCCAGCCAGCCGTTCATCGCATTGAACTGCGCTGCGATTCCCGAAGGGCTCGTGGAAAACGAGCTTTTCGGACACGAGCGGGGCGCTTACACCGGCGCGGGCGCCCGAAAGCTCGGCAAGATTGAGCTCGCGCATCGCGGCACACTGTTTCTCGACGAAGCCGGCGAATTGCCGCTCGCGATCCAAACGAAACTGTTGCGTGTCCTCGAAGAAAAGAAGTTCGTTCGCGTCGGCGGGACGCAGGAAATCGAAGTCAACGTCCGCATCCTTACGGCAACGAACAAAGATTTACAAGCAGCGATCGCGGAAAAGGCTTTTCGCGAGGATCTTTACTTCCGCATTTCCGCCGTCCCAATCACGATCCCGCCGCTTCGCGAGCGCGGCCAAGACGTTTTGCTTCTTGCAGATCATTTTCTTGAAAAATTCAAACGCGAGTTTCGCAAGCCCGAACTTGCGTTTACCGATTCAGCCCGCGGCCGCCTGCAAACGTATTCCTGGCCGGGCAACGTCCGCGAACTTCAAAATGCCGTCGAGCGCGCCGCAATTCTGGTGACGGGAGCGGAGATCGGTCCGGAGGCCCTTCAAATTCCATCAGCCAAGCCTGCACAGGACGAATTGCCGGAAGGCATGCTTGAAGAAGCGTTCCTTTGGGAAGGGCCGCTCGAAGAGGTTTCGCAACGCGCGATCGCTCACGTCGAGCGGTTCAAAATTCAGAACGCCTTGCGTGAGTCGAAGTGGAATAAAACCCGAGCCGCCGAAAGACTTGGCGTCTCCTACAAAACCCTGCTCACGAAAATCCGCATTCTCGGTCTCGAGAACTGACGCCTCGATCGATAACCGTTCGCTGATCGCAATCCATTGTCATTTCTGAGCGAAGTGGCCGCACTTGCTCTTCTGTCCAGCTCTGCCGGACGTGCGGCCACGCTGTCGGAGAATCTCTCTTCGCGAAACCCGAATCAAAGGCAATCCCGGCTGAATCGGCAGCGTTAAGCGGGCCCGGCTATCACGCGAGCAACTGGACAAAGACCTCGTTCGAAACCGTAAGCCGATCCGGCGCAAGCCGTATGCGCGGCCCTTCGCGTTCGATGAACCCAAGCGACTGCAAGTGATCGACTCGCTCCCGAATCGCCGCCATTCGTTTCGGCAACTCAGGGCCAAGCTGCTGTTCGATTCGCTCCAGGTCCACACCGTCAAGCAGCCGCAATCCGAGGAAAAACTCCTCATCCAGAATCTGCGGCGGGATCAGTACTTCGATCTGTTCGCGCGGAGAGCTTCCCTGCTGCATGCACGAAACGTAGCGCGGGACTTCATGAGCGTTAGCCCAGCGCGATATGCCGTCGAAAGAATGGGCGCCCGCGCCCAAGCCCACATACGCATCGCGGTGCCAGTATTTTAGATTGTGCTTCGACTCGTGTCCCGGCAAGCCCCAATTTGATATTTCATAATGTTTGTAGCCGGCGTCGGCCAAACGCTCACGCGCCGCTTCATAGAAATCGGCAGTCGTATCGTCGTCGGGAATCGCATCCGCGCTATAGCGGCTTCCCCCGGCAAGCGCTTCCTTGCCGAGCCGGCTTCCTTCGTCAATTTCGAGCATGTAAATCGAGGCGTGCTCGGGACGCAATCGAATGAGTTCGCCGACGGATTCGTTCCACGATTTCTCCGCCTGGTGCGCAAGGCCCGCGATGAGATCCATGCTGATGTTGCGAATCCCCGCTGTTCGCAAGAATTCAACGGCGTTGAAAATATCCGCGCGGCGATGCATTCGTCCTGCGGCTTGCAGCTCGCGGTTATTGAACGACTGCGCTCCAAGGCTGATTCGATTGAACCCGGCCGCAGCCCATTGCTCGGCTTTTTCGAAGGTGATTGTTTCCGGGTCGGCTTCGAGCGTCGCCTCTGGCGATTCCACGCGAAATGCCCCTCGCAGGCTGTCCATGATCTTGGCGAGTTCGCCCGGATCGAGCAGGCTCGGGGTTCCGCCGCCGACGTAGACGCTATCCACCACATCGCTGGTGTAACGGGCGGAATCTCCGATTTCGCGGCGTAGGCACTCCACATACGGCCGGTAGCGATCGCTTGAGACCACGCCCGTGTGAAAATTGCAGTAGGTGCATTTCGTCTGGCAGAAAGGCACCTGAATGTAAATTCCCAAGCTCATCGAATCTTCCAATCTAGCACACGGGCCGCAGCGAATTCGTCAGCGCAAGACCGAATTGACCGGAACCATTTCCGCAAGCGGGCATCTGATACCATGATCAATATTCCTGGAGCAGAACGTTGGCGATCGAAACTCCTCTGATGCCAGAACATCACGCCGCGGGCGCGCAGAGGGCGGAGTCCTGGGGCGTATGGCTGCCGGAGACATTTTCGACATTCGAGCGGGAATATCGCGTAGCTAGAGAAACTGCCGCGATCTTCGATACGAGCTGGCACGCCGTAATCAGTCTGGCAGGCCGCGATCGCGTCCAGTATCTCCACAATATTTCGTCGAACGACATCAAATCGCTTGCTGACGGCCGCGGTGCGCTGGCGCTGCTGCTGAACCCTCAGGGACGCATTCTGTCGGAACTAGAGGTGTACGCGTTGGCCGAAAAACTGCTTCTGCTGTCTCATCTTTCGCATCGCGAGAACACGCTGAGCATCTTACGCAAATACGTGATCGGCTCGCAGGTTCAAATTCAGGATCTCAGCGATCAAATGGGCAGCTTTGCAGTCGAGGGACCCGAAGCGCCAGAGATTTTTTCGAACGGCTGCGGTGAGAAGATCGGCTCGATGGCGGAAATGTCGGCAAAAGAAATCACCACAGATGGTGCCAAAGCGTACCTCTTGCGACGATCGCACTTTGGCAGCGTTGGCGCTGAAATTCTCACAACGCGCGACGCATTGCCGGCACTTTGGCACAGATTCGTAGCCTTGACGCGCTCCGCGGGAGGCGAACCAATTGGCATGGCCGCCCTGAATGCGTTGCGCCTCGACGCTGCGATTCCCTGGTTCCCTGTCGATTTCAATGACGGGATGATTCCTCACGAGGCAGCGCTCGAAACGACGCATATTAGTTTCAACAAGGGCTGCTACACGGGACAGGAAATCGTGGAGCGCGTGCGCTCGCGCGGACACGTGAATCGCATGCGGGTTTCGCTGAAATTTTCGAGGTCCACTCCGCCGGCCGCCGGAACAAAGCTGCGAACTGGAGACTCGGAAATCGGATTCGTCACCAGCGCGGCATTTTCACCCGCTGCGGGAACGGCTATCGGGATGGGCTACGTCCGCCGCGAGCAGTTCGCACCCGGTAGCATCGTCGAATACGACCGTGGCAGCGCCGAAGTCCGCTAACTCTGATTGAATCGGTCGTCAGCCTCCGCAAAGTCCACATAATCTCGCTTGTATTTTGTTTTCGCTCGTGTGCTACGCTCGCTGCGTGACGCTCTGCAGTTCGAGGTCGCCGCATCCTCAGGAAGGACTGCGTTGCTCTTTGACAATCGAGAGTCGGCGAGAATCGGCATCCCGCTCGCCCTGCCGTAGGAGGGGGCGACTAACGGAACCCGACGGACCCGCTTTTATCGCCATAGAAACGCGGATGGATCACGTTTCCGGGACGTAATCCGTTGGTAATTTATGCGCACAAATCTACCCGACAAACCTGCGGAGTAGAATCGAGGGTAAGTCATTTGTATTCAATGGCTTGCGTTTTTCTACCGTCAAATCTCGGCTTTTTGGCAACACCGCAAAAGGGACAAGGAAGGCAGCGCAAGTACGCAGGATTTCGCTGCAAAGTTACGCCGCGAGAATGGATTCTAGCTTTTGCTGAAATTCAGGGAGCGCTTGAAGCTGCCGCGGTCGCGATCGATTTTCTTCTGAATCTGAAACACGGCATAAAGCAGCGCCTCTGGCCGCGGAGGGCAGCCCGGCACGTAGACATCGATCGGAATCACCTGATTCACGCCCTGCACGATGGCGTAATTATTGATAACGCCGCCGGAGGTGGCGCACGCGCCCATGGAAATCGCCCACTTCGGTTCGGGCATCTGCGCGTAAAGCTGCTTGATCACGGGCGCCATCTTCTGTGATACGCGGCCGGCGATAATCATCATGTCCGACTGGCGCGGAGAGCCGCGAAAAACCTCAGCGCCGAATCGCGAAATGTCGTAACGGGACGCGGCCATCGACATCATTTCGATCGCGCAGCACGCCAGCCCGAACGACATGGGCCAAATCGAGCTGCGGCGGGCCCAGTTCACCACTTTGTCGAGGGACGTGAAGAGGATACCTTCGTCCCTGAGGAAATTTTCGTCCTCACCAGGCTTTTCCAGCGTGACGCCTCGCGCAAGTTCAACGGCCATCGTGGCTCCAGTGGTACACGTTCATTTTGCATCTTCGCGGCGTTCTTTGCAATCGGCGCAAAACTCGGGCCGCCCAATCGATCATCGAAGGCTCATTGTCTTCGCTTCACTCGGAACGACAAGGGCTTGGCTATTCGACTTTGACGGTGACTTGCGCGCTCTTCGTTTTGCCTGTGGCGTCCGTCGCGGTGAGCGTGTAAGTGGTCGTCTTGGCCGGCGAGACGCCCACGCAGCGTTCGTACGACGGCCAAACCGCATTCGATTGAGGTTCAAGCGTCACCGATTTTGCATTCGATACGCTGTAGCAAAGCGAAACCGAATCGCCACGGTTGATCGCGTTTGGGCTCGCGTAAAACGCCAGGATCTCGAAATTATTGCCGCCCATGCCTTCAAAAGTGCTTAGATCTTGCGCGCGCTTTTCCGCGGCTGCCTGGGCCGCTTTTTGCGCAATGGCGTGGTTTGCCTGCCAGCGGGAAACGAAAACCCAGCCCAGATATCCAAGCACAAGCGCAAATACGATGACCGAGCCGACAACGTACAGACGCAATCCCGTTCGCTCTTCGGGAACATGATTCGGATCCAATTGCATGGCTGAGTCCTAATTGTTGTCAGGAGACGTTGGGGTTTGCGCAGGCGTCTGGGCGGGGGGCTGAGCGCCGTTTGATCCGTTATCAGGGCTTCCAGGATTCACGATTGCGCCGCCTCCCGCGTTCGGATTCGCGACCGGCAAACCCAGAGGACTGGTCTGCGTTTGCGATCCCAAACCGCTTTGCACAGCCTGCGCCTGTTCCTCGACTGGATTCCAGATAAATTCCCATTCGCTGTATTTTTTGCCGCCCTTGTAGACGATCACCGAGCTTCGGCCGGATTTGCTGACCACTCCGGTCAAAAACGCGCCAAGCACGGGACCATCGACAGGACCGGTCGGTTGCGGCTGGCCAAGATTGCTGAGGCTATCGGAACTGCCCGTCGCAGGCGCGCCCGGTTGGGTCGTCGGTTGAGCGGATGGCCCTGATTCATCTGATTGGCTCGATTGGCTCGGCTGCCCCTGCTGTTGCGAAGTATCGCCCGAGTTCGTGGTAGATGGCTGCTGAGATGGGTTCGCTCCATTCGGCGACGGCTGCGAGGTCGGTTGGCCGCCGATATTCAGGTCGATCCCAGAGGTTGTTCCCGGCGAATTGGCGCTGCCATTGCCGGACGCGCCAGCAGAGGAAATGCCGAGCGCCCCGGCGGACATGCCAAGAGCTGCAAGCTGCGCCATCTGGGCTTGCGTGGGCGGCTGGCCATTGTTCAGATCCAGGAGCGCCATCTCTTGCAGCGACGTGTAGCGCACGCTGCCGATCAATTGGCCCGCCGCATTGACATAAATAAATCCCCAATCGCCATCGCCTTCTGTGTTCATCGGATCTTTGTAGGCGGCTGATCGCAGGAACTGGAGTTGCGGCAAGCCCTTCTTAAGATCGTCGATGGTTTGGGGATAGTGCCCCGTCTTGTGATAATAGAGGCGAATTGCACGAACGTATTGGTTGCCGCGCCAAATTTCCTCGCGTTCCGCTTCGCGCCTGCCCTGCGTGACCATGTTTTTCAGCGCCACTTGAGACATGACCAGGATCGTCATCACGGCGATCATCGCAATCACGTAGGCGAAGCCGGATTGCCTGCCGGAGCGGGAGGGCCCTCGCCCGCTTGATCTTTTCCCGAGGCGCACGTCACGCTGCAAGAACTGCCATGTGGAACGCAGCGTCATTGCCCGCCTCCCTGATCCGGGGCCTGCACCATCGGCAGCGTCACGTGACGGCCGGTCGAGATTTCCTCGACGTCCGCATTGTCGTTGTTAATGCGGAGCAGGCGAAAACGGTTCAAGAATGTGCCGCCCTCGGCCACGACCAGCACGTCGTCACCGCTGGTAAAGAAGCCAACACGGCGGCCGGCGCGCGGCTGCGAGGCGTATCCGAAAAATTCCGCAGGCACCTGCACCGGCGCAAGAACCTGTTGCCTTGGCCCGACAAACGGCCTTTCGGCCGCAATTTCAGCGGCGGTTGGCTTGGGCGGCGGTGGCGGCATTGCCACGAAAATATTCCGATGCGAATCGGGATATTCTGCCTTTCGAATTTGGCTGAGTAAGTCGATGCGAAGAGAGGGTTCGCGAACGTCGAGCGGCTGAAACTTGGTATCCGCAGCGAACACGCCGGGCAGGCCGCCACTTTCACCGTGGCCGCTGAACGCATAGTACACCGCCAGCACCAAAGCGACGATGAGCGCGGCCAAAATGTAGATTTTGCGTCGGGCCATGAATCAAGTCCTAAAATATGTGTGAAGCTCGATCTCGAGGCGAATCGTGGACGCTGTCGCGCCTGCCAAGTGAAGCCCATCGAGGAGATAAAAATTCTTGGACCGCTCGATCCCGTTCACAAAGCGGATGATCGAGGCGTAGTCCGCATCCACGCTCGTAGATATATCGATTTGAGTGACGCCCCGGTCTTTAACCGGGCTCTGCTTAAACGAGAATCCAGAACTTCGAACGCCTGCGTCCGCCGCGATTTTGTCGAGGTCAGTCTCGATTTCCGAATACCCCGTGGACGAAGGCAGGAAAGATTGGCCATAGAATGCGTCGCAGTCGCGTCCGATTTGCGGAAGCGAGGCGCGAATCTTTTCACCGCGCTGTACGTCTGCCCGCAGAAGCTTCGCTTGCAAAATCATGCGACTGTGATCGGCCCGAAGAGAGGCTGCATCTTCCCGGCTGGACTGCCACAGAAAAATGCCCAATCCCAGGTCAGCGCCCAGAACCACCGCCAGGGTTGCGATCATCAGCACTTTCCAAGTTTTAAGGTTCTTCATCACGTCGTCGAGTACCAAACTGTGAGGTTCATCAAAATCTTGTCGGTCGAGCCGGGCTGTTCGACGGCCTTTTCGTCCTTTAAAACCATTCCAGAAAACACTTTCGAGTGTTCGATCGCTTCGAGAAATTGAATCTTGCTGTTGTCCGTCTGCGCGCCGATCTCCAGACTAACTTCCGCGCGTCCGTTTACGAGGCGCGGCGAGATGCTAACCACGCGCACGCCGGGCGGCAGGGTCTGCTCGAGGTCCATGAAAATCTTCGTCCAGGGAAAACTTCGGCCCTCAATTAGTGAATTCAAGAAAGCTGAACGATCGAGGATCTGGACGGCGCCTTTCGACCGAAAATAGTCCGATAGCTCCCGCTGCTCGGCCTGATCCGCGCGAATCTGGCTTTCCCATCGGGCGGTGTCTGTGTGAAGTTCGCGATTAGCCATCCACGACGTATACGCGGCGTGCGATAGAAACGCGAAGGCAATCAGGCCAACAACCCCCAGAAACGTCGACGTTGCGAGAAACGGCCTGTTATTCTCCTGCCGAGTGGTAGCGAGATTGAGTTGAACTTTCATGATTCGAAACTGGCCGCTAAGATCCCGGCCGGCTATTCAGCATCCATCCGACCAGCGCATCCAAGCCATGGCTCACCAAGTCGCTTGCCGGCCCTTCGAGACTGACGGCGCCGTCTGCATCGGACATTGGCCCGGTGACAATTCTCAGTTCTTCAGCGATGGCTTTGCCGAAAAGCGGCTCCCGTTCTCCAAAACCTGTGATGCGCGCCCGGTCGATGCTGTCGTTCCACGTATCCTGGTAGTACGCCACTGCGGGAAATACCTCGTCGAGCACGGCCTGGGGCTCGAGCGTGGCTGCGTCCGTGCGCATTTCCGTCGAGCGATAAACGCAGAGGCTCACACCGCGCGTGATGACGGTGGTCAGAGTCCTGCCACTCAAACGGACGAGCAAAGTGGCGCCGCGCTCTTCAACCAGTGGGAGCGTGGCGAGCGTCGAACTGAGAACCACGCTCGAGGTAACGCCCAATGGCTCGATGAGCTCTTCGTATTCCCGGACAATCTTCTGGCGCGCCACAGAAGTGACGACTTCGAGGCTTTCGTCGCGGGCGGCCTGGCGCATCCACGCAACCACGGTTTCGTCAACGTCGAACGGAACGCTTTTCTTGAGGCGCCAACGCAACAAAGGCAGAGCCTCGTTCGAACGCCGCGGCAAATCATCAAACGGAAGAATAAAAACGCGAACCACCTGATCGGGAATCAGTAGCGCGATCGGAGCGCCTCCTGCTGGGACACGATTGAACGTCCGGCGCAGCGCCGCACGCACGGCTTCAGGCTGCGTGACGTTGGTTTCTATCGGCGACGGCATCACCGAACCCGCGGGCAGCGACTCGACTGCCACACCATCCAAATGTCCGCGCTTGCTGCCCCAACGCGCCACGGCCACGTGCTCAGCCGCCACTTCGACGACGACCGACGGATGAGGCATGGCGTGCAGCCAATGGTCGAAGCGGCGAACGATGCCGATATTGTAAAAACGGCTCGCGAGCGATTGAGTTGAGCTACTCAAGAAAAGTCACCTTGTTAATCTCGCGCAGCGTGGTGATTCCGGCGCGCACTTTCTTCAGGCCCGATTCGCGAAGGAAGATCATGCCGCCGTCACGACCGACGCGCTTGATTTCGGAGGTTGGGCGACGGTCGATAATCATCTCGCGGATGCGATCGGAAAGATCGAGAAGCTCGGTGATCGCGGTGCGCCCGCGGTATCCACTGCCCGAACACTCCAAGCAGCCGGCTCCTTCCGAAAAAGCGACGCTGCCCCACTCGGCTGGATCGAGACCCGATTCGCGCAAGGCTTCGGGCGAATAGCGCACCTGCTTCTTGCAACTGTCGCAGATCAGCCGAACCAGGCGCTGCGCCATGATGCAGTTGAGCGCGGAAACAAAGTTGTAGGGCTCGACGCCCATGTTGATGAAGCGGCCGATCACGTCGGTCACGTTGTTCGCATGGACCGTGGTGAAAACCAAATGCCCGGTGAGCGCAGAGTTAATCGCAATCTGCGCCGTTTCCTGGTCGCGGATTTCGCCGACCATGATTTTGTCCGGATCGTGACGCAGAATCGAACGAAGGCCTCGAGCAAATGTAAGTCCCTTTTTCTCGTTAACGGGAATTTGCGTGATTCCGCGAACCTGATACTCGACCGGATCTTCAATCGTGATGATTTTGTCTTCGTCGTTCTTGATTTCGTTGATGGCGGCGTAAAGAGTTGTGGTTTTGCCGGAACCGGTCGGGCCTGTGACGAGCACCATGCCATACGGCTCGTGAATGTAACGGCGGAAGCGCGTGACTTCCTCCTGATCGAAGCCAACGACGTCCAGCGTCAAGTTCCGGAATTTTTCGCTGAGTGTTTCTTTGTCGAGAACGCGAAGGACCGCATCCTCGCCGTGGACAGAGGGCATTATCGATACGCGAAAATCGATGAAGCGACCTTTGTAGCGCACGCGGAAGCGGCCGTCCTGCGGGATGCGGCGCTCGGCGATGTCGAGTTCGCTCATCACTTTTATTCGCGAGAGAATCGTGGCGTGCCACTCCTTATCGAGCGGCTTCATCGCGAACTGCAAAACGCCGTCAATCCGGTACTTGACCACGACTTCGGTGCTGCGCGTTTCGATGTGGATGTCGCTGGCGCGCCGCTCGAGCGCCGTGAAAATCACGGTATCGACCAGCCGGACCACGGGACTCACGCCGGTGTCGCCGCGCGTGAGCTTTTCCATGGAGATGTTTTCTTCGCTGTCCTCTTCTTCACCGACTACTTGCAGCGTAAATCCTTCGGTGGCCTGATCCAGCACGCGCTGCGATTGCTCGGTGCGCTTCAGCAGGTCGCTAATCTGCGAGGTGGTGGCAACACGGATTTGCAGACGCCTTCCAAGAAGCAGTGAAAGCTCATCCGTCAAATGGAGCTGGCTCGGATCCGCCATCGCGACTACGAGCGTCGAGTCATGCGATTCGAGCGGAACGAAGTTGTAGCGGAACATCATTTCCGCCGGGATACTGCGGAAGAGCTCAGGGTCGATGCGCTGTTCGCTGAGATCGATGAACGGGCAGCGATACCGTTCGGCGAGCTTGCGAGCCCGGTCAGTTTCCGCGGCATCGTCGCCGGGCAAATGCAGATTGCCGATAGCAGCCATGCAGTCCTATCCTCCTGCGGCTCCGAGCTGGAGAGAGAACATCGGTAGATAAAGAGCGACTAAAATGAAGCCTACCACAAGGGCCATGACCACCAAAATGACGATGGGGATCATGGTAAGCGTACGTTGCAACCTTGTAGCGACTTCTTCCTCATAAAATTCCGCGACGCTCGTGAGCATCGGCGTCAAAGCTCCGGAAGCTTCACCGACCCCGATCATTTCCAGCCCCAAGGATGGAAACAGGCGCGTCTGTGCCAGGCTTTCGTAGAGCGATTTGCCTTCTTTGACGCGATCAGCGGCGCCATCGATGGAAGTCGCGATCAGCTTGCTGTTCATCGCCGCGGACGAAGTGTGCAGCGCTGAAACCAGAGGCGCGCCGCCGCCGAGCAAGGTGGCAAGCGTTCTGGAAAATTGCGCGACCTGAGTCTTCAGCCAAATTTCACCCACCACGGGAGCGCGCGGCTTAAGCCGGTCGATCGCGACCGCGCCACGCTCCGAACGCGTCCAAACGAAAATGGCCAGCGCGACAACGGCAAGGACGGCAATCAGAATCAGAAAGTAGGACCGCAAAGGCATTGCAATCGAAAGCAAAATTCGCGTTGGCACGGGGAGCGGAACATCCAGCTCGTGGTAAAGGCGGGCGAATTGTGGCATCGCGTACGTGACAACGTAGGTGATTACGAGTACCGCAGCCGCTACCAGAACCGCCGGATAGATCAGCGTAGTAATCAGGCTGCTGCGAAAACCGGTGCTGACCCGCAGGTACGCGATGTATTGCTCGAGCACGCCGGTAAGATTGCCGCTGCGCTCGCCGGCGGTGATTACGGTGACGTAGACCGGCGGGAAAGATCCCTGGGCGGCCATCGCTTCAGAAAGAAGCGCGCCATCACGTACGCGCTGCCGCACTTCCTCCAAAATCGGGCGCAAGCGAGCCGCCGCTGCGCGCTCCGCGAGCAAATCGAGCGCCCGCAAAATCGGCAGCCCGGCTTTGACAAGTGTGTTGAACTGCTGGTTGAAGATTAGGAAGTCTTCGGGCCTGATTTTTCGATCACTGCTGGCGCGGCTAAGCTGGGCCACCAGATCAAAGTGATCGCGAACGGAATAGACATAGAGGCCCCGGTCAGCCAGCTTCTGCCTGGCTTCGCCTTCGGACTGCGCGACCTCGATTTGCTGGAAGACCCGGCCCGAGGTATCCCCAACCTTGCAGACAAATTCAGCCATGCGTTAAAGAGCCGCCCCCGCGGCCATCGTTGTAAACCCTAGCATACCCCGTCCAGACGAATCGTGAAGCCATGAAAACGGAGTATTAGTAGGATGTGACAAGGGCGAAAAGGGTCGGTCGGGTTCGCAAATTCTCTGTGGTACATTCAGGCATCGTTTTCTGAGGGTTAGCGGGCTCGCCAGCCGAAAAATGGAACCGATCTCACATTTTTTCTACTCCGATCGCTTGAAATTGCAGTTTTGGGACTACGGACAAGATGGAAAACCCTCGCTTGTTCTCGTCCACGGCGGCCTCGATCATGCGCGCAATTGGGATTGGGTTGCGCGATCGCTGCGCGAGCGCTATCACGTGTATGCGCTCGATCTTCGCGGGCACGGAAATAGCGCTTGGGCACCCGGTGCTATGTACAGCTTGGCCGAACACGTTCTCGATCTTTCGGCTCTGCTCGACATCGTGAATGATTTTCCGATTCGCCTGATCGGACATTCGCTTGGCGGCGGCATCGTTTTGCACTACTGCGGCGTTTATCCGAATCGCGTTCACAAAGCGGTGTCGATCGAAGGGCTCGGCGCGCCGCCCGAAAGCCGCGTCCACGGGCCGGCCTCGGAACAAATTCGCTACTGGATCGAATCGATTCGCAAAGTCGAAAAACGCAAACCCAAAACATATCCGGACCTGAATTCGGCTGTGGCGCGCATGAAGGAAGCGAATCCGAATCTTTCGGATGAGGTGGCACGCCACCTAACGCTCCACGGCACGAACTGGGAAGCCGACGGCTCGCTGATATGGAAATTCGATAACTACGCGCGGCTCTTCGCACCCTATGGCCATAAAATCGAGGACACTGCGGAAATCTATTCTCGCATCACCTGCCCTGTTCTTTTCTTTTGGGGCACCCAGAGCTTTCTGCCGATTCCGGAGAGCGATCCGCGCCGACTGGCAATCCGCCAGGCGCACCTGCTGAAAGTCGACAAGGCCGGCCATTGGCTGCACCACGACCAGCTCGAATTGTTTCTGCGCGAGACGACGGCTTTCTTGAAGAGTTGAGGTTTAGAAGAACGCTATCGAATCTCGTCCGCGAGCGATTGTTCGTCGACGATGGAAACTCCGGGCGGCGGCTGAAAGTGAAATTTGATTTCGGGAATGACGATGTTCTCTTCCCAATTTCCGAACCGAAATTCGGTCTCAACATTTCCCGATTCATGAATAACAACGCGGCTGAGGCGACCTTCAGGATCGACTTCAAAAACCATGTAGCTTGCGGCGTCCGCGCCCTTCGGCACGCATTTCAGCAGCGTGTCATCATTGGATAGTGGCTTGTCCCAGCCCCTTGCGGAGGCGGGATCGAGAACCTGCAAGCTTTGGCAAAGCTCGGAAAGATTGGCCTTTTCCGTCAGTAGCGCGAGCGGAGTGCGCCAATCGGAACTCCGTTTCAATTTCGCGCGGCTAGCGGTGCGGTCGACCGGCACGTAGAACCACACGTTCGTCCCATCAACGAGGAATAGCTTGTCTTCGGGCGACTCATACTCCCAGCGCATGCGGCCAGGGCGCGAGAAATAGACGGTCCCGGATTCGGCGGCCATTCCTCCCGTGCCATCGCTGTAGCGCTCAAAGAAAATTGCCTTGAGCGTTCGTGCGTGTTGATAACGAGCTTCGAGTGCGTGGGCGATGCCAGCTGCGCTTCTCTGAGACGGAGCAAAGGACGCGGCGACTGCGAGGATGATTAGAAAGCACGACATGTCCGTTTAGTCTAGCGAGGAAGAACGCCACAGGCCAGCAAAGTCGCAGCCCGAAGATCTAATGCAGGGTTGAAGCGAAAGAAGAATCAGTCTGCTGCGGTTCGGCGGCCCGCGCAAAATGCTGATGCCAAGCTTTCTCCAGCGCTGTCAGCGAGGTGATATTGGAGACGACGTCCGACGCGCCTTTCGTGCCGCGGGGCACAAAATTGGACATGTCAAAGAAAGCCGTCGAATTGATATAGATCGAATCGGAGAAATAATTCCACATGTAGAACTTGCCATCGGAAGCGTATCCATCGGCGCCAAAGGTCGGCTGCGCGAGCAAAAACGTTCGGCGGTTCGCAAGTTGCTCATTCCATATCGCCGTCCCCTGCTCCGAATCGCGATCGCCTTCGACCCCCAGAAGGTCCAGCACGGTTGGGACAAGGTCAATGTGTGAGGTGATCCAGGGAATGCGTTCTGTATGATCGAGCGCCCTCGGCGCATAAACAATCAGGGGCACATGGAAGGCGGTTTCGTCGATGGTACCAATCCGCAGACTCGGATTCTCACGCCGGTTTCTTCGGCCATGATCGCCGAGAACTACGATGATGGTTCGATCGAGTTGACCCTCTTTCTGCAATAGGTCCATCACCTCGCCGAGCCAGGAATCCTCGAGCGCGATGATGGCTCGTCCACGAGCCCGGAGATTCTCGGTGCTATCGGTGCCGTAAGAATCCGAATAAGGAAAATGCGCAATCTGAGGAAGAAAGGCAGCCACAAACCTTTTGTTGGAGGCTGACCACTGCTCGATGTGAGACTCAAGCAAATGCAAGCTTCCGAGGTCGGCGTTCATTCGCATGGTCTTCCAGCTCGCTTGATTTTCATAGCCCTTAATGGCTTGGTCAGGGATGTAAACGTCCCGGAAACCCACCGCTCGGTAGGTGCCCTCGTCCTGCTGCGCCAAATTCTCGCCGAGTGGCGTGAAAGCCGCCGTCTCGTAGCCGGCTTTGCCTAGGCGCGAGAGAAAATCGGACGCCGCTTCGCCACTTGGGAATCCCCAGGCGCCTCGCAGGCTATCCATCGGATACCAGCCGCTAAATACCGAGAAGACGGCGCAGGTCGTCAGAGGCAAGGTCGTGTAGTGACGCGTGCCAACAAAGGCTTTTTGGCGCAACCGAGCGAGATTCGGGAACTCGCGCATATCGTCGTCGGCAGGGAGGAACTCGTCTGGCGTGGTTTCCAAAATGAAAAACAAGATGTTGTCGCCGCTTTCTTGCGCGAAATAGCGTGGATCCCGTTCCGGCAGAGGCGCCCTCGCGAGATCTCGATAGCGCGAGATAATTTCCTGTGTGCTCATCGCGGGCAGGCTCGCGACCTGAAGTCCTTTGTTATGATCGAAGTTGAAAGCCGCGAATTCTCCCGTATCGACCGCGTTCTCCTTCCACAGCGATGCGACCGCCCGCACGAAACTGCTTTCATGATACGGACCACTGGGGACACTTGACATCCATCCTGCCGCGAACACGACGGCGATGATCAGTATGTATACTTCCGCGACGATTCTCCAGGTACGATTCCGACCGCTGGAATTGCCCCGATGCCAACTCCTGATGGCCCACACGATCGCGCCTGCGATAAACACCGTTGCGACCGCAATCGCCGCAATTCCTTTTGCAGAGAGGTATCCTGCGTTTGCGCCAGGCTCATGCAGGCCCCATCCCAGCGCGACCCACATCATCTGAAGCGAGATGTATCTGCCCACTTCATCCATCGCGCGGAGTTGAACAGCAAACAGCAGCAGAAAAGCGAGGCTGATTATTCCGGAAAGGGCCGCGCTCCAAAGTCGGCCGACCAGCCAAAACACAAACAGAAGAATTAAAGGAACGAGAAGGAAACCAACGAGGACATCCGAACGGAAAAAGCTCAGGCGATTCGAGAGATTCAGCGACTGGAAACCAATCGAGCGAGTGGCTTTCGCGAAGCCACCCAAGGTGGTCATCGCGTACCACTTCAAATACAGCCCCATCAGTGCTGGGATAAGCCAAGGAAGCAGGAAACGAGCAGAGCTGATCCACCGCTCCGGCTCTCGCATCCGCCCATCCCTACCCAACACGTCTGCCCCCTAAATCTCAAAAAAAACAGGTCCGTTTCCCATGCAGGAATTCGATTCAAACTTGTAGCGATACCAACCAATTGCAGATTATTGCACCGGCGACAGCGCATCGCATGCTGTCGCTGATGCCGAAACATTGCCGGACGGGTCGTAGTGGATGATGCCGCTCTCATCCGTGCAATAGCTTATGGTGCCCGTAACACCCAGCGAGGTGGGCACCGATGTGATGAGATATCCGTTGAATCCAGGAGTGCCGCAGCCCGGTGGCACGGTGACGACGTTGCCTTCTTCGCCCGTCAGCGCAAATTGGAATCCGCTCCGCTGATACGGCGGACTCGCGAGAACTGGGTCGATCAGGATCGAGGCATCGCACGTTGCCGGCTGACCCGCGACACCACCAAGTACGGCAAGGGTTGGGGGATAGCCGTTGCTGTATGTAACCCAGTAGGAAACCGCCGCGGAGGTGATGGTTCGCAGGTTGGCCACAGCCGACGACTGATTCGCAGCCATTCTCGACTTCAGCATGTTAGGAATTGCGATCGCCGCGATGATCAGAATAATGGCGACGACGATAAGAAGTTCAATGAGAGAGAAGCCGCGTCTGGCGCTCGTTTTCGCGTTAGATCTTGATGTGTCTGTTTGTCGCATAGCGGCTGAGTCTCCCTTACAGGCCCCTCTACTCTCCTGCCTTCCTTGCTTTCTTAAACAAAGCGGGAGAAAGCAGAGCTTTCTCCCGCCCCATTCCGTAC
>JASHRM010000078.1 GCA_030037315.1 Candidatus Acidiferrales bacterium
AAGGTGTGGAAGACATCCCCGCAAACAAAATATAGGCGTCACTGACCGGTGTCAATGAGCCGGAGAGGCCTCTGTCAATCGTTCACCGATTGGCCTTTCGGCAAGTAGGCCCGGAATGCACGTTGCGGCGAATGAAACGCGTTAACTATAATTGCCTAATCTTGCGCGGCGAATCCAAAGATCCAGAGGCACGGCCAGCCCCGGAAACGTTGCGCCGTTCGACCGATGTGAAACCGTTTGAGGGACTGGACCGTCGCCGTCATCCCGCCATCACGCCTGAACCGGAAGGCGGCGAAGTCAACGTTTTTCACGAGTTGGGCAAGGCTCTCACCTCATCCCTCCAGTTGGACCAGGTCCTGCGAACCATCATGGAAAAGATCAATGAGGTCTTGCGTCCCGATACGTGGTCGCTTCTCCTGATGGACTCCGACAAGAATGAACTGTTTTTCGAGATTGCCACCGGAAAAGGTGCCGAAGCGCTCAAAGACGTGCGCATCAAAGTCGGGCAAGGTTTGGCCGGGTGGGTCGCCGAGTCCGGGGAAGCCGTCGTGGTCCCTGACACCAGCAAAGACTCGCGTTTCTTTGGCCGCGTGGACGAAAAGACCAAGGTCGAGACGCGATCGATCGTTGCCGTTCCCGTAAAGTTTCGCCAGCAATGCCTGGGAGTGATCGAGCTGATCAACTGCGTTGGTCCCGAGGGGTTCAGCCAGCGGGATATGGCGTTGCTTGAGGCACTCGCCGATTACGCCGCCATTGCGATCGAAAACGCTCGCCACGTGCAACGGATTCATGAACTGACGATTACCGACGATTGCACCAGTCTGTACAACGCCCGCCACTTGAACTTCATGCTCGATACCGAAATCTACCGGTCGCACCGGTACGCTTTCGAGTTTTCCCTGATTTTCATCGACCTCGATCATTTCAAAAGCGTGAATGACACGCATGGACACCTGGTCGGCTCACAACTTCTCGCCGAGATTGGCACAGCGATCAAGAACAAGTGCCGGATGATCGACTTGGCATTCCGCTACGGTGGTGATGAATTCGTGGTCCTGCTGCCGCAAACGTCCAAGGACAATGCGCTGGGTGTGGCTCGCCGCCTGCACAAGCTGGTCCGCGAAACGGTTTGGCTGAAGGATATCGGCGTGAACGTGAAGGTGACGGCCAGTGTCGGCGTCGCTTCGTACCCGACCGATTCGCGCACAAAAGCCGAACTTTTGCACCTCGCCGACGAAGCCATGTATCTCGTGAAGAATACGTCTCGCGACAGTGTGGCCGCCGCCGGCGTTGGCATCCTCACCGCGTCCTGATCCGAAAAAGGGACGAATGCGAACGTCAGTGCTCCCTCATTTCAAGAAGCGCGGCGACGAGGAATCCCTATTCCCTGGGTGTTCCGCCCCGGCCTAAGCGGCTATCCTCGGTTGTTCGAAGTAACCCACTCTCCTATACTCGGCTTCTAACCGCATCGGAGGTTCGACTTGCGCAATCGGGAGGCGGCGCGTTACGCGCAGTGGTCTGCTATCGCGGCAGGCGTGATCGTCGCAATCGTCGTAGGCATCTATGCGCAGCGGGAAATCCGTGCAGCGCGCGAAAGGCGGCGAGGTCCGAAAGCAGTTCCCACGACCGTACAACAGCAATCCGCGCAGTTTTCGATGTCCAAGGTTGAGCAAAACCGCACGATTTTCACGATTCGCGCCGCCAGCGCTACGCAATTCAAGGAGCAAGGCCGCTCTCTGCTGGAAGACGTTTGGATTACCGTTTACGGGCGCGACGGAAGCAGGAACGACAATATCCACACGCGAGAATGCAGTTACGCGCCGCTCACCGGCGATATCCAGTGCCAGGGCGACGTTCAGATCGATATTCAAAGCGCGCAGGCGGCCGCCGCCAAACCCAAAAACGGCGTTCCTCAAGTGATCCAGGTGAAAACCAGCAACGTCTCCTTCAATCGAAACACCGGCGAAGCTTCCACTTCCGCGCCTGTGGATTTTGCTTTTCCCGCGGGGAAAGGGCATGGAGTTGGCGTTTCCTACAGCACCAACAACTCCGTTGTGAAGATCAACCGTGATGTGAGGTTCGATATCGCCGCCTCTGAGCAAACGAGCGGAATGCCGGTCAGCGTCGAGGGAAGCAGTCTAGAGATTCACCGCGATGATCGGGCTGTGCTTCTCCACGGCCCAGCCGTCGTGCAACAGGGAAATCGCGAGCTTACAGCGGAAGACATCACCGTTACCCTCGACGAGGCATACCACGCGCAGCGCGCCATTGCACAAGGACATCCACAGGTCCACGCAGTTGAAGGCAAAAGCCAGGTGGTCGTTTCAGCCGACGAATTCTCGGCTGATTTAAATCCCGCGGGCTGGCTCGAAAAGATCGGCGCAGAGGGGCACATTGTGGGCAATCGACAAGGCCCTGGCGGTTCCGATCATTTTTCTGCCGCGCGGTTGCAAGTCACGATGGTTCCGCAGCGCAATCTGGCCGATGAAATGACCGCAACGGGAGACGTTCTCGCCCAGTCCGAGGCTCAGGGCGAAAGTCATTCGCTCAAGACGGACGCTTTGCGAGTGAAATTTGCGACCGGTGGCAATGGTGCGGCAAATCTCGATCGGCAACATATCGACCATGTGGAGACACTCGCGCCCGCGACGATTGAGTCGAAAAAAGGCGCTGAGACAACCACGTTAGACGCGAAACAGTTTGTCGCGGAACTCGACTCGACTGGGCGTCTCGAAAAACTCCTGGGCCATTCCGGAGTGAACGTGCGACGGCAAACGGGAGACTTTGCGCCGCAGACCGTTTCCGCCGCAGAGCTGATCGCAAACTTCGACAAGAAAGGCGAGTGGGAAACGCTCGATGAGCGAGGCAACGTCCAATTTCAACAGGGCGACCGAAAGGCGAGCGCTGCCCACGCTACCTTCGCGCAGGCGAGCGAGACGATCCATCTGGACGGCTCGCCCGTGATTTCAGATTCCATGAGCCGCACGACCGCGGCTGACGTGACCATCCATCAGAAATCCGGCGAGATCGAAGCACGAGGCGGCGTTGTCTCCACTTATACGCCGACCGCGCAGGGCGATCCGATGAGTTTCGGCTCCGGCGCCGCCCACGTCTCGGCCGGCTTGCTAAACGGCTCGGTCAATACCGGGCACGTCACTTATTCGGGCCGAGCGCGCCTTTGGCAGGGCGATTCAGTGCTCGACGCGGATCAAATCGAGCTGTGGCGCGACGACAAGAAGATGCAAGCGGCCGGGCACGTGGTCGCCGTCTTTCCGCAGGCGCCGGGCGCCGTGGCATTGCCCAGCCTTCCGGCGACATCAAAAACCTCGGCCCCTGCCAATGTCGGCCAGGCTAAACCCACGCTCTGGACCGTTCACGCCCCCAGCCTTACGTACTGGGCAGACCAGGGGCGCGCGCGTCTGGAAAACGGTGTGAGCGCCCAGTCGGATCAGGGTTCGCTCGATTCAAAGACGCTCGACGTTTTCCTCACGCCTCCGGTGGCAGGGCAGGCGCAAAAGTCCAGCCCGGAGGCTACGGGCGGACGCCAACTTGACCGGATTCTGGCGCTGGGCAACGTCGTGGTGAAACAAAACGATCGGCGCGGTACTGCCGAGCAGGGCGAATACACGGCAGCCGACGAAAAATTCGTGCTTTCCGGCGGAAAACCCACGATTACTGATGCTGATAGCGACACAACGGCGGGCCATTCGTTGACCTTCTATGTTGCGAATGATACGATTTTGATTGATTCGCAGGAAGGTTCGCGCACACTGACCAAGCACCGGGTTGAGAAATGAACCGGCATGTTGAAACTCCAAGCCGCCGATCTGAGGAAGTCGTATCGGGGTCGGAAGGTTGTAGATGACGTTAGTTTGGAGATTCGGCAGGGAGAAGTGGTTGGGCTGCTCGGGCCGAACGGCGCAGGAAAGACCACGACGTTCTACATCCTGGTCGGGCTCGCGCGTCCGGACTACGGGCGTGTCTTATTGGACGGCGAGGATATCACCGACCTCCCGATGTACCTTCGGGCCCGCAGCGGCATCAGCTATCTCCCCCAGGAACCTTCGGTTTTTCGCAAACTGACGGTCGAAGAGAACCTGCTGGCAGTCTTGGAGACTCTGCCTGTAACCCCCGAGCAGAGGCGCGACCGAGTGGAGGAGCTTTTGGCGCAAATGGGCCTGGAAGGCGTTCGCAGTAGCCACGCCTATGTGCTTTCGGGTGGCG
>JASHRM010000079.1 GCA_030037315.1 Candidatus Acidiferrales bacterium
AAGAGGACTATAGGCCACCGGCGCCGGTGGCCTATAGCCGAGCGCCGAGTGCGGACGTCTGGTGTTGTATTCCACCCGCCATTTCTCGACCGTACTCACTGGCCAGATCGATGACGGCTCGCGTCAGCGCGTCCTCATCGGCCTGGTAGAGCACCGCGTAGCGTTGTGTCCCTCTCCACTGCCCCAGCAGCCGGCAGGCATGCCGCTCGGAAAGCCGTCAAGAAAATAGCGGTTTTATTTGGAGGCGCGGGTGGGAATCGAACCCACGTATAAAGGTTTTGCAGACCTCTCCCTTACCTCTTGGGTACCGCGCCACGGACGAACAGTATAGCGAAACGCACGCGCCCTTTCAGCGCACAATGCCCTTTGGTCGAGGCCGTTTTTTGAATTTCAAATCTCAAATCTGAAGTCTCAAATCTGAAGTCTCAAATCTCCAATCCTAAATCGCCTTGGCACGTCTTTTCTCGTAATCTAAAAGTCCACATACTTTCACCCTCGCGCCCATCGCTGATTCTCGTCACCCCGCCACCGGATGCTGCAGCACTGCGTTCGTAACGAACGCTGTACGTTCTTTGACAATTTGACTGTCGCCGCGGCGGTGCCCGCGATGCAACCGGGGTTCACCCGCCGTGGCAGGAATCTGCTTTTTCGCTGTTCTGAGTCGGTCTCGACGTCCCGATTTTCTAACCGGCACACTGGCGATTAAAAGCCGCCGCAACCCAGTGAAAATAAGGGAATGCCAATCGACACGGTTGCCAGCGCGAAAATCACCTACTTTCCAGTCGACTTTTGCGCCGAGCGCGCCAGCCAGGGCCGGCCCACCACCTGCACGACTTGCAGTTTCTAATCGTCACTCCTGCAATTGGAAATCGCCCCAACTCGATGAAAACAAAGGAATGGAGCCGCACCGAATGGTCACTGTTCCGGGCGCCGTCACCGAGTTTCACCGGCGTCTTTTCCATCCGCTCAGATCGCGCTACAGTGTGAAGACACCCGTGAGCGGACGTTTTGAAAGGTCAGTGCAGTGACTTTGCTGCCATGGATTCTCGTGGGCGCGATTGCGGTCGCCGCAATCTTGGTGGCGATGCTGGCTTCGTCCGCGAGCCGCCGCGCCGAGGCGCAGCTTTCAGCCGTCCGCCAGGAGATGCAAACATCTCTCGCGGCGCAGAGCCAGCAAATGGGCGCGCAACTCGCCACGCTGACGAGCCAGGTGACGCAGCAGCTCGGCCAGGTCCGCCAGGAATTACAAACCGGCGTGAACTCTGCCGGCAATCTTGCTTCCCAAGCGCAACGCGAAGTGGCCCGCCAGCTCGAATCCTCCACAAACGTGCTGATGCAAATGGGCCAGAAAATCGGCGAAGTGCATCAGGCCAGCCAGGATTTGTCGAAAGCCACGCAGACCCTGCAATCGGTCCTCGGCGGAGCAAAAACGCGCGGCTCGCTCGGCGAAATCACGCTCGAGAGAATCCTAGAAGATGCGCTTCCGCAACACGCGTACTCGACCCAATACCGCTTCCCGTCCACCGGCGCAATTGTGGACGCGATTGTGCGCAGCGCCGAGCGGCTGCTCTGCATCGACTCAAAATTTCCGCTCGAGGCATATCGCCGGCTCACCGATTCAGGCGACGACGCGCGTCGCGAATTTTGCAGCGCCGTCCGCAAGCATGCCGATTCGATCGCTGAAAAATATATTCTGCCGGCCGAGCAGACGCTCGATTACGCGCTGATGTTCGTTCCTTCCGAAGGCGTTTATTACGAATTATTGATGAGCGAAGATCCGAAATACGGGCGCCTCGACGAATACTGCCGCAGCAAGCATGTGTTCCCGGTTTCGCCCAACACGTTTTATGCGTGCCTGAGCGCGATTGCTCTCAGCCTGCGCGGCCAGCAAATCGAGGAAAGCGCGCGGCACTTGCTCGCGCATCTCGCCAGCCTGCAACGCCAATTCGATTCGTTCGCGGACGTCTACGAAAAACTCGGCAACCACCTTCGCCACGCGCAGCAAAGTTACGAAGAGGCGGATAGCAAACTGAACCGAGCGCGAAATTCACTGGAGCAGATTTCCCAAGGAGCTTTGCCCGAAGCAATTGAGCAGCCAGCCGAGGCAAGCACTGCGGAATTTGCGCTTAGACCGCCGGCCTAGAGGCTTGCGCGCGCCGCGTCGAGCAGCGCTTTGAAATCTCCCGCCATTGTTTTCGATGTGATCTGATTCAATTGCAAACGAACGCTTTGATAGCTCTGCGGGCGATGCGCCAGCTTTTGCGCCATGTTTTCGATCGCGTGGCGCGATTCTTTCGGGGCGAGAGGCGCCGCATCGCGCAGGTAGCGCGCGGCATTGGCCGCTTCCGGTTCGGGAGCAACCCTCGCGCGAAACGAAAAATCGCCGGAGGTAACGGCTTGCACTTCCACCTGCGCGGCATTCGATTCGCCGCCGCTCGTCATCGCTTCCTGTGAATCGCCGTGCAGGAACCGCATCACGCCGGGCGTTTGATTCTGCACCGCCAGCGCGAGCCGGTCTCGCGAGCCATGGACGCGCACAGTGAGCCGGCTTTTCTGTCCCGGTTTGAGCGGCGGATTCGGCGAATCGAACTGAAGTGACACAAGCGTCGTATCCGTTTTCCATTGCACGCCGGGTGCATCCACCGTAATCGAGGCGTTGCCCGGCGGCGCATTCGTGTCCGGCAAAACCATAAGGCACTCGGGCGATGCTGCAAGCACGATGGCGATTTGCCCGTCGATCGTTACGCCGTCTTCTGCAGCATTGCCGCGCAGTCCCGGGCCGCAGATCCAGAAATTGTCGCGCACGGAAACCACCGGCGGAACCGTCACTGTCTGCGGCTCGCTCGATTCCTCCGCCGGATCGACAAACGTCGCGACGGTCGAACCGGAGGCGCGCGCGATCAAGTAATCGCCGGCAGCGGGTGCCATGAACACCGCGCGGCCTGTGCGGTCCGTCGTGACGCCCTCGCCGTTGCTGAGGGCCACAACAACGCCCGGCGCAAGTTTGCCGTCGACGCCGAACACGGCGAGCGTCGCGGGATGCGCCGCCATAATTCGCGGCGGCAATACGATGGTCACGCTCCAAGTAGTAAGGACGGAAGACTGCGTTTGAGCCGGCGATTTTCCTTGCGTCAGCGCGATCAAAAAAATGGCGACCAGCGCGCAAACGATTGCGCGCGCAAAAGTGTGCGTCACTCGCCTATTGCGACCGTGTTTGTGCGCGGATTGAATCATTTAGTTATCCAGCCGCACAACAAACGTGGTCATTTGTTCGGCTGAGTGCAGTTGGTCGGCGAGCTGCTGCGCAGCCTCTTCCGTCGGCTCGCGCCCCAGGCGCACTCGATAAAAAGTGCCGTTCGGCAAATCATACTTGGTGACCGTGACGGACGCGTAGCGCGCCGAAAGCTGGCTTCGAAGGCGTTCCGCGTTTTCCGGCATTTGGAACGCGCCGACTTGCACTCCGAAGAAGCCGACCGCCGGATTCGGGCCGCTCACGAGTTCCAGGCGAACTTGTGCGGTGCCCGGTCCGACCATCCCGATGGCCTGTGCGGCGGACAAGGAAAGATCGATGATGCGGTTCGCGACGAAGGGCCCGCGGTCATTGATGCGCACTTCCGTCTGTTTGCCATTCTGAAGATTCGTCACGCGCACGACTGCGTTGAACGGCAACGTGCGATGCGCCGCGGTGAATTGATGCATGTCGTAGATTTCACCGTTCGACGTGCGGTGGCCGTCGAAGGGAACGCCGTACCACGAGGCAACTCCTTCTTCCACATATTGGCCCGCAATGGGAGGCTGAGGCTCGGTCGGCGGCGGAGCGCCGGAAGGAGGGGACGGCTGAGCGACTGGCGGCGCAGCCGGCGGCTGAACGGTGGTTGTGCGGTGCGCGCAGCCTGCGGCAAAAAGAAAAATGAAAGCTGCGATAAGCCGGAGACACAGAAACCGAACACGTTTGTTAGCGAAATTTAGGGGGAAAGATCTGCGGTCGGGCGATTCGCAATTTGAGGACGTCACGCGGCGTCCCGATGCACGTGTTTGACCACAAGTCCGGTATTATAAAACGCATTGCCGTTCCCGCAAGGAGCCATCTTGGAACTTTCGCCGCGACAACGCTGGAAAGTGGATCAGATGCGCAAGAAATTCAGCTCCGCTTTCGGTGGAGGCGAATCGCAGCCCCGGCCAAAATTGTGCCCTTCCTGCGGCACACTCGTGGGCGCAACAGCGACTCGATGCCATCAGTGCGGCGCGAGCCTCACATTCTCGCTGGCCGCCGCGAGCAAATCTCTGGGACGGCTCATGCCCGGCACATCGCCCGCCACCTACGCGATTCTCGGCTTCAGTTGCATCGTCTACGCAGTCAGTTTTCTCGCGACGTTGCGCAATGGTGGAAGTCCGTCGATTTCGGGTAGTGGCTTTTCGGCACTCTTCAACTTGGGCGCGGTAAGCAGCGGTGTTTTGGAGAGGCTTGGCGCTTCTCTCCCATTACCAATTAATTTGCGGGAACCGTGGAGATTTGTGACCGCGGTCTTTCTGCACGCAGGTCTTCTGCACATTTTCTTCAATATGTGGGTGCTGATGGATATCGGCCCGCAAATTGAAGAACTGTACGGCTCGGCTCGCTATTTATTCCTGTACGTTGTATGCGGGATCGGAGGTTACCTCCTGAGCAGTTTTCTCGGCCACTTTTCCGTCGGCGGATCGGGCGCAATCGTCGGTTTGATCGGCGTGATGCTGGCGATCACCACAGGCCGCCGCAGCATCGCGATGACCGCGCTCCGGAACCAAATTTTTCGCTGGCTGATTTATCTAGTGATCTGGGGTCTGCTTTTTTCAGGCGTCGACAACATGGCGCATCTCGGCGGCGGCATTACCGGATTCATTTTCGGAAAGCTCATGATGGACCGGCCGCCCGCAACTCCCCAAGAGCGCAAGCGGGCCTATGTTTTGGGCTGGATCGCGGCGCTGGCCGTGGTGGCGAGTTTCGTGCTGGCCGCGTTGAATGCGCGACAACTGATGTAGGCAAAACTGATTCTACTGGGACGCGTTTAGTTTTTGCGCGACGACGACGCTGTAATGCAGGCCGGAAATTACCACGAGGGCCGCGACGATGTATCCGCAGACGAGTTCCAGCATCGAGAAACTTTGCCGTTGAGTCACCTCGGTAACCAGAACGACGACAATCAGCACGATCTCGAAGAAAGTTGTCGCTTTGCCCCAGAAACTTGGCGGAAATGGCCGGTAACCGAGCGTCAGCAGGATCACCACGCACGCAGTGAGCAACAGAACGTCGCGGCCTAGAACCAAGATCGCGAGCCACCAGCCAATGGCGCCCTTCAGGGCAAGAACGATGTAAGAAGACGACAACAATAATTTATCCGCGATCGGATCGAGATAAGCGCCGAGCGATGTTTTCTGATTCAGGCCGCGCGCGATCCAGCCGTCGAGACCATCCGTGATCCCAGCAATCACGAGAATTCCAAGCGCGACAGCGTAACGGTCATATTTGATCGCGATGATGAAGAACGGAAGAAAGGCGAGCCGAAGAAGGGTCAACTCATTGGGAACGGTGAGGATCCGGCTCTTCACTGTGGCACCTGAACTCATAACGTATACGAGAAAGCGTCCTTTACGCGAATTGCGCGAGATAATCCGTCAGCGAACGGCCGATTTTTTTTTCGAATGTTTCAGCCAGCGAGGGCACAGAGCCGCGAGCCTCGTCGAGCGCGATGCGTTCGATGCGCAACATCGGGAAAAAAAGCGTGGGCAACCCGATGCGATCGCCTTCGGGATGCAGCACCTGGCGGACGAAATCGTCGAACGCGCCGATGTCGATTCCGCGCAGAGTAACGCCGGCGCTCGACATGTCGACGAGTTCGCCCCAAACGCGTTCTTTGGGTGTGTGCAAGCTGACTACGACAATGGAATGTGGCTGCATCTTTTCGTCACGACCTCGTTTTCGCTAGTGCCGCACCATTTCGTTCGCAACTGAGATTGTTTTCAAATCGGGCGCGAGTCGCAACCTCGGCTCCGTCACTTTCTGAACGGATTCAGGAGCAGCGCCGGGAGCGATTTCGCGCAGCAGCAAACCTTGCGGGGTAACTTCGATCACGGCCAAATCCGTAACGATTAGATCGACGACGCCAACTCCGGTTAAGGGCAGCGTGCATTTTTTCATGATTTTCGGGCCGCCGTCTTTCGTCGCGTGCTCCATGGCGACGATCACGCGCTTGGTGCCCGCGACAAGGTCCATCGCGCCGCCCATTCCCTTGAGCATTTTTCCGGGAACGGCCCAGTTCGCCAGGTTTCCGCTTTCGTCGACTTGCAACGCGCCGAGGACGCTTACGTCAATGTGGCCTCCGCGGATCATCGCGAATGAGTCGGCGCTCGAAAAATAGCAGGAGCCGGGAATTTCTGTTACGGGTTCCTTGCCTGCGTTGACGAGATCGGGGTCATCTTCGCCCTCGTAAGGATACGGGCCAATGCCGAGCATTCCGTTTTCCGATTGCAGGATCACTTCGACTCCGGGCGGCAAGTAATTCGGAACGAGGGTGGGAATGCCGATGCCGAGATTGACGTAATAGCCGTCGCGCATTTCCTGCGCCACGCGGCGAGCGATGAATTCGCGCTGGTCCATTTCCGGCATCAGCTTTCCGTCCGCTTGCGCTTTGGCCCTGGCTCGACGGGTTTACGGTATTTCTGGCCCTCGAAAATCGCGTCCACGAAGACTCCCGGTGTGTGCACTGCGTCTGGATCGAGCCGGCCGAGTTCGACAACTTCCTCGACCTCAGCGATCACGTAATCGGCCGCGGTCGCCATCACGGGATTAAAATTGCGGGCGGTTTTACGGTAGGCGAGATTTCCCCAGCGATCGCCTTTCCGGGCTTTCACAAAGGCAAAATCGCCGCGCAGGGCCGGGACGAGCACGTGCGGGCGCCCGTTAAATTCACGAACCTCTTTGCCTTCGGCAACCATCGTGCCGTAGCCGGTGGGAGTGAAAAACGCGGGGATACCTGCGCCGCCCGCGCGCATGCGCTCCGCCAGCGTTCCTTGCGGGTTCAGCTCCATCTCGATTTCGCCGGAAAGCGCTAGCTTTTCGAAGAATTTGTTGGCGCCCACGTAGCTGGCGATCAGTTTCTTGACCTGGCGATTTTCGAGCAGCAGGCCGATACCGTAGCCATCGATGCCGGGATTATTCGAAACGAGCGTGAGATTCCTCGTGTTTTGGCGGACCAAGGCTTCGATAAGCTTTTCGGGAACTCCGCAGCAGCCGAAGCCGCCCATCAAGATTGTTGCGCCGTCCTTGACGCGGTCGATTACGGCATCGGCGTTGGCGACACGCTTGTCCACAAGGTCCCTCGAAAGGCGCGATTTCTTCGGAGCGTAAGCGGAATTTTACTACAAGTTGCGTGGCGATTTGGGAGGACGCAGTTTAGCAACCTCAAAGAGAGATTCTTCGACTACGCGTCGCGGCGCGGAAATCACTGACGGCGCGATTTCCGGGAAAGCGACACCGGGACGGTTCGCTCAGAATGATGGGAAGGCGGCTCCGGGGAAATCAATTAATGCGCGGGGTCAGAACTGCGGCGGCTGATGCCTTCGCGGGCGGCACGTTTTAAGATGCGGACGCGTTCAAAGACAGCGGACGCGGCAGAGTCAGCATCCGGCGCCTTCTCGATTTCAGCAACCAGCGCGGAGCCGACAACCGCAGCATCGGCAATTCCTCCCAAAACCGACACGTGAGAAGGCTGCGAAATGCCAAATCCAACGGCGAGCGGCACTTTCGTGAACTGCCGCGCGCGCCGGGCGAGCGCGGGCAAATCTTCGGGAAACGTGTCGCGCGCGCCCGTGACTCCAGTACGCGAGATCAAATACAAGAATCCGCTGGTACACGCGGCGATTTGAGCGAGACGGGCGTCCGTGGACGTGGGCGCCGCGAGAAAAATGGTGTCGAGCCCGCGCGCATGAAGAATCTGGCGATATTCGGCAGCTTCTTCGGGCGTGAGATCGGTGACGAGCACGCCATCCGCGCCGGCGCTAGCCGCTGCGTCCGCAAACCTTTCGATACCCATCTGCAAGATTGGATTGAAATAGCTGAACAAAACGAGCGGCACGTCGGTTTGCCGGCGCAAACGGCTCACGAGATCGATCACATCGGCAAGACTGGTGCCGTGGCGAAGCGCGCGTTCGCTGGCCCGCTGAATCGTAGGGCCATCCGCAACAGGATCGCTGAAGGGAACGCCGAGTTCGATCACGTCCGCACCGGCTTCCGCGATGGCGAGCACGATTTTCTCGCTGCCATCAAGCGAGGGATCGCCGGCAGTGACGTAAGCGACCAAGCCAAGTTCGCCTTTTTCGGCTAATCTGGCAAACGTCTGCGCGATTCTGCCTTTGGCGGGTCTCGATGAAGCAGCAGACGGATCTGGGGATGCCGGAACGGCTTCAGACATAGCGGGACAACGTCTCCATGTCTTTGTCGCCGCGTCCTGAAAGATTTAGGATGACGACTTCGTCCTTTTCCATGTGCGGCGCTCGGCGAATCAACTCCGCCACAGCGTGGGCCGATTCGAGCGCGGGGATGATGCCTTCCGTGCGTGCAAGAGTGCGCGCGGCTTGAATCGCGTCGTCGTCAGAAACAGCGGTGTATTCGGCGCGGCGTTGGTCCGAGAGCCAGGAATGTTCGGGGCCGACGCCCGCGTAGTCAAGTCCTGCGGAAACGGAATGAGTCGTCGCGATTTGGCCGTCCGTGGTCTGCAAAACGTAGGTGTAAGTACCCTGCAAAACTCCCGGCCGCGCGCCGGAGTAGCCGCCTGACGCACCAAGACGCGCGGCGTGCTCGCCCAAAGATTTTCCGCGGCCTCCGGCTTCGACTCCGACCATCTTGACTGTGGCATCGTTGAGAAACGCGTAAAACAAACCAATGGCATTCGAGCCGCCGCCCACGCAGGCGAACAGATAATCGGGCAGGCGCCTTTCGGCATGGAGGATTTGCACGCGCGCTTCCGCGCCAATCACTTTCTGAAAATCGCGAACCATTTGCGGATAGGGATGGGCGCCGAGAACGGAACCGAGCAGGTAATGCGAATCGCGCACGTTGGTGACCCAATCGCGCATGGCTTCGTTGATGGCGTCTTTCAGCGTGCGGCTGCCCGCATTGACTCCGACAACTTCGGCGCCCAGCAAGCGCATGCGATTCACGTTGAGGCGCTGGCGCTCCATGTCCTCAGTGCCCATGTAGACGGTGCAGGCAAGGCCGAGGCGCGCGGCGACAGTGGCCGTGGCGACTCCGTGCTGGCCTGCGCCCGTTTCCGCGATGACGCGTTTTTTGCCCATGCGAAGCGCGAGCAACCCCTGGCCGAGCGCGTTGTTGATTTTGTGCGCGCCGGTATGGAGCAAATCTTCGCGCTTCAGGTAGATGCGCGCGCCGCCCAGATGTTCGGTGAGGCGGGAAGCGAGTTGCAGAGGCGTTGGCCGGCCCGCGAAATTTTCCAGCAGCGAATCGAGTTCGGCTTGAAAACGCGGATCAGCGCTGGCTTCGGTGTAGACGCGCTCGAGTTCTTCGAGCGGCGCCATTAAAGTTTCCGGAACGTAACGGCCGCCGTAAGGCCCGTACCGGCCGCGCTCGCGAATAATCTGCGTTGTGTAGCTCATCGCTTTTTCCCCGAGTTTTGCGCGGCTCTCACCTGCGCCATCAGCGCCTTGATTTTCGCTGGATTTTTCTTGCCGGGTTTTGCTTCGACGCCGCTGCAGACATCGACGGCAAACGGCTGCGCGATGCGAATCGCGTCGGCCACATTTTCGGGCGTCAAGCCGCCGGCCAGAAAGATGCGGCCATAGGGCTTGGCGCGGCGCGCTATTTTCCAGTCGAAGGTCTTGCCGGTGCCGCCACGCGCGCGTTTATCGAAGCCATCGAGGAGCATCGCGTCAGCGCGGCGAAATTGAGAAAGGTCCGCTGCGTGAAATGATTTTTTCGCGCGGACAGCCTTTATCACAGGCAGAGCCTTTTGCAGGCGCGCGACCATCGCGGGCGGCTCATCGCCATGAAGCTGCAGGCACGCGAGTCCGACCGAACCGGCAATTGTGAGAATGCGCTGCTCGGATTCGTTCACGAAGACTCCGACGGAGCGGATTTTCTTCGGCAAGCGCCGAACGATGCGGCGCGCTCTGGCGGGCGGAATATAGCGGGGACTGCCCGAATAGAAATTGAACCCGAGCAAATCGGCGCCCGCGCCAACGGCACACTTGGCGTCGCTCCAATTCGTGATGCCGCAAATTTTGACTTTCACTTTGCGCATCGCTCGCTCAACTGCGTGCCCGGCTCACGTGGCTCGCGCCGATCAGTTCTCGCAGCGGCGCTGCGGGATCGGCTTCTTTCATCAGATGCTCGCCAATCAGAAAAGCACTGAAGCCGGCGTGCCGCAAACGCGCGAGATCATCATGCGTGCGGAGCCCTGATTCGCTAACGCCAATGCATTCTTCGGGGATCGCGCCGATCAGGTCGAGCGACGTTTGCAAGTTCACGTCGAAGGTGCGCAGGTCGCGATTATTCACGCCGATGATGCGGGCGCCGACGGCGAGAGCGCGGCTTACTTCCTGGCGCGAATGGACCTCGACCAAGGCCTCCATTTTCAGCGAGCGACCCAGCTCGAGAAGATCGTGCAAGTCGTCGTCGCTCAGTATCGCCACGATCAGCAGGAAAGAGTCGGCGCCGATGGCACGCGTTTCCCAAACCTGCCATGGATCGATGATGAAATCCTTGCGCAAAATCGGGAGATTGACTGCTTTGCGGGCTTCCTTCAGATCGGACAATCCGCCGAGGAAAAATTCCTCTTCGGTGAGAACGGAGAGCGCGGATGCTCCCGCGGATTCGAGCAGCGGAGCAAGCGTCGCGGGCGAATAATCCCGACGAATGATCCCGCGTGAAGGCGAAGCTTTTTTCAGTTCCGCAATCACGTTGAAACCATCGCGCGAAAGGGCAGCCGCAAAATCGCGCGGAGGTTCGCCCTTCTGCACGGCCATTTTCAACGGAACGTCGGGGACGACGCGCTTTCTATGCGCGATGGATGCGCGCCGCGCTTCGACAATCCGGTCGAGAATGTTCTGGCCTTGCGGATCAATTTTCATCGGAGAAATCGTGGTTTCTATGCTAGCCGGGCGGTGAAAACGTGTCAATTTGCAGGATGCGGAGGCGAGAAGGAGAGCAGCGGCTCCGAAAAACGGATGGGAATTCCGAAATTCGAGCCGCCGAAACCATTGAGAATGGCGTACGTGACGCCGATTACCTTGCCCTGGCGATTCAAGAGCGGACCGCCAGAGCCGCCCGAAGTGGTTTGCGCGTCGAAGACGATTCTATCGGGCAGAACGTCTCCGATATGGCCCTGCGTGATGAGCGGATGAATCAAGTCGCGATGCGCGAGGTCGTTAAGCACCTGAGAAATATCGCCACCGCTGCTGGTGACGATCTGGTGCGCGGTGGTTTCGTCGGTGCGCGCCAGGATCGCTGCAAGGCCAGTGGCATAGCCCATGAGAACGATCGGCTCTCCCGCGATGGCGGCGGTTTTGCTGGGATCGATCGTGAGTGCGGCGCGTTTTAGGTCTTGCATGTCGATGCGCATGGTCGCCAAGTCAGCGTCTTTGGAAATATTCTGAATTTCTCCCGTGAAGGCGCGCGGGTCGCCCGGGAAGTACGCGTGAATGGACGAAATCTCGGCTTGGAAACCCTGGCCTGTGATGTCGCTCAATTCGTCGTTATTCCACCACGGCTCGGCAACGTGGCGGTTCGTGAGGATGCGCCCACCTGAGCCGGCGGGAAAGCCGGTTCCGAAGACATCGAGTTTCACTTCGGGGCCGTTGCCATCGAGAGTGAGAGTTGGATTGCCCTCGCTGTCGGTTAGCGGCTCGCCTTTGTCATTCAGGCCCGCGTAACGGAGGCGGCGGCCGCTTTGCTGATCGCGGAAAGCGACGGAGACGTGCAGCAGGCAAACGCTGGGCACGTCTGTGCGGATGAGATTTTCGGTCGGATCGCCGGCTGCGGGCGCGATGGCTGAAGTCGAGGCGCGCATATTCGCCATGGCGGAATTAGACGGCGGATTCGCCGCGTGCTGTTCATCGCGCAGCTTGCGAGCCTCCGCCATCAAATCTTGCTGACGCATGATTCCGTGTTCGAGCCGCGCGACGCTGGAAGTGGTGCGCGCCAAATCGCGCTGGGCGTTGTGGGCGAATAGAAAATAGATTGCGGCCATCACCAGCGCGACCGCGAAAACCGCGCTGAGGCCGATGCGAAGGCCGCGGCTCAAAGAGGAAGCTTCGTTGGCCATTTTCTCCGTGACGGCCAACGCTTCAAACGCGGTATGGGCGATGTGCTGTCCCTCTTCGGCGATCCGGGTCTTTTCGATCAGCTCCTTCTGGGCGTGCCGGGCGCGCAACTGGACGCGAATGCGTGCGAGAAGCTCGGCAGGATCCCAGGGATAGGAGAGCGCATCGTCCGCACCCAAATCGAGCGCGGCTGCGCGATCCTCAGGGGAGGAACCGGTCAGGAGAATTATGCGCACGCCATCCAGCGCGGATGAACTGCGAATGGTGGCGATCGATTCGTGCGCGTTCAGCGTGCCAGCCTGCGGAGAGCGCGTGTTTAGCAGCAGAACGTCGGCGCCGCGATCCCGCAAGGCATCGAGCGCTTCATGCGGCTCGGAGAAAGCGGAAACGTCATAGCCGCCGTTCTGAACGGTAATGCACAGAAAATCGCGGCTGGCGGCGTCCGGGTCCACGATGACCAGTTTTTCGCTGAGGCTGTTCATGTCCGCTGGCGATATCCAGATTGGACGGTTTCAGGGGCGCCAAGGATTCATGATAGCTTTTGAGCGCGCCATGCCGGATGGGTTGCAGCAACTCAACGAGGAAATCGTGCGCTGCAGGAAGTGTCCGCGCCTTGTGGTATATCGCGAAAAGGTGGCGCGTGAAAAGCGATTTGCGTTTCGCGAGTGGGCCTACTGGGGGCGGCCCGTCCCGGGATTCGGCGATCCGCGCGCGAAGCTGCTGATTTTGGGCCTCGCTCCTGCGGCGCACGGCGCAAATCGAACCGGGCGGATGTTTACGGGCGACCGTTCAGGCGAATTTCTCTTCAAAGCGATGCACCGCGCAGGATTTGCCAGCCAGCCGACCTCGGTTCGTCGCGATGACGGATTGATGTTGAAGAACGCGTATCTCGGCGCCACGCTGCGATGCGCGCCACCGGCAAATAAGCCGCTGCCCTCGGAGCTGGCGAATTGCCGCCCTTATTTCGAGCGCGAGCTGGATTTGCTGCGGCCCCGTGCGATTCTGGCGCTCGGCGGGATCGCCATGCGAGTCTATTTGCTGCTGCTGAAGGAACGCGGGCAAGTGCGCGGACTCGGCACATTTCCTTTCCGGCACGGCGTATGGTACGAAACGGGCCCGGGAATGCCGAGGCTCTTCGCGTCCTATCACCCGAGCCAGCAAAATACGTTCACCGGCAAGCTGACGGAGCCGATGCTTGCAAAAGTTTTCCGCGACATCCGCAAATTTCTGGAGAAGGATTCCTCGAAGTGAACATGCTTGCGCATCCAGAGGCAAGGGATTCGACGCCAATCATCGAATTTCGGGATGCGGATTATCGTCTGCCGAATGGGCAGGCCCTGTTGCGCCAGCTGAATCTCGCGGTGAATCAAGGAGAAACGCTGGTGTTGCTGGGCCGCAGTGGTGCGGGAAAAACGACGGCGCTTAAATTGATCAATCGCCTGCTGGAGCCCAGCGCGGGCGAAGTGCGCGTGGAAGGGCGCACGACGCTCGAATGGGATCCGATCGCATTGCGGCGCCACATCGGCTACGTGATTCAGGAGACCGGCTTATTTCCGCACTACACAGTTGAGGAAAACGTGGCCCTCGTGCCGCGGCTGGAAAATTGGGCACGCGCCCTGATTCGCGAACGTCCTCGCGAATTGCTGGCGATGGTGGGGCTCGATCCGGCCTTTTTTCTGGGCCGCTATCCGCACGAACTTTCGGGAGGCCAGCGGCAACGAGTGGGAGTCGCGCGCGCGCTGGCGGGCGACCCTCCTATTCTGCTGATGGACGAGCCATTCGGCGCGCTCGATCCGCTGACGCGCGCGGAAATTCGCGGCGAATTCCAGGCGTTGCAGCAAAGGCTTCGCAAAACAATCGTGATCGTGACGCACGATACGAATGAGGCGCTCCTGCTCGCCACGCGAATCGCTCTGATGGAAGCGGGCGAGCTGAAAGGCGTCTATTCGCCGCAGGGATTTTTGCACTCGGACGAGCCGGTTGCGGCAGCTTATGCCGCGCAGTTGCGAGCACTCGAAGGATTCGAAAGGGGCAACCGACGTGAGTGAGTTCCTCTCTCAGCACGGCAGCGAGATCCTCAACGCCACGATCGAGCACATGTGGCTGGTGGGCGCGACGATGCTGCTGGCGATTGCGATCGGCGTGCCGCTGGGAATTCTCGTGGCGCGCAAGCCGTGGCTCTCAAACCCGATTCTTGGCACGGCGAATGTGGCTGAGACGATTCCGAGCCTGGCGCTGCTGGGATTTCTGCTGGCGGTTCCGTGGCTCGGCGCGCGCGCCGACCGGCTGACGATTACGGCGCTCACTTTGTACGCGCTATTGCCGATCATTCGCAATACGGCGACGGGAATCAGCGGAGTTGATCCAGCGGTGCGCGAGGCGGCGCGCGGAATGGGCATGACGGGAAGGCAAATCCTGTTTCGAGTGGAGCTGCCGCTTTCGATTTCGACGATCCTTGCGGGCGTGAGGGTCGCTACGGTTTTAACGATCGGCATTGCGACGATTGCCGCGGCAGTGGGCGCCGGCGGGCTGGGCGAATTTATCTTTCGTGGATTGGCGATGGTGAATAATTCACTAATTCTTGCGGGCGCTGTGCCGGCTGCGCTGCTGGCGCTGATCGCGGACCTGATATTGGGCTTGCTCGAGCGCCGCTTGCGCCCCGCGCGATGAGACGGGCATGAGGATCACACGAGGGAGCGTGTTTTGTGTGTGCCTCGTTCTCTGCACGCTGCTTGCCGGATGCACGCATCGCGGCGAAACGATTGTCGTCGGCTCGAAGAATTTTCCGGAACAGGCACTGCTGGGCGAAATTCTGGCGCAACATCTCGAAAACCGGACGCACCTGCGAATCGAGAGGCGGTTTTATCTGGCGGGAAGCTACATTTGCCAGCAGGCGATGCTCGCGGGACGAATCGATACGTATGTGGAGTACACAGGCACGGCGCTGACCGCCATTTTGAAAGAGCCGATTCAGAAGGATCCCTCCGCAGTGTTCGAAAAAGTAAGAACAGAATATGCGAGGCGCTTCGGATTTGAGGTGATGCCGCCGCTTGGCTTCAACAATACTTTCGCGATCGTAATTCGTGGAGAAGACGCGCGTCGGTACGACCTAAGAACGCTGAGCGATGCGGCGCGTTATACGCCGCAATGGCGGGCTGGATTCGGATACGAATTTATGGAACGGCCGGACGGTTACAAGGGCCTCGCGCAGGTCTATGGACTGAAGTTCGCCGGGCCGCCAACCATTTTGGATTTAGGGCTGTTGTATCGGGCGTTGCTCGATAAGCAAGTCGATCTGGTCGCGGGAAATTCTACGGATGGATTGTTGGCGGCGAAGGATTTGACGGTACTTGAGGACGACAAGCATTATTTCCCCCCGTACGAGGCGGTTCCGGTGGTTCGCGAGGAGTTGCTGTCGCGTTATCCGGAGGTTCGCGACGCGGTGATGGAATTGGCGGGGAAGATTTCGGATGAGGAAATGCAAAAAATGAATTATGCGGTCGTTGGGCAAGGGCGCGACACTACGGAGGTGGCGCGGGAATTTTTGCGTAGCACAGGATTAGATTAAGAAAGCGACGCGCAGGTTCAAAAGCAGAGGCAGATCCCTCACACATCCGCCAAGAGCGCTTGGACGGTTCGGATGACACAGTTGGCTATGACTGCTGGAGGGATTTGAAGTGCGATTCGAGCGCGGCGCAATACTGATGTTCGGCCTCGAGTTCGGCTTGGAGCTTCTTTACCAGAAGCTCAAGGCGCACGATTTCGTTTTTGAGCTTTTGCAATTCAGCACCTGAAATCGAGGGAGCGGCCGGCCGCGGAGCTGGAGATGTAAACGGAGGCGCGGTGGCCCGCGGTGGCGCGGCTATTGCGGGCGCACTCGGCGGACGCGAAGCGACCGATGATGACGATGAAGGCTGCGCAACCTGTGGCACGGTGGCTGAAAACAAGCCACTGAGCACTTGCGAGGAAAAACGCGGCGCATCGACTCCTTCCGCGGGCGCTGCGTCCACCCTTGAGGCGCCCGCGCTTTTGGGCGAAAGCAGGTTTTTCACTCGCGCGATCAGGTCATGGGGCTGAAACGGCTTCCGGATCAGCTCGTCCGCTTTCACAGCCATCGCTTTCTCAGCAACGCTCTTATT
>JASHRM010000080.1 GCA_030037315.1 Candidatus Acidiferrales bacterium
ACGTTGCGTTCATCGCGCAGATACCGGATGAATTTTTCGATGGCGTCTTTCAAGTCCGTGGCCCGTGATCCACCCAAGTGGACGAATTATAGGATGAGGTTTGGCGCGAGGCAGGTCTATTCGGTTCTGCGTTGCTTTCGCAGCAAGACCCCGGAACCCCAGAGCGACAAGAAGTCGGCTAGATAACCGATGTTTTGCTATGCTTGTTCGGGATGCCTTTGGACGTCGATTTCGTTTACGGTCACGCGGCCGGCGGTGGGTGCGTGAAGTCCGCAAATCATCTTCAGCGTGGTCGTCTTGCCGGCCCCATTGGGACCGACAAGGCCGAAGAGTTGGCCATCGGCCACATCCAGATTCAGGTCGTCGGCAGCGATGATCTCGCCCCTCTTACCCGACGGCACATCATACTCTTTGGTTAAGTTCTCAAGATGTAGCATTTGCGGTTCCGCGCATCTTCTGCCAGCCATCCAGCATTGTCAATCAGCATAGTGCCGGCTCCTAAAGACACCGCGAACGATCGCTCGGTTCCCTCTGCCCGCTCCCTCTCCTCTTCCCTTCGTTTCGAGTTCTTTACACCAACAACCTCCTCCCATTCCTCCCTGGGCCGTGATAGCTTGTCCCCGATGAATGACAAATTAGCCAAATCCACGCAGCCAACGGGCACCTTAGCCGAGCTGTTTCTCTCGCGCCTCCAAATTTCTAATCGCCAAATCCCGCAATTAGAAGGCGATGTAAGTTCTTGCAAACAAATGGCTGGGAGCGTCTCTAATCGCCAAAATTTAAGCAGTACGAGGTTCGCCATCGTTCTTGTTCTCTGTGTTCTTACCTGCTCGGTCGCATCGGCATCTCCGCATCCCAAACCGGCAAAGAGTCTTACTGTCGAGCGTATCTACGGCGCACCGAGTCTGAGCGGACGGCTCGCGCGGGGGGTTGAGTGGAGTCCAGACGGAAAGGAAGTCTCGTTCCTCAAAAGCGGACCGGCCGGACTCGAAATGGCCAGCGTTGACGAAGCGACTGGCGCGGCAAAAACGCTCGTCGCGGCAAATGTGTTGCGCGACGTCATGCAGCCCGAAGCGACCAGCGCCATCCAGTCCACCGGCCTGGGACGCGTCTCGGCCGACCGGTACATCTGGGCTCCCGATAGCCACGCACTGCTTTTCATCGGCTCGCAGAACCTGGTTTTGCTCGATTTGAACACGATGAAGTCGAAAAGTCTTATCAGTGGCGCCGCAAGAGACACCGGTGAAATTTCCGATCCCAAGTTTTCGCCCGACGGCAAATGGGTCAGCTTCGTGCGCGATTCGAATTTGTGGCTGACAAGTGTGGCGACCGGAGATACGAAGGCCCTAACCACCGGCGGCAGCGAGGATGTGCTGAAAGGCCAGCTCGATTGGGTGTATCCGGAAGAATTGGACCTCACAACCGCGTATTGGTGGTCGCCGGATTCGTCGAAGATCGCTTACTTCCAAATGGACGAGCGGCCCGTGACGCGCTATCCCATCATGGACATGAGTTCGCCGGTCGGCGCGATGGAATACACGCGCTATCCGCAAGCCGGCGAAGCGAACCCGATTGTGCACGTCGGCGTCGTGTCAACGAGTGGCGGCGAGACGCAATGGATGGATACTGGCGCAAATACGGATGTGTATCTCGCGCGAGTCGCGTGGCTGCGCGATAGCCGGCGCGTTGCCATCGAACGGCTGAACCGCGCGCAAAATCAGCTTGATTTGCTTTTCTGCGATGTTGCGACGGGCGCGTCGCAAACCATCCTCACCGATTCCGACAAATATTGGATCAATATCGCGGATGATCTGTACTTTTTCTCAGACAACAAACGATTTCTGTGGTCCAGTGAGCGCACCGGTTTCCGTCACTACTATCTGTATGACCTCGCCGGCAAAGAAATTGACCAACTGACGAGCGGGAATTGGGGCGTCACGGGGAATGGGGGATTTGGTCCCGGCGCAGACAGTCATCCGGCGGTCGACGAGGCGCACGGGCTGATTTATTTTCTCTCGAATAAAGACGAGTTGCGAGGGACGCAGCTCTACCGGCTGTCGCTGAAAGATAAAAGCATCACTCGAATCACGCAGCAAGACGGCACCCATGATGTGACCATCGCGCCCGATGTTTCCGGATTCGTCGACGAATATTCCAATGTGATCACGCCTCCGCGCCAGGACCTGTACCGCATGGGTGGCCAGAAAGCTGCGGTAATCGATGAAAATAAAGTAGTTGAGCTTGCCGACTATCATCTTTCACCAGTCGAATTCGTCGACCTCTCCGCCGATGATGGCGCGAAGCTGTGCGCGTCAATCATTAAGCCGCCGGATTTTGACGCTTCGCGAAAATATCCGGTCCTGATTAACGTCTATGGCGGACCACAGGTACAAAACGTGCGCGATGAATGGGACGGCGTGGACTTTCTGTGGTTCGAGATGATGGCCGAAAAAGGCTATGTCATTTTTTCGCTCGATAATCGGGGCTCTTACGCGCGCGGCCATGCGTTCGAGACGCCGATTTACCATCAACTCGGCAAAGTCGAACTCGAAGATCAGCTCACCGGTGTGAAATACCTGAAATCGCTTCCTTATGTCGATGGCTCACGCATAGGCATTTGGGGATGGAGCTATGGTGGCACGATGACTCTCAACGCCATGTTTAACGCTCCCGGCGTATTCAAGGCAGGTGTTTCTATCGCGCCGGTCAGCGATTGGCATCTTTACGATACGATCTATACGGAACGCTACATGGGGCGCCCGCAAGATAATGAAAGCGGATACCGCGATTCGTCTCCAGTAAACCAGGCGGCGGCTCTGAAAAATAGCCTCATGATCGCGCATGCCACCGGCGATGATAACGTTCACTTCGCGAATACGTCCGAAGTGCTGAATGAGCTGATCCTTGCGGGAAAATATCCTGCCAAGTTAATGATTTTTCCGGGAAGGGGCCATGGGATGGTAGATTTACCGGCGCGAATCGACCTGTTTAGGGGAATTACGGCCTTCATCACGGATAATCTATAGAACATTTATTTCGATACAACCGGACCGAATCGGATTAGCTCGAATAGAATAGCAGGAAGATTTGGCGTCACCTGCCAGGTTGCGATACGCCGAGAATAGACTGTGAGGACTGCCACGATGCAATCGAACGATGTGACGCGAGCCGCCGTCTTTGTCGCGATGCTCGTTCTGTGCATCACCGCTTCAGCGACCCAAGCGCAGAGCCCTGCGCCGGTCCAACCAGCGGTCGCCATGTCCTCCGACACCGGCCCCCTCGACGCCGGATTCCACGATCTATACGAACTGAATTTCCAGCGGGCCCGGTCCGAATTTGTCACTTATCAGAAGACGCAGCCGCAAGATCCGCTCGGCATTGCCGCGGAAGCTGCAAGTTATCTTTATGAGCAGTTCAACCAAAAGGGGATCTTCAGCTCCGAATTTTTCTTGAACGATGCGAAATTTCTGAATGGAGCCGACGGCAGTCCCGCCGAAAATCGGAATGAGGCGTTTCTCAAGACAAACGAACACGCACGCACGATGGCAAAGAGCCAATTGAAACTCGATCCGGGCGATACGCATGCCTTGCTCGTGCTCACGATGACAGACGGCATGGAGGCGGATTACGACGCGCTAATCATCAAGAAGCAGCTCGCGGGGCTTGGACTCACAAAACAGGCAGAGGGCGAAGCAAACAAGCTGCTGGCGTCCGATCCTTCCGCGCAAGACGCATATCTGGCGCTAGGCGCCGCGAACTACATCATCGGGTGCCTGCCAGGATACAAGCGGGCGTTTCTCTGGTTTGGAGGAATTCACGGGGACCGCACGCGCGGCATGGAAGAAATGCAGCACACGGCCGAGAACGGCCATTATTTGCGGCCCTTTGCAAAAATCATCCTGGCCCTTGCCTACGAGCGTGAACGTCAACCAGATCAGGCGCGAGCGCTGTTGGTTGAACTGAGCAAGGAATTTCCCGGAAACCCGCTGTATACCCGCGAACTCAATCTGATCGACCATCGCACATCTTGTAAGGATCAGGATTCCTGCTGAGCGGCCAAGAAAAATTTGCGCTAGGGCTGGTAGGACTTCAGGGTTGTTGCAAAACAGCTGTCCAGTGCTGTCCAGCATCGGTGGTTGAAAATTTGCGGCCGTCGGCTGTGGTCACAGTCGCAACGTCTGCATTCCGTGCCGTGATGGCTGCCAAATCCGCCAATACAGGCGAGGGAATCTTCCTCCAGTTCGCCGAGTCCGTCGTTAATGCAACCAAGCCATTGCGACCCACCAGCCAGCATGTATGAGCATCTGGCGCCGCTCCAGCCGTGAATAGCCCGTTCGCAACTGTGGACTGCGTTTTCCACGATGCGCCGTGATCTTTGGAACGTTCAATCAAGCCGCCGTTAATTCGCCATAGCGTCTTGCGCTTCGGGGAGGCGATGACGTTCGCGTCCAGTTTATCGAGTTCTTCAAGGTTACTCACCTGCGCCTGAACCAAAACCTGTTGTTCGGCGGCCTGCCGCGGCAGGCCTGCCGCCGGACTCAGAGTTTGCACTTGCGCCGGCGCCCGAGTCTGAATTGGGGGCTGACTTTGCGTTTGCAACGCGAGAGCGCGTTCTTCTCGCGACAAAGCATCTACCTTAGCGTGAACGTCGCCCGAATTGGCCTGCTGCGTCTCGTTCTCCACCGTCGACGCGCCACCGGTCACGCCCGCTGGTCCCTGCGCCTCCGCTTGAGCCGCGGCATTGGCTTCCGCTGCCGCGGCACCCGGAGCACGAGCAGGCATCGCTTGGGGCGCAGACGCTGACATCCCCAAGCCAGCGCCGCGCCCGTTGTCAGGCATTGCGCCGCTGCCATTCGCGGTCGCCAGCGGACGATTGATCGTAAACTGTTTCTTCTCGTCCCTTGGAGGCTGTGGCGCGATCAAGCCCGGCTTCACTCTGTCTTGGATATCTAAATTTTGGCGAGATTGCGCAGCCCGAACATCTGAGTTGACGCGAGCCGCGTCCTGATCGAGTGTTGACGAAGTAGCCTTGGGAGCCGTCAGCTTGTCGCTGGTTTGCGACATCGCGACAAGCGGATTTTGCACTTCGTGAAGCGCGGGTTTGCGCGCCATCCAGATCGCGACAATCAAAATCGCTGCAGCCGCGGGAGCCAGCAAGCGCCAGTCGAAGATATGCCAACTCCACCCGCTTTTTGGAGAGCCTTGCGCTGCGCTTGCTGGCAGGGTCCGTTCGATCAAGGCCAATTGTTCGCGGCACCGCGCGCACTGCGAAAAGTGCAGCTCATACCGGGCGGTTTCCGGAGGATCGAGAGTGCCCTCGCAATAAGCGGCCAAAATTTCCGGCTCGGGGCAATCGTCCTGTAAATCGCCGAGGGCCTGCCTCAACATTTCAGCCATCGGTTTGTCGTCACTTCTCGAATCCACGAATTATGCTCTCCCATCTGTTAGAACGCTCGACCGGTCAAATCTTGCGCGCATCGTTCAATCCTGTGTCGAAGCTGCCCCTTCTTTAGGAAGGGGCTTCAGCGTAGCGCCGCGGCTGCCCAAACTCACGGTCAGATCGAATGGCCATTCGCCTCGGGCATATTCAACGCATTCCCGAACCTGCGCATCTGTCCATCTTTTCGTATCGCGCAATTCGGATTCGACGGATTTCCGAATCTCGCGACGCATGCGGTCGAGCTTGCGTGATACGGTTGCTTCGTGTTCGTGCAGCAGCCGCCCGACCTCGGCGAGCGTGCGCCCGTCCACGTAGTAATAAGCCAGCCGCAAACGGTCGCGCGGATCGAGCGCTCCGAGCACAGCCACAAGCGCGATTTGCAACGCGGCCAAATACTGCGTCCGATCTGGATCGCCCGGTTGTGATTCCGCCGATTGCGGGATTAGCACCGATATTTCCGCCCGCTCGCGCCCTTCTTCAGTCTCAATCGATTCGCTTTTTCGCGTGCGGCGAACTTCATCCACGTGGCGCTGCGCAAGAACGGCTCTAAGCCAAGTGCTCAGTTTGCTGCGCCCGTGGAAGTATTCAAACAGGGATTTTCGCTGCCCTTCCGATGCGCGCAGACCGTATAAATCAGCATAAACCGAATCCGCCAAATCGCGCGCGTTGGCGCTGCCGATCGCTTGTGCGGCGCGGTAAAGTTCGAGACGAAATTCGGCGACGAAGTAATCCCATGCGGCGCTGCTCCCGATGCTGCATGCCGACGCCAAGGCAAGGTCGGCGAAATGCAGGCTTGCAAGATAGGCTTCGACTGCCGCCCTATCCGGCGAAGCATCGCGAAAGCGACTGTGTACACTGCGCGCGAGGCTTTTCTCAAATTGCTGGCGCGTCAGGTTCCATGCGGCTGGAGCTTCGGCCTGTCGCCAGCATTTTTCGATCACGACTGCAAGCGCCGGCGAAAGTCGAAACGGCAACGCGGGTTCAGATGCGGGGCCAGCGACACCCGCCGGTTCGCGTATCGCTGCCGGATTTGACCGCAGTGCCATGATTGGATGATAGCGGAATGCGGCCGGCGGGTTGCATCGCGGGCAAACTGGATTTCCGATGTATTATGCGGCGCTGCTTGTTTGCAGGCTCAGATCGCGGCCGCGCCACATCAATGACAACTGACAATCCCAAAGAGCTATATCTCGACGATCTTCACGTAGGACAACGCTTCAGTTCTGGGACATATCGCGTCTCCGAAGACCGGATGAAGGCATTCGCAGCGGAATTCGATCCGCAGCCGTTTCACTTGGACGCTGAAGCGGCGCAGCACAGCGTTTTCAACGGTCTCGCGGCGAGCGGCTGGTATACCGCCGCAGTTTCGATGGGTTTGATCGTCAGAGGACCACTACGCCTCGCGAACGGCCTCATCGGCCTGGGTGTGGAGGCTGAATGGCCCACGCCCACCCGCGCGGGCGATTCGCTAAGAGTCGAAAGCGAAGTCATCGAGATCACGCCCTCGCGTTCAAAACCCGACCGCGCCGTAGTAAAAGTCCGCAGCACCACGCTGAATCAGGATAACAAGCCCGTGGAAATCGCCGTGGCGAAGCTGCTCGTGTTTCGAAAACCATAGCGTCCGCTATTTCAGGCCGCCAGCAATCGCCAGCGTTTCACCCGTAATCCAATCAGCCTCGGGCGATGCGAGAAATACCACCGCAGGCGCAACATCTTTCACTTCGCCGATACGCCCCAGCGGAGTATTTGACTGCATATATCGTCGCGCATCACTTTCGGGTATGCCTGCAGATATCGCTCCTTCGGTGACGACGATTCCGGGGTTGACTGCATTCACGCGAATCTTTCTCGGACCCAGCTCCCTCGCTAACGACTTCGTGACGGCGTCAACGGCCGCTTTTGTGGCGGCGTAAATTACCGCATTAGGAGGCGTGATCAAACTCCCGATCGAGCTAATATTGACGATACTGCCGCCTTCCGGACCGAAATGCTTAACGGCCTGCTGCGAACAAAGAATTAAGCCGAGCACGTTCAAATCGAAGAGCCGGTGAAAGAATTCTTCCGTCACACTCTCAAGCGGCCCAAATTCATATATGCCTGCATTGTTGATGAGGATATCGAGCCGGCCGAATGCTTTTAGTGCCTCGCTGAATAGGTGCTCAATCTCTTTTATCCTCGATACATTTGCCTGCACTGCGACCGCTTTGCCGCCGTTGCATGTGATTTCACTGACTACGCGCTCGGCGCCCTCTTTGCTCGTCGAATAATTCACCGCTACTGTGGCTCCTTTATCGGCCAATAGTTTCGCGATCCCCGCTCCGATCCCTTTCGACGCGCCTGTAACGATGGCAACCTTGCCGGCAAGTTCCTTCGCCATTTCGCTTTCCCCTTCCGTTTTGTGGAATGGTAGTCAGATGTTACGACAATGCGCGCGAATTCACGATTTGGAGGCGCTCGCGAGTTACTGCTTGCAGCCAACTCGGCGCTGCCTTTTCTAGCTAGGTACTAGCGAAATTCTAAGCCCGATGAGGATGACTACGGACAATGCGCCATTGATTCGCCGAGTCGGCCTCAAGCCTTTCCTCTAAGCGTAGAAATAAGAGCCGATTTACCGACGGCGACGGCGCGGTCTCTCGAAGAATTCATCCTGCGGCCGCTCGTGCGTTCGAACTTCCCCCTGATCCGCATCCGGAGCGTTTTCGACGCCGTTGATCGCGTCCGCTTCAAACGACTGCCCTTCCTCGATCAATTCCTCGACGCTTTCGCTATTCGAATCTTCCACGCGCGATAAGCCTTGCAGGTCACCGGACTGCCCGGCCGCTTCCGATCCGGTTCCCTCACGTTCCGCTGGATTGGGAATTTCCAGGACGGGCGCCCCCAGCGAGGATTTCTCGTTACCCGATGAAATTTCGCGCGGAAGCGCGTGCCTGTGCCTGATCGACCGCGCCGGCCTGACATTGGCTCCGCGGATCGGACGGCTCGTGCGTCCGGAGGCTCCGCCGCGCCGCGACGCACTTCCTCGGTGCGGTTTGTTGCTGTGCGCCGCAGATTTTCTTGCCGCCACGGGCGGTTTCTTTCGCGACGAGCTCTTGGATTTTCTGGACGATCCACTTTTCTTTTTTGGCATGTTTCGACTGTCTCCCATCGATTGCGAAGGTCTGTCGGCGCAAACGATTCACGATTCGCTGTCTTCTAGAATTGATTCGGCAGCAGCCTCCGGGGTTACCCAAAGAAGTTGATGCTATACTACCTGTCGAACTGCAATCCCTGCCGCGGAGAGGTGGCCGAGAGGCTGAAGGCGGCGGTTTGCTAAACCGTTGTACGCGCTAAAACGTGTACCGGGGGTTCGAATCCCCCCCTCTCCGCCATGTTTAAAAACGCCCTACTTTCGTACCATTTCCGCGCGTGCTACACCTTGCTATTTTTTCGAGTAATTGCAACGCCTTGCACAGCCTTGTCGGGAGGCTTTAAACGATGTCTATCACTGTCTATTTTTGTCACAGAACGAGTAACGGATGGCGATACGAAGCCCTTGGAATCGGTCGCAGACCTGAAGCCGCAAAAGATGGTCCCTTTTACACTCGGGTCCGCGAAAAAGGAAAGTACAAGTGGAAAAAAGCACCTCTCTGAAAGTGACGCGAAGACCGCGGCCGCTTCGGTGGCCGTCGAACGTAAAGCCCAGGCACTTGGCCTGCTCGCCGACGATTTTACGAACGAAACAAACCTCGACCGCACGCTCATCAGGGTCGCCGTTGAGAACTATTTACACGAAAGGCGCTTCGGTCGGCCCCGCAGTATGGCCGTCTACAAAAACGTTTTTGAACAACTCCTCGAGCATTTGCCGAAGGGCGTTCGTTTTATCGATC
>JASHRM010000081.1 GCA_030037315.1 Candidatus Acidiferrales bacterium
TCCGAGGAGTACGCCGACGCCGTGCACCACTTCATCGACCAGCATCCGGAAAGCGTAGACGGTATTGACCTGGGCCTTTCAGAGATCGATCCCGGCCCGAAATGGCATGCGGTGCTTGAGAAGCGCGTGCCTGAAATTCGGCGGCGCACCGTGGACTTGGCGCAGTCGAAATACCTGGTTGCGCAAACAGAAACCGATCTGCAGGGCCAAGCCGTGCTGGAGAATATTCCGGTGGGGACCTACTGGATCAGCACTTTGGACGTGGTCGCCAACGTAGGCGACGCTCGTCCGCGGTGGAACGTTCCCGTAAAGGTGGCGCCCGGCCGCACGGAATATGTCGCATTGTCCAACGCAAATTCCGTTCAACCGCCCATATCCACGAACTGATCGCTGAAACAAGATGGCCGATTCGCGCGACACCTTGCGTTGGATTCGCTCGCTCGCGGAGCCCGATCCTGGCAGGCGCGCGTCTGCCGCCTCGCATGTTCACTCGCTGGCGGCCGCGCTTTGCGAACCTGTGATTCGCGCATGGATGAATGACCTCGAGTTGCGCGTGTTGCTGACTGCCGCGAGCGGACCGAAAAGCGATCGCGCGGAAAAACCTCACATGACTGTCGGGATTGCGGTGCAGCCCGCAGCATTCGACGAAATCCGGGCGGCCAATAGGTCGCCCCGGCTCGCGAACGTTCCGCCCGATCAAGACGCGATGGAATTCGAGCTGGCTTTCGGAGACGGCTTCGACCTGGACATCCTTACGAGCCGTGACCCTGGCGGGTCAGGCGCGATTGCACGCTACCTTCAGAAATTCGGCGAGGGAATTCAGCAGATCGAATTCGACGTGAGCGAGGTGGATCGCGCGACCGAAATCTTGCGGACGCGATTCGCGCTGGCTCCCGTTTATCCCGCTACGCGTGCAGGCGCTGACGGAACGCGCGTGAATTTCTTTTTGGTTTCTGGGGCGGAAGGCAAGAAAGTCCTCATTGAGCTTGTGGAAAAGGCCCCCTGACGAACAATCACCCGGGGACGCTCTAAATTCCAAATCTCAAATCGCGAATTTAAGATTCCCAATTCGAAGAATCTATTCGCCGCTTTGCTCAAGCAGTTTCGCCACTAGCGCCGTCCATCCCGTTTGATGGCTGGCGCCCAGCCCGGAACCATTCTCGCCATGGAAATATTCATAAAAGAGGATCAAATCGCGAAAGTGCGGATCTTCCTGGAAAAGTTTGTTGTCTCCATACACGGCGCGACGGCCATTGTGGCGCAGGAAAATATGCGAAAGACGGCGGGAAAGCTCGGAGGCTACCTCCCAGAGAGTTTTCCTGCTGCCTGATCCGGTGGGGCATTCCACTTTGAATTCGTCGCCGTAGTAGTAGTGGACACGCTGCAGCGATTCGATCAGCAGAAAATTCGTTGGGAACCAAACAGGCCCGCGCCAATTCGAATTTCCTCCGAACAGGTCCGTGGTCGATTCGGCGGGTTCGTAGCCGACGGAATATTGTTGCGTATCGAATCTCAACAGGAATGGATGGTCCAGGTGAAATTTCGAGAGCGCGCGAATGCCGTGCGGCGAAAGAAATTCGTTTTCATCGAGCACGTAGCGATAAATGCGCTCCAGCTTCGGACGATTGGCGATCGTGAGCAGGAGGCGCGCGCCCTTCGGCGTCTTGCGACTCATGTCGACGTGCTCGGCCACGTCGGTGTGGTGATCGAGAAACCACTGCATGCGCCTGACGAACGCGGGCACGCGCGCCAAGTCTTCGGGATCAAAAGTCTCAACGGCGAATAACGGAATCAATCCCACGAGTGATCGCAGCTTGATTGGAATGTGCGCGCCACCATCCAGATGGAGCACGTCGTAGTAAAACCCGTCCTTATCGTCCCACAGGCCGATTCCGCGGCCGCCCATGTCGTTCATCGCCTGCGAAATGTAGACGAAGTGCTCAAAGAATTTGCTGGCTACGTCTTCATAAGCGGGATCTTTGCGCGCCAACTCCATGGCCATTGAGAGCATATCCAGGCAGAACATTGCCATCCAGCTTGTGCCGTCGGATTGCTCGATGAAGTTGCCCTTGCCGAGCGGGCGAGAACGGTCGAAGACTCCGATGTTATCGAGGCCAAGGAACCCGCCTTCAAAGACATTTTTCCCTTCAGGGTCCTTGCGGTTCACCCACCACGTGAAATTCAGCATCAGCTTGTGAAACACGCGGACCAGAAACTGGCGATCCGCTTTTTTCTGGATGCGAGCGGCAATCTTGTAAACGCGCCATGCGGCCCATGCGTGCACGGGCGGATTCACATCCGAAAAGTTCCATTCGTAGGCCGGCAGCTGGCCGTTGGGCTGCATGTACCATTCGCGGAGAAACAGAACAAGCTGATCCTTCGCGTAATCCGGATCGATGAGCGCCATCGCCACGCAGTGGAACGCCAGATCCCACGCCGCGTACCACGGGTATTCCCACTTGTCGGGCATCGAGATCACGTCAGAGTTGTAGAGGTAAATCCATTCGTGATTGCGGCCCTGCAGGCGCGCTGGATCGGGTGGCGGCTGGGTGGGATCGCCGTGCAGCCAGCGGTTCACATCGTAGTGATAGCTTTGCTTGCCCCACAAAAGCCCCGCGAACGCCTGCCTCTGCACAAGCCGTGAATCGGGACCCATGCCGGCATGCACACGCTGATTGTAAAATTCGTCCGCTTCTTTCAGGCGCTGGGTGAAAACGTCGTCGAAAGCGTGCCCGAAATAATCTTTCGGAGAAGAGGCCGGATTGCCGTCGAGCAAGCGCGCTTGAATCTCCCAGCTCGCCCCTGGGGCGATCTCTGACGAATAGTGCGCGGCGAATTTCGTACCTTTCAATTCGGGATTCACGGCGGCATGTTCGCCCTGTATCAAATAGCGGTGGAACGCGTCTTTCACGAAGGGAGAACCGCTCTTTGATTGGAACAGACGCTCCATATTTGTCTCGTTATCGGTGAAGAGCAGCTCCGGATCGCCTTCGAGCAACAGCCAGCGCTGGCCATAGTGAAATTCGGAAAGCTCAATCAACGCCGCGTTTTTCGGGCCGCTAATGCGCCGCGCTTGCGGCGGATCGTAGTTTTCACCCCAACCCCACCGGTTTCGAAACCACAAGGAGGGAAGCAGGTGCAGCCGCGCAGCCTCGGGTCCGCGATTCCACACCGTAATGCGAACCAAGATGTCTTCGGCAGTCGCCTTTGCGTACTCCACAAAAACGTCGAAGTAGCGGTTGTCTTGGAAAACACCGGCGTCGATCAGCTCGTATTCCGGCTCACGCCGCGATCGCTTGGCGTTTTCGCTGACAAGTTGATCGTATGGGTAGGCGGCCTGTGGATACTTGTATAGATATTTGAGATAGGAACTCGTCGGCGTAGCGTCGAGATAGTAGTAATACTCTTTTACGTCTTCGCCGTGGTTTCCTTCGCGATTCGTCAGGCCGAAGAGCCGTTCTTTGAGGATGGAGTCCTTTTCGTTCCAGAGAGCGATCGCGAAGCAGATGTGCTGATGGCGGTCGCAGATGCCGGCGATACCGTCTTCGCCCCAGCGATAGGCGCGCGATCGGGCGTGATCGTGCGGAAGATAATTCCAAGCGTCGCCGTTAGGACTGTAATCCTCGCGAACCGTTCCCCATTGGCGCTCGGAAAGATACGGCCCCCAGCGCTTCCAATGCTCATCGCGCTCGAGGCTGGCTTGCAGGCGCTGTTCTTCGCTGATCATCAATTTTCTTCTGGCGGCGGCTCCGCAGGACCTTCAATGCGAATTTTCTCGGTTGCTGCCAAACCGCTAATTTACTCTAATGAGGACAGTTCAGAGTAACAAGCCGGCGACATTCCGAGCATTCCTAAGTTACACGCGGCGCGAAGCAATCGCTGACTCGCAATCGACCGCGCTCTAGCGGCGGCCTTTTGGGTCGGCGTATTCTGTATTCCTAAGATGCTGCGAACAAGGATTCAAAACTGACCGAGCCTTCCAGCCCAAATTCAACACGAACGGCGCGACGTGGCGCCCTCCCTCGGGACTTCCGCATTGCGCTGTTTTGGATTGTGCTTGCCGCGCTCGCTGTGATCGCGCCCATGTTTTTCTTGGGCAACGTTTCCGGACATGATTTCGGTTTCCACATCGCGTCGTGGATGGACGCTGCCGGGCAGTGGCGCGAAGGAATCGCGTATCCGCGATGGGCTGAATGGGCGAACTGGGGTTTTGGCGAGCCGCGATTCATATTCTATCCGCCGGCGTCATGGATAGCCGGTGCGGCGCTGGGTTCGCTGCTGCCGTGGAAAATTGTACCAGGTGCGCTGATCTGGATTTCCCTCGCGATCGCGGGAATGTGCATGTGGAAGCTCGCGCGCGAATGGCTTCCCGCGCATACGGCGATTCTCGCGGGCGGTCTCTACGCCGTGAATCCCTACCATCTTTTGATTGTTTACCAGCGCAGCGCTTTCGGAGAGTTGCTGGCAGACGCGCTTTACCCGCTGCTGATATTGGCTGCGTGGCGCGTTTTGAAGCGAAGGTGGCGGGCCGTTCCACTGTTGGCGATTGTGTTTGCAGCGATTTGGATTTCAAACGCGCCCGCCGCCGTGATCGCGACTTATCTCCTGGTTTTGATCTTCGTCGTCGGATCGATCGCGGAGCGCCACTGGGAATCGTTGATTCCGGCGGGGGTCGGCGCTTTCTGGGGGCTTTCGCTCGCGGCTTTTTACATTCTGCCGGCTGCCTGGGGCCGTCAATGGGTGCAAATCGCTCAAGCTACCGTGGACGAATTGCGTCCCTCCGTAAATTTCATTTTCAGCAGATCGAACACGCCCGAATATCTGGCTTTTAATTCAAGCGTCTCATGGATTGGCGCAATCATGATTATCGCGACGGCGATTGCGCTTACCGCCGCACTGAAAGAGAAGGTGGCCACGCGTGAAGTTCGGTCGATTCTGATAGCGATCGCAGTTGCGGCGACTTTCCTGATGTTGCCCCTGAGCCTCTTGATTTGGGAGACATTTCCCGAACTTAACTTCGTGCAATTTCCCTGGCGATGCCTGGGGTTGATTGCCGTGGTTTTGGCTTTTGCCATCGCGGCTGCGCTTGGCTATATGCGAAACGGTGTTCAGCGTTGGTCAGTCGTGGGCGTTGTTTTTCTATGTTTCGCCGGGGCCGGCGCAAAGATTGCGAGCACGGCATGGTGGGATACGGCAGACATCCCAGATATCGCTTCGGCAATTCGTTCGGGCGCGGGATATGCGGGAACCGATGAGTATTCTCCAATCGGGTCCGATCGATACGCGCTGCCAGGCAATCCGGATGAGACGGAACGCAACCCCGGCGTTTCTGGCGCAACTGCGCCGCGCATTGCCGCGATGGACAAATCGGGTGAGCCCATTGGCACCGCCGACGTGAATATCGACATAGAGCGTTGGTCGGCCGAAAAGCGCGTTTTCACGGAACGCGCGAGCCTGCCGGCGACTTTAGCGATTCGTTTGCTTGACTATCCGGCGTGGCGAGTTCGCGTCAACGGCAAGAAAGCCACCAAAACTGCGCTCGAAGATACGGGACAGCTGGCGGTCTCGGTGCCAGCGGGAGAAAATCATATCGAAATTTTGTTTCGGCGCACGCGGGACGGAGTGGCAGGTGATGTGATTACGCTGGCCAGCGTGTTAATTCTGATTGGTGTTTGGTGGCGCGAACGGCGGAGAATCTCTAAAGCGGCCGGTGCTTGAATTTCTTTTCGCCTCTGCTGTATTCCGCGACGGTGTGCCCGTTTCCGTACAATTTGTATTTATGCGTGGTGAGGTCTTCGAGGCCCATCGGCCCGCGCGCGTGTAGTTTGCTGTTGCTAATCCCCACTTCCGCACCCAAGCCGTAGCGATACCCATCGGCGAAACGCGTCGACGCATTCTGAAACACGCTGGCCGAATCGACTTCGTCCATGAACCGCTTTGCGGCAGCAGCGTCTTCGGTAACGATGGAGTCCGTGTGCCGCGAACCGTAGCGGTTGATGTGATCGATCGCCTCGCCCAGATTCGAGACAATTTTGATCGAAAGAATCAGGTCGCCATACTCCGTGGCCCAGTCTTTTTCGGTAGCGGGCACGATACCGGCATTCGGCAGGATCGCCGTCGTTTTCGCGTCGCCGCGCAACTCGACTTTTGCTTGCTTCAATTGTGGAACAGCCTGAGACAGAAATTCCTTTGCGATCTCCTGGTGAACCAGCAGCGTTTCCGCTGCGTTGCAGACAGCGGGGTACTGCACTTTCGCGTCATAAGCGATGGCGACAGCTTTTTTTACATCTGCGGCGCGATCTACGTAAATGTGGCAGATTCCTTCGCCGTGTCCCAGCACAGGAATGCGGCTGTGCTGCATGATGAAATTCACGAGCTCGTAGGAGCCGCGCGGGATGATCAGGTCCACGTCGCGGTCCTGCGAGAGCAGGTCCATCACATCCGCGCGAGTGTGCAGCAACTGAATTGCATCCGCAGGCGCACCGGGGAATTTGCCGAGACATTCGCGCCAGATCGCGACGAGTGCTTCGTTGGTGTGCGCCGCTTCGGAACCGCCCTTAAGAATTACGGCGTTGCCGGATTTCAACGCGAGCGCGCCGATTTGCGGAATCACATCGGGTCGCGACTCAAAAACGACGCCGATGACGCCGAAGGGGCAGGATTCCTTATAAAGGATGAGCCCGTCGTCCAATTCGGTAGCCGAAAGCCTGCGATACAGGGGGTCGGCGAGCCGCGCCACCTCGCGGACTTGCGCGGCCATCTGGGCGATGCCGTGTTCATTCACCCGCAGCCGCGCGAACATCGCTTGTGACATTTTTCCGCTGGCCACAGCCGTTTCAGCTTCGGGGCAATCCAGGGCATTCGCAGCAAGGACGCTCTGGCGTCCATTTTCGATGGCAGCCGCGGCCGCGTTCAGAATTTCCGTGCGCGCTTCGGCGGAAAGTTTCGCAATCGCGCGCGACGCGGCTCTTGCTCGCTCTGCCACGGATGCTACTGACGAGTCATCCGTCCGGATCTGCGCAGTGTTCGGCCGGCTCATGATTTTTGCAGGAGCACGATGTTATCGCGCGTCACCAGCACCGGCGGCGCAACGGACGCGCCCGAAACTTGTTTCTTGCCCGAGAATTTTTCGGCTTCATCGCTGCCGCAATTCGCGATCCCGCGAGCAAATTCGCGGCCGCCGGAATCGACAATGCTCACAACGTCCATCGACGCGAAACGATTTTCGACTCGCACGATTCCAGACGCCAGCAAGCTCGCTTTGCCCTGCGTGATCGCGCGATGTGCGCCGTCGTCGACTATTACGCGGCCGCGCACATCCGCCGCATACGCGATCCAGCGGCGCTTCCCGCGCATTCTTTTCGCTGGCAGAAAGGTCGTGCCGATCGCTTCGCCAGCGAAAATCCGATCGAGCGTTTCGGGCTCGCTTCCGTTGGCAATCACGGCTGTGCCACCGCAACTCATCGCGATTTCCGCGGCCTCGAGCTTGGTTCGCATGCCGCCGCGGCCGCCGCCAGAGGCACCCGATGCCAGCGCTTTCAATTCGGGCGTCATTTCGGCAACCAGCGGAATCGTTTTTGCGCTGCCCGAGGACCTCGCGGAATCTTGTTCGAGCAAGCCATCGACGTCGGTGAGAAGCACTAACGCATCGGCTTCGAGCCCGCTCATCACCAGTGCCGCCAGCCGGTCGTTGTCGCTAAACGCAGCCGTACGCGAGCCGGCGATCGACTCGAGTTCAGCGGTCGATACCGTATCGTTTTCATTCACGATCGGCAGCACGCCGAAGCCGATCAGCTTTTCCATCGTGTGCTGCAGGTTCGAGTAGCGGCGCCAATTGGTGAAATCTTCTTCGGTCAGGAGCACCTGGGCGATTTTCACGTCCCACTTCGCGAACAGATTCTTGTAAGCGTCCATCAGCAGGCTTTGGCCGACTGCGGCGCACGCCTGCTTGGTGACCAGATCGTCGAGCCGTGAACGGTGCAGGGCCAGCCAGCCACGACCCAAACCGACCGCTCCCGACGAAACGAGAACAACTTGGCGTCCGGCTTTCATGAGGGAAGCGATCGAACAGACAATCGGCTCGACGCGCTCGCGGCACAATTCGCCTTCCGCGCCGGTCACCGTTGAAGTGCCGACTTTGATAACGATTCGGCGTGCGGCCCGCAGAAGCTTGCCGCGTTCCGCCTCGGACTTGTGGTCTAGCTGCAAGCGCACCCCCCGCCTTCCTTGCTCGAAATGTTACCAAGTCATTTGCGGGCTGCTTCGTCTGAGTCCGATTGTATCGAAATATGCGGTTTCCAGTCGCGAATCGCTGCCCCAGGTTCCGTGCAAAGCGCGGAACTGTTAGCGCCACATATCCGGCTCGTTCTTCACACTTTGGAGAAACAATCCACTGGGCGCGGAATCCAAAGCGTGCTATGTTTGCGCTGCGTTTGTGGCTCTTGTTACACCTTTTCAGATTCGATTGAAGGGGCTGCGAGTAACAAACTTGCAGCCTCTTTTGTTTTACGGCTGGAGGCGGTCGAGAAGCGCAAATAGCTCAACGCAAAGTGAGTACATCAGTGAGAGAACAAGGAACAGTGAAGTGGTTCAATGCCAGCAAGGGTTATGGGTTCATCCAGCGCCAGTCCGGCGAGGACGTTTTCGTCCATTTCTCGGCAATCCAGGCCGAGGGATACAAATCGCTGAACGAAGGCCAGGCGGTTGAATTCGAAGTTACCCGCGGACCCAAGGGTCTGCAGGCTGCGAACGTCACTAGCCTCTAGCCGGAAGGCGTCCCGGGTGGAAACATCGGGACGCCTTTTTCTTGTTCCCCGCCGCAACGCTTTTCCGCATGGAATCGCTGCCGAGTGTCACAGATTAGTTCCACGCGAGCGGTTCACGCAACATTCCCTCAAAGTTTT
>JASHRM010000082.1 GCA_030037315.1 Candidatus Acidiferrales bacterium
CGCCTCGCTCTTCGGATAATTTCGCACAGAGATTATTCGTTGTTGTAGGGGCGCACCTTGGTGCGCCCGCTTCTGCTTGCTTGTGCCACTCACAACGCACAATCCAAAAGGAACCGGCCGGCCCAATGCTCAAATTCATCGAAACGAATTGGTGGACGTTCGCATTCACGTCGATCGTGCAGCTCGTGCTGTTTCCGCGCTGGCTCTACCGCCGCATTCGCAACGACGAAATCATGCGCGCGTTCGTGCAAGACATGGCGACCACGCACCTGCCGCACATCTACGACTCGCTCGAATTGATTTGCGACAAGCAGGGAATCGAGCGCGGCCCGCTCCCGCCCATTCGCTGGCCCGACTTGAACGACCGCGGCATCGAATGACGCGCATGCGAAGATCAGTCTCGAGGATACGGCGTGCGCGGATCGAGCAACCGCAGGGCGAAATACGCAAGAGCACCATATAGGGCGAAATTCGCGGCGAAAATCCAGCCCGGGGAGGACCAGCCAGTCCAAAAATAGTAGAGGGGAGCGTTTCGAGCGTAAGCTCGAGTGATAAATAATGCACCCGGAGCCCCTAGCAATGCAGCAAGACCGTTTACGAAGCCGTGCGTGCCAAATGTTGCACGCGAATAAACCGCGTACGGCGGCAGAGCGAAAATCGCGCCGAAGATCACTGAATAAAGAATACGGCGCGGCGCACTTCGCTCTCGAACTAGGCCAGTGTCCGTCGCCGCAAGCTCAGATTTCGTCGGCTGCATTCTCAGCGATGTAAGGTCTGTTGCAGATCGGGAAATGTTAGCATGCGCTTTTCGCCATGAATTCGGCGTCAGGCGCGGACGTTCCCAAAATCGAAATGTCATTTCGCGCCTAGACAGGAGCGCGCTTCTTAGCCTCGCGCAGTCCAAGCATCGCTCTGCCGGTGAACAATCGGGTGGAAGGGCAGGGCTTTAGCCCTGTCAAAAAACGACAACGCGAACGAGCTTTCCTTTGCGCTGGTTTATTGCAGCATGTAATCAGATCCGAAAATGCCGCCGCGTCCCGCAAACGGACCGCGGCTAAAGCCCGTGCCGCATGGCCGAAGCTTTTTGCGGGACTGAAGTCCCGTGCTTCCACCAAATGGAATTGTGCGAAGATGCTTGGCGATCGTCGAAATTCGCCATGCCCGATGCTTCATTCAGTCGATTCGAAGATGCGCCGCCTGGCGAAGCGCCCGTGCGTGGATATCTCCATGCACCGGGGAAAGCACCGAGAGAAGGAATTGTCCTAACGCACTCCGCCGGCGCGAATTGTGATGCGCCGCTGCTCATTGCGTTGGCGAACGCCTTCTGCGAAAGCGGAATCGCCGTACTGCGCTGCGACTTGCCTTTTCGCCAATTGCGTCCGCATGGACCGCCATTGCTCGGCAGCGCCGAGCGCGATCAGGCTGGATTGCGTCGCGCGTGTGAATTGCTGCGCGAGCATCTAAGCGGGCGGATCTTTCTTGGGGGACATTCCTACGGCGGCCGACAGGCAACGATCCTCGCCGCGTCCGAGCCGAATGTGGCGGACGCGCTGCTGCTGCTTTCCTATCCGCTTCATCCGCCGAAGCAGCCAACGAAGCTTCGCACCGCGCATTTCGAGAAAATTTGCACGCCCGCGCTCTTCGCCAGCGGAACGCGCGACGGCTTCGGCACGCTCGACGAAATACGCGCCGCGCTCACGCTGATTTCCGCCCGCACGGAGCTATTGCCCGTCGAGTCCGCCGGCCACGAATTGCTCACGCCGCGCAACCGCGCGGAACTCGCCGCGCACATCGTCTCCGCCTTCCGCGCGTTCGCCAAATTGTAAGTGCGTTTGCTTTCAAAACCTGTAGCGGCGCTTACGCCCACATCTGATGCAGCTTCAGTCCGCAAACTGTGCACTGCGGACCTTTGTCGAGTTTCTCGCCGGGCCATTCCGCATGGCAGCGCGGGCATCGCCAGTGGCTGAGGAGGGACTTCGCATACCGTGCGTGAAGCCAACGGACTGCGACGACAATTAGCGCGATGACGAAAGCGACGCGACTCAATGACTTGGTAGGCTTGTGCGGATCGAAGAGTCCCGTGGCTCCGAAAAGAGCCAGGGCCAAATCAACGATCGGGGCGCGGCCGGCTTTCGCCGTCTTCTGCAATTTATCGTATTCCTTCCAGGCCGCCGCGTAAGGTGCGTAGGAGTCATACGAAGGCTCGAGCACGGCCCTCCGAGGCAATAGATCGGGCGCGCGCGTTCGCACGCTAACGTCGGCCCGTTGAGACTTGCCATTGAGCGTGAAAATCTCGCTCGTCCGATCGTCGTTCGCCATGCGCGCAAGTATAACCGTTGCGTTAGTTATCGCTCGACCCGATTGATCGTTCATCTGCGGCATGTACTCGATTTACGAATATGGCACGCAGTCAAGCCGAGAAGGGAATTGGTCACTCGACATCGCGCCAGCTTTCGATTTCCGGGTCCTTCGCGATCGTCCACATTTTCGTCAGCAAGCGCAGTCTCCATGAGTTCTTCCCTCGAACTGATCTCTCTCGCTCGCTCGACTGCCGCGCGGCACGCGCTGGATCCGCTAGGAACCCGCTTTCCGCGCGCATTACGTCGCGCCGGTCGCGTTGCCGCAGCTTATGGCAACGTTTGGCATTGGCGCTCAGTGAGCTCGAGTTACACCCGAAGCGATTGCCTACGTGCCTCGCAATCCGCGACACGGGCCAACCCTACCCGCCACCTCTAAACCAGTTTCACCTCGAACGAATTCCCTTGACACAGCACATCACCCGGATACGGGCGAGCATCTGCTTCTGCAAATGAATATTATGTTATTCCGGGTATGGGCGTGATATGCGGACGCGATGCCGGTTAGTGAGTTATTGCTGTTTTCGGGGCGGCCAGGGTTCTAGGAGCTGTTCCTTGCGGTAAATTAGGGCGTTGATATCGTACGGGGCGAGTTCGATGTTGTGGCCGTGGGTGATGGCGTCGGTCGGACAGGCTTCGACGCAGTATCCACAGAAAATACAGCGCGAATAATCGATGTTGTAGACCGAGGCGTAGCGCTCCCCGGCCGAGATGCGCTTTGCATCGGTGTTTTCGGCAGCTTCGATATAGATACAATTTGCGGGACAGGCAGCGGCACATAGGAAGCAGCCGACGCATTTCTCGAGGCCGTTTTCGTCACGCTGAAGAACGTGGATTCCGCGATAGCGGGGCTGGACGGTCGGCGGCGCGTCAGGAAAGCTCTCGGTGGTGGTCTTCCGGAACATCGTGCGGAAGGTTACGCTGAAGCCCTTCACCAGCGTGACGAAAGTCTCGCCAACCTCTTTCACAATTGATGGCATAGGCACACTGTATCAAATCTCAGGCCGTGAGTTCGCATTTTCTCCCTTTGGTTCGTAATTGCGAGAGGCCTCGCACCCGGCGTTTTTTTTCTTGCGCAACCCTTCGCTTGGTCGGAGAAAAATGCGGTCGCCAAAAAGGCCGGGATTTGTCGGGTAGAATTCGGTGATACATATCCTTTTTGGTAATTTACTCCTATTGCTAACGCCGTCTTCGGCGCTTTCATCGCATGGGCCACCCTAAAAGTCAAAACCCCGACACGTGGGCGACCCGCCTTTATAAGCAGCCGCGTGAATGGTTGGTTCACGGTGATCTTATTCCCCCGGAGGGGCGACCGGGGCGGCTTCGGCGAGTTTGCCTTTGCCGGACATGGCGGCGATGATCTGGCGACCATGGAAGCGGCCGTTCTCGATGAAAATTTCAGAGGTGTGCCTGCCGCCGACCACGACTCCAGCGACGTAGATGCCGGGAACGTTTGTCTCCAGGGAATCGGAACTGATTTGCGGGCGACGGGAGTCTGGATCGAGGCGAATTCCCTGCCGCTCGAGAAAATCGAAGTCCGGATGGTAGCCGGTCATGGCGAAAACATGGGCCGCCGGAATCGATTTTTCGGCGCCGTGACCAGCACCATCGGTTTTGACCCAGACGCGGCCCGGCTCGATTCTGGTTACGTGAGTCGAAAAGAGCGCCTTGATTTCCCCCGCGCGAATTCGATTTTCGATGTCGGGCTTCACCCAGAACTTCAGGCTCTTGCCCAGTTCGCTGCCTCGATGAATCAGAGTTACGTGCGCGCCTGCGCGAAAAAGATCCAGGGCAGCTTCGGCAGCGGAATTTTTCGCGCCGATCACGACGACGTTCTGGTTCCAGTAGGGATGCGGCTCCGTGAAATAGTGCGAGACATTGGCCAAATCCTCGCCGGAGACATTCAGGCGATTGGGCAGGTCGTAGTAGCCGGTGGCGATAATGATTTTGCCGGCGCGATATTCGAGATGGGCGCCGTCGGCGGTCTGCGTGTGGACCACAAACGCGCCCTCGTGACCTGTGATGCGGTCGACTCGCTGATAGAGGGCCGTATCGATGCCGTAGTGCTCGACGGCGCGGCGGTAATATTTCAGCGCCTCGGCGCGAGTGGGCTTGCCGCTGGAGGTGGTCATCGGGAGATCGCCGATTTCCATGCGTTCGGGCGTAGTGAAGAAGAGCATGTTGATCGGGTAGTGAAGCAGCGAATTGCAGAGCGCGCCCTTGTCGATGACGAGGGCGGTCATGCCCGCACGCTTGGCCTCAATGGCGCACGCAAGGCCGGTGGGGCCAGCGCCAATGCAGACGACGTCATGCATTTGGCCAGCTCTTGAGCGGTCCAAAGCACCTGCCACTCTGTGATGCGTGGTCAATTCAACTCCTAAATTCCGCTTAGTCTGGGTCCCGGAACCGTGTCGATTAGACCGCCGCCCTCTTTCATTTTCATCAGGTTACGGCCATCTTTAATCGCCGCATCCGTACTTTGACGCACTCGAACGACAGAAGGCAACGAACAGTGGCGGCAAGCCGCACTCCACATGGCGCGTCGCGAGCTTGAGGTCCCGGGCCTTACTTCCCTTCTCCTGCTTCATCTTCATCACGCTTTCAAGCTAGCGGAGTGGTCGAGCAGTTTCAAGGGAGTTGTTGGTGTAAGGATTTTATTAGCTGCTGCCCAAGCAGCGATAGTGGTGTTCGGTTCGGGATGAAAAATATGGCGTGCCCAATCACCGGGCGGCGGAGGCATGGCTGCTGGGACTGGAATTTGGCGCGGCGTGCGCCTGCGGATAAATCCAAGGCTCTAAGATGTCGGCGGCAACGGCGTTGCCCTTAACGGACCAATGACCGTCGCACGGTAGAAAATACGAGTGCCAGTTTGCACCGTCGCGTGCGTCCATCTCAGGCAAAAGATCCTTCACTGGGATCCCGTTCTTCATTCCCCACTGCTCCATGATAGGTCCAAGCCGATTCCTGCCGGTTTGGTGGAGCTCTATAAAATCGGTGGCACGGGGAATGAGGAAGACCATCATCCTGGCGTCGTGTGCGCCGGCGATAGCCTTGATGTCGTTCAGTGACTTGTACAGGCGGGCGAGATCAACGTCGTTGAAATCGTTATATCCGGAATACTTATGCAAGTTACGCCAGTAGAACCGGGTATAGATATATTGTCCGACGTGATATGAGGCAAGATACGCGCGCATGAATGCTTCGGTGCGGTCCCACGCGCTGTTTCCTTCATTCGGATCGAAGTGGCCAGCATAAAAAACGGAAAGGTCAGGAGCGTAATAGGGCCGGTAGCGCTGTCCTTCACCGATGGACTTCCAATATTCGTAATCCATATCATGAAAATCGTTGTCCGGCAGAACGGCCACGATCACAAGGTTGTGGTCGAAGTTCGACGCCATGGTTTTATAAAGAATTGCGTACTGCAGCGGCCCGAAACTCCCTCCCGTGCCAAAATTAAGCTGCTCGATGCCGGTATCGCGTTCCATGATGTTGCTGAGACGGTATGGGGCGTCGATCCCGAGCCCCTCCATCATTGAATCGCCCAAGATTACGGTTCGCGGAAGAGGCGCATGCAGGCTGCGCGGGCGATCGCGCATTCCGAAGCTGTTCGTGTAGTACGTGACGTCATAGCAGCCGCCCTTATGTTCAAAGACGCCGTTCGCGCGATGCCAGACGCCAAAATCGGGGTTAATGTCGGTCCAGAAAAGATTGTAGTTGACGTGATAGTTGGGGCGGCTCGATGGCCAGTTTTTCCAGTGCACGGCGATGATGCACACGAGTTCGGCCATGACCGCAAAAATCAGGAAATTTATGAGGATCAGTTTTATCGCGTAGAAGATTTTTCCGAGCAGGGTGCGATGGGGTTCGGGTGCCAATAATGCTCCGCGTTGCGCGATGATTGCGCCACCGATGATATCACCGGGGTAGTGATGCGAGACGCAAAAGGCCGAGGCTAAAGCGTAGGATTAGGGAAAAGCAGATCTCTCGACTTCGTCACGCACGTCCGCTTGAGCGGACAAAAAAGCAGAATATGCGTGACTCCGCTCGGATGACAATGCCATTTGGCATGCGGTTCGTCGTTGCTAGTGAGTCATGGCGTAGATGATGTAGTTGATGCCGATGCGGAAGCCGAGGTCGGAATATTTCTCGGGATATTCGGCGCGGTCGGACCACTCCCATGAATCGCCAATATCGGAGTTGAAAGAAATAGCGACCATGATGCGGCCCTTATCATCGTAGATTGCGCGCCAGTGAGCGCCCTTGCCGTCCTCGGGACCCTGCGGGTAATCGGGAGTTTTATAGCCCTGGTAAAGATGCTCCGCGCCAGGAATTTGATAACGGTCATCGAGATCGTAGACCGTGTGGAAAATCGGATCGTTGTTCGGAATGTCGACGATCGGACGATCGGGAAAAGCCATGCGGATGCGCTGGACGAACATGTTCCACTCGTATTGGCCGTGAAAATCGTCGGCCATGAAGAAGCCCCCGCGCAGAAGATAATCGCGCAAGACGCTGGCCTGATGCTGCGTGATTCCCCATTCCCCGACCTGAACAGCGTAGAGCCACGGCCAGTTGTAGACCTCGCCTCCATCGTCAAGGTTCACATCTTCTTCGACGGAGCGCGCATCAACGCGAGTGAGGCGCCGCACGGCGGCTGCAAGAGAGCGATCGGCTGGAGGACCGTCTTGCGTCCAAAGCGAAAGGCCGAGGCGCCAATCGCCATCGAACCGGCCGCGGTAGCCGTCATTCGGGCCGGGCGGATACATCAGGCGAGCGAAAGCCCATTCGCCGGGACGCTGCCAATCCGGCGGAAGCGGCGTCGAGTCTCCATACTCGACGCTCGGATATTGGCGGAAGGGCGCCTGCGCGGAAATCACGCCCATGAAAATCAGCGCGCTGCAGAATGGCAGCAGAAGCTTCAGCGCGTGGCGACTTGGAGCGTGCATTGAGGGTTCTCTCTCAGTGAATGATGCGGGCACCGGTGCGTGCGTTTCCAACACGGCAGAACCTCGATACTCGATCCGGCCGATTCCTGCCGCTAGGCAGGCCGAACGAGCAGGGGCCGAGCGATGACGCGGCTGTTTTTATGGCGTCAGAAACACAACAGCGGATCCCTCGGCTGCGTCACCGAGATCCGCTATCGCGGACGAATACAGAATCATGCGTGACTTCGGTCGGGATGACAACTTAGGGGCAAGCGATTCGCGGCGGGGCAGGCACGCTTTACGGGCGTCCAATCCCCTGCTCTGAGACGCGAGCGATGCAAAGTGGTAGGCTCGAAGACCGACACGAATTCCTAGAACTGGACTTGCGATGAAGCTGATTTCGGGCGTACTGCGCCTGGCTGCTACTGATCTGAGCAATCACCTGGCGTGCCGTCACCTGACGATTCTCGAACTCGATGTGGCGCGCGGACGCCGAAGTGCGCCCGACTGGGCTGCGCCGGACGCGGTAGTGCTGCGCGAACTTGGCGAGCGGCACGAGGCGAAATATTTGGAATTGCTCTCGGCGCAAGGCGTCGCGATGGTCGACTTGCGCAATATAGGAGACGACCGGCGCGCGCTAGATGAAACGCGG
>JASHRM010000083.1 GCA_030037315.1 Candidatus Acidiferrales bacterium
ACGTGTACCGCTTATGACTGTCGAATGCGATATATTCTTCCATGCGCGACTCCTCGTTCTACCTCCTTTGGCCAGGAGGTTTTTCTTCTTCCGCCGCCAGCCTACGCCGGCGGCAGGAGTCGCGCTTTCATATTTTCATCCCGAGCGCAGTCTCAGGGGATCTGCCGTTTCTCCCGCTTTTGCGGGGGCCCAGCTTGCTATCCTGCCTGCCGCGCCCGCGTGCTAGCGTGAATCGGGCAGTCAGCTGCCCAGAAAAGGGACGGAAAATGGCGCGCGCGTCGGACTTGATCTTGGTGGAAGGGCGGGGTTTCAACCCCGCCAAAACCAAATGCGCGCAATGCGCGCTGTCCATTGCGCTGTTTTTGTCGCAGCAAGTATTCGCTTCTTCTCGCGGCCCGGACGTGCTCATCGCACGCAGCCAAGGGGCGGCGATCGATAACGACCGCGAGACGTAAGCGGTTGGTAATTATCGCGAGCAATTCTACCCGTCAAGCCTGGCGAGTAGAATTACCTCTAACCCGCGCCGAATCAGCAACTTCAAATTTTCTGCCCGTCAAATCTCGGCCTTCTTACGGAACCGAAAAATTCTCACTCAAGCGGTCATTTCGGCTCGTTCGGCCTTCAGCAAAAACCCGATTTACAATGTGCACCGCAACATTCAAGCTGCGCCGTTTCTCGCTTTGCTACCATCCAAGCTCTCAAGGAGGTCACCATGGACGAGGTGATTTACTACTGCCCGCAATGCAGCGGAAGGCTCCTCTACGTAGACGAAGTGCCGCTCACCGGAGACGCGAACAATCCTCCCTCCGCGCCAACTCTCTATTGTCCCAAATGCGAAATGCTCGTTCTTGCTGTCGCCCGGCCAGCCTCCGCTCCTCCGCCACCAAATCCCCACACATTTGGGGAACCCGGAACATGGTCCCCCGAAATGGGCAGCAACTCCGACGGAGGCCAAGGTGGCGGCAGCGCGGACAATGGCGCATCGCACTGGAACGTCGATCCCACCGAGGACGAGCGCAATACCTGGCAGGACAAAGCGAAAAAGCACGGCGCTTAATCGACCCGGATGGCGCTGACGCGATCGTTCCACTTGCCTCCGGTGCTGGGAATGATCAGGCGCCGCATGTCGGGAACGCTGCGATCGATCGTGGCCCGATGACCGCTGAAATTCGCTTTGCTGAAAAGCGTGACGCGTGCGCGTCCAAATATCTGGATCGAGCTGATGGAATTGTTGAACGTGCCGCTCAGGCTGGCGCTCTGGCCCCTTTGCTGGCAGAAATATCTCCCGGCGAAATTGTAGTTGGTGAAAAAACACGCGCCGGAGTTGATTCCCGCGGGCGGGCGTCCCGGCGGAGAATACCACCACGATGGACCGCCTCCGCCATAGGGCGTGATGCGAAATGTGGCGCGGCAGCCGGCATCGACCCAGATGCCCTGGCCGTCATTTCCCCACGTCCTGCCTTCCACGCATGGCGCGCTGCCGAGTTGCCTGACGAAGTCGACGCGGGCCCGGGGATCGTTGATGCGGCAGTAGGTTTGGCGGTTGTGATTCGATTCGCACGTGACCGTGCCCTGGGCGTGAGAAACGGGCGGCGAAAGCAAAAAGCAAAATAGGAACGCCGCGGAGATGAGCAAGATTCGTTTCATGGTCGACCCTCCGGGAATCGCGTTCCCTCTCATTATTGTAAGCCCGCGATTCGATGGCGAGTGCTATCCAGAGGTATAAAGCTTGCGCCGCGCAATTTTCGCCAGCGGCGCTATGCTAGAATTGCCCGGTGCGGACGAGCGCAGCCATGCGCGAGTTTAGTCCGCGTGCGCTTCCAAGCCGAGGTAGCTCAGTTGGTAGAGCAGCCGATTCGTAATCGGCAGGTCCCCGGTTCAAGTCCGGGCCTCGGCTCCATCTCCTTTTGGTCCGGCCCGGAGACATGGGTTACACAGCGTACCTAAGACATAGGTAACACTTTTGGGCCGAAGGGATTTTCGAGCGGTTCAAGCACCCGGGTCTCCAGATCGAAGTATCCCAGATCATAATCCATAAAGCTCACCAGCCAGATGTCATCGTGCACTTCTTTGATGCCGACCGCTTGGCCGGCAAAGACCTGGCTGAAATTGATTTTCTTGCGTCCCAAACAAATGCGACCGCAACGAGTGACCACGATGGTTTTGTCGTGCAAAGGATAGTCGATGTCCGGCAAGCCGGTGTAAGGGCGAGGGGAAGGTTGATAGACCTCCGCCGGACATTTCATGTCGAGAGCCTCGTGCGGCCGTTCGTTGTTGAAGACCTCGATGAAGTCATCGAACTTGGCCTGCTGCTGCAGAAAGTTTAAACCCGCCGGTTTGGTCGTTTCTTTTTTTAAGGTCAGATGCATGCGCTCATGACGCCCATTTTGCTGAGGGTGGCCCGGCTTGATTCGTTCGATGCCGATACCCAGCCTGAGCCACCAGACCGCCAGCTTGCTCAGGTTGAACAGGGCCTGGCCGGAAGCAAAGGGAACGCCGTTATCGCTGCGGATGTTGGCAGGTAGGCCGCGCTCTTTAAAAAGCCTTTCAAACACGGTGAAAGCGAAGGCTT
>JASHRM010000084.1 GCA_030037315.1 Candidatus Acidiferrales bacterium
ATCGTCGGATCAAGTTCGCCATTTGGTCCGCCAAAAATCACCGGAGCCGGATGCTGCGTCCGCCAAAGACGATTCGACGCATAGACCAGCGGCGCGTCGAGAAATGCAAAAATGCCGAAAATTGCGGACAAAGTGGCTCGCCGCTGAGGCTCTTCAATCAAATTGCGAAGCAACAGGTACGAAATGTAGAGCAGCCACAGCATGAAGCAGGTTGTGAGCCGCGCGTCCCACGTCCACCAGATTCCCCACGCAGGCTTGCCCCACAGAGATCCTGTGATCAGTCCCGCCGTGCATGCCGTAACCCCAACTTCGGCCGCGGAGACGCCGATCCAATCCCATTTTTCCCTTCGCGAAACCAGCCAGCCGATATTCGCCACAAACGCCACCGTCAGCGCTGCGAACATCGCCATCCAGCAGGCGACATGAAAATAAAAGATCCGCTGGATTTCGTGCATCGTCCGCTCGTCCGGCGCGATGAAAAGCGCGGCGTATCCGCCGAAGAAAATCAGCGCGGCCAAAACCAGCCTTTTAATCGTGCGAGTAGCCGTCAAGCGCCCAAACCTATTCTTCCATCAGAAAATCAGACAGCAGCCAGGATGCCGTAAAAAACACGATATCAAATCCCGCAAGGAATGCGAGCCACGTGCGGTCCAGGCCCGGCCGCTCGGCAAATAGGGACGCTGTCGCCTCAACCGCCGCTATCAAGAGCGGCGCAAGAATGGGCAACAACAAGAGCGGCAGCAAAAGCTCGCGCATTCGAGCATGCGCCGAGATCGCGGAAAAAACTGTCCCCGTTACCACCAAGCCCACGGTGCCAAGCGTCAATACGATCGCAAGCCGACCCACAACTTCCGCCAGCGAAATGTTGTAGAGCACCGCAAAGATCGGCACCAGAATCAGTTCCGCGACCGCCAGAAACAAAAAGTTCGCCAGCATTTTGCCCGACAGAATTGCAAACGGCGAAACGGGTGCCATCCGCAGTGCGTCCAGCGTCTGATTCTGCTGCTCGCGCCCAAACGATGGATGCAGCATCAGCGATCCGGCGAAGAGGAATGCGATCCAAAGCAACCCCGGACCATACCGCCGCGATTCCGCCGCCGTAGGATCGAACGCGAAGCTGAATAACACCACTACGACAATCGCGAAAATTACAGTCGCATTCAGCAATTCGCGCGTGCGGAATTCCAGGCGAATTTCTTTGCCAAGCACGAGGACAGCAGCGCGGGCGGTGCCCATTCTAATTCTCCGTGCGCAGCGCGGCGAGCATGGGCTGCAAGTTGCCGCCGCTGCGGCTGTCGCGCTCCACGCGGCCGCCGGCGAGCGAAATCGCGCGCGTCGCAAGATCGAGCGATTCGTTGCGGGCGTGCGTGCTCATCACAACCGTCGCGCCTTCGTCGCGAAGCCTGCTCAACGTTGCGCCCAGCCAGTCCAAGCCCTGCCGGTCGAGGCCCGCCGCGGGCTCGTCGAGCAATAGCAGCCGCGGATGATTCATCAGCGCACGCGCCACAGCCAGGCGCTGCCGCATGCCGCGCGAAAACGTTCGCACGGTGCTATTCGAGCGCGAAGCAAGGCCGCAGGATTCGAGTGCCGCGCCAACTTTTGCCTGGACGTCCTGCAACCCGTAAAGTTTTGCGAAAAATGTAAGGTTTTCCGCAGCCGTCAGTTCGTCATAGAGCAGCGTGCTGTGGCCGACCATGCCGATGGATGCCTTCGGCGGCGCGGCACCCTCCAGGGCGCCCGAAAATGCCACGTTCCCCTTTGATGGCGTGGAAAGCAGCGCCGCGGTTCGCAGCAGCGTCGTTTTTCCGGCGCCGTTGGCGCCTAGCAGCGCCACGAATTCGCCGCCGGAAATTTCCAGTGAAATGCCGCGCAGCGCCATCAGCGAGCCGAATCGCTTCTCAACTTTGTCGAAGGAAATCCCCAGGCTCATCGAGGGTTTGGCGTCCCATCGAGATGCCGTGGCTGTTGCGGGGATTGCGCTGGACAACGACTCAGCCTTTCACCAGCTCGCGCAATAAACTCTGAATTCGCTCGTGTTCGCGCGAATAATCCTGTTCGGTGATTGTGCCGGCCTCGCGCCGAAGCTCCAGTCGGAAAAGCGCGTCTTTCAAGTCGTCCAGGCCGCCGCGAACTTCGCGCTGGATGGTCGCAGCGGCAATTTGCGAGGCCGTGCGCAGCACGCTGGACCCGCCATTTTCACTCGGCGCGGGGCCTGCGGCCTGGGTCGCTCTTGCGGTAGCCTCGGGCGTGAACGTGCGCGCCAAGCGCTCCAAACTTCCCACGCTGGTTGTGACGGGTTCTCGTTGCGCTGCGCCGGAAACCTTAGTTACAGCCACATTCGGCTGCCGCAAAAGGTAAATCAATCCGAGTAGAAAAATCGCCGCAAAGCCTGCGACGAAAATCCATTTCATGTCGTCGATGCGAGCCGGCAATGTAGTGATATTCGCAGCAGGGACCTCAGCACCGGAGTCTGCACGCGAGTTCACCGAGGGATTTTGCGAGTCATCGCCACCGCCCTCGGCATTTTCTTGCGCGGGCGGAGGCGCCGTGCCCGAAACGGAAACATCAACAGGCATGTTGGCCGCCACGGACTCGCGCATATAGACGCTTAACCCCTGTTCTGATCCCGCCGGTGCGAATCCGTCGCCGCTGATTACTACCGACGGCGGCGCAAAAACCGCCAGCTTCGCTACGCCATACGCGGACGTGAATTGAATCCTCGCCTGATTGCCTGCATAAGGCAGCCGGTAGGTCAATCGCACGCTGCTATCGCCGGGACGGAAGGGGAAGTCAATTGCCTTGCCATCGTTACCCTTGTCGACCGGTTGCTGC
>JASHRM010000085.1 GCA_030037315.1 Candidatus Acidiferrales bacterium
TCCATTTCTCTGCCATCGTGGCAGATGGTTACAAATCGCTGAACGAAGGCCAGGCGGTTGAATTCGATGTGACCAAGGGTCCCAAGGGCCTGCAGGCATCGAACGTCGCCGCACTCTAAGCCCTTAAGATTGAGCGGGTCCGTTTCAACGGGCCCGCTTCTCTCCAAGCCTTACGCACGCCCCAAAGGAGTTCGATGAAATCCCTTCAAAAAGGCGCATACATCAAGCATTTCCAATATGGCCTCGGCGTCGTCATGCAATCGGACTCCGACTACACCGAGATTGATTTCGATCTCCACGGCACGAAGAAATTCGTAACCACCATTATGGTTGTGGAGCACGCGGAAGGGACTCCTCCGCCGCGGCGCAGGAAACCTCGCAAGAAAGCGGCGGTTCTGGTGATGAAACCCGCAGGATCGAAATGAGCAAGGAAATCCTGATGCAGTTCATGGGATTCGAGTCCAAGCGCGACGTGCGCGAATATACGTTTACGGTTCGCGAAGCCTCCGGAGATCCCCGTGAATTTACGATCGCCATTGCACATGCGGCGTTTAACGAGCGGCGGGTGCGCTTTCAGGATGCGCCGGACGTCTGCGCGCTAAGACTCAAGCGCGAACTAGCTACCTGGGGAAACGATCCGGTGGAATGCCATTTCGACATCACAGACGCGGAGCTCGAGGATTACCGAAGTAAGCATTCCTCTCCCAAACGCGGATCTACCGCACGTCCCACTACGTCCTTCTAAATCTTTACGGTTCGCAAACTGGCGCGGCGATTGATGAGGTGAAAACCGCCCACCTAAAGGCGGCGCTACATAACCATCTCGAAAGGGACGGTAGGAAGCAGGATTATTTCAGTGTTACCGCCGGAAAGCGCGAACTGGTCGCCTTCAGTATCCGCAAGCAAGCTTGCCGAGCACGGGGATCTCAGGCAACAGGCGCAGATTCCTCGCCCGGCCTGGGCTGCGGCAGACTGGCTCGGAATGACAAATATCGAATGCTATTGCCAAAAAAAAGCTGGGCACCAGAAAGTGCCCAGCGTGAGGTGAGAGAAGTTTTGCGGACGAGCGCTTACTTCGATTGCCAGAGTTCGACGAAGCCGCCGACATCGGGATCGCGAATGATGACCGCACGGCCGTCTTTCACTTTCATGATGCCGCCGTCGGTAACCGTGATTGCGCCGTCGGCTTTCGCCGCGGCGTAGACTGCGTCGATGTTGGTGACCTGGAACCCGACGTAATTCACGTTGATATCGCCAAAGTGCTCGTCGGGAATCGTGGTGCCGGGTTCACCGATCAGTTCGAGCCGGACGTTGTTGTCGGTGCCAGCCTGCGGGAACCAGCCGTTCATCATGTTCATTCGAGGAGCGCCGCGCCCGCCGCCCGGTCCACCCGCACCAGCCGCTGCCGGAGGCGCCGGCGGCGCGAGGGGAGGATAATCTCCACCGAGCACGCCCTGATAGAAACCCACGGCCTTGGCCATGTCCTTCACGTCGAGACCGACGTGATTGAAGCCGATCTGTTTGCCGAGGCGCTCGATATTCTGCATCGTCGCAGAGGAATCGGAAACTTTCGGCGCTTCGGGCGGAGCTCCCGGGGCCGGCTTCATTTTCGCGAACAACTCTACGAACCAGCCGTCGGGATCCTGGATGAATGCGAAACGGCGGGGGCCATTGGCTCCGCCGCCACCGCCGGGCATATTCATGTTCACTTCCTTGAGCATGCCGGCGGCCTTGAGCTTATCCATGTCGATCTGGCAGTCGTCCATCACCGTGAGATCGAGGTGGCCCGAGAGCAGATCGCCCAAACCGAGGCTGCTCCAATTCTTGCGATCGATGCCGCGATACTCCGTGAAGATGATGTCGAACGGCTTGTCGGATACGGAACTGAGAGTTTCCATGACGGCCTGGCGAGATTCGGCGCCGGGCGTGTTGCCGAGCGCGTTGAGCGTCTTATCGACGTGCCAGTCGGTCTTGCTTTTCACGCGAAAATCGAGCACTTCGTAATACTTGATGGTGTTGTCGAGATTGGAGACCTGGTGGCCGTCGAAAGCCATTCCCAAGACGTCCGGCGATCCCTTGTCCGCTCCTCGCGCGGTGATGCCCACTGTCGCGATCGCCAAGACGGCCGCTGCGGCGCCGATGCCGACGAGCTTCCACACCCGAGCGTTACGTGTTTCCGGTTGTTTCATCAAACTTCTCCCCCCTCGTATAGAGCGTGCAGATAGTCGCATGCACTGCTTCTAAGCGCGGGCGATTATACCCACTTATCGATCGAAACGCTCGTCACATGGCTGAAATCACCACCAGCCCAATAGGTGTTGGTCTCGCCTCCGAGCACGATGATCTCAATCGAAGATTTCGGGTTGGCATCGGGCTGGGCGTTGGGATTAGGCGGCGCGCCGAAACGACCCCGGCGGTAGTAGCGCTGGAACGGAATGTCCGCATCGCCCATCTTCAGATACGAGGCGTAGGGTTCGACGCCCGCCTGAGCCTGCTTCAACAGAGGCTGGTGTGTGTCCCAGTAAAGCCACGCGGGCGTCTTCGAGTTCTTCGACCAGTAGTCGCTTAGAGCTTCCTTCGAGTCGAATCCTTTGCCTTTCGCTTCGCGGGCGACGGTTGGATCGAGCAATAACGTGGCTGCTCCCGTTCCGAACGAGAAGAAATGGGTCAGCCAGTTGTTGATCAGTTCGTGGTAGGGCATGTTGGGGAACCAGGCGACGTTGTTCAGGCTCCAGCCGCTAAAGATGCTGACGACGCTGTCGGTCGGCTTGAAACCTTTCTGCACGTGGAACGGGTTCCAGCCGTCCGGAAGCTTGTTTTCCGTTTCTGCGATGCAGATGTTGTTGTAGTTGAAATTGGTTCCCAGGCTGCCCATGTAGCTGAGTCCGGGCATGCCGCAGCCGCCGAGGTTTTTCGAAAGGATCGTCCACGCGCGGCCAATCACAGCATTGGGCTCAGCGAACGGACCCATCGCGCCGATACCGTAGTTCATCTTGATCTTGTCGGAGATGGGGCCATTCAGAAGCAGCATGCGGGAGAACGACGATGTGGAACTGAACAGCGCGGGCTGCCCGGTTGATGCAATGGCCAATATGGTGGGCAGGTATTCGGGTTGCGCGCCAGCCATGACTGCGTTGATGGCCACGTGCCTGACGGTGAAGGACCACGACGGTTGAGCTCCCCGGGCGGCGCTCAATGTGCCGATAACCTCGTCAGGCTTATGGCTCGTGCCCTTTAGCATTGCTTCCACCTTTTCTTCGGTGGGAAGGATGATGGGCATGAAGTCGGTCATGTTGTTATCGAGGAAGATACGCTGGAGATTATCCGGCGTGTCCACGTAAGTAGCCGGACCAATGTCCGGAGTTACCGTGCCGCTCTTTTTCTCTTCGGCCGTGAGTGGCTTGGTGAGCGCGTCTATGATTTCCGGCATGAGCGGCTTGCCGGTGACGGGATCGTTGCCTTCAAGAACGGCGTACATTTCTGCATCCGTCTTGTTGGTCATGGGGTGAGGCAGAAAGCAGATGCGCTCGCCGGGCATACCGCGATTCGCGGCGTTCGTCTTGGCGAGATCCTTGAATGCGATCGTAACCAGGGGGGCGGTGGGGAGCCCCATCTTCTCAACTTGTGCGCAGTGACCGACGGTCGCTGGTGTGCAGGTGCTTCAATGGCCGTACGCCATGATCATGGCGTTGCCGTTGGCTTTCATTTCCGCCATCAGCTTGGGGTCATCATCGAAGTACGACCCGGCTTTCAGGCGGTACACGGTTTTCACGCTGGGCATATTCTTCTGGAACCAGATAGCGATCTGGTTCAGGAAGCGATCGGCACCGGCGAAGCCGTCAGACACCAAGTAAATCGTCTTGCCGTCAAGGCTCGGAAGACGGGGCGCCATGGGAATGAGCTGGATGGGGGGCGGTAGGCCCTTGGGATTGACAACTTCCAATTTAATGTCCTTGATGGACGGATTCTTGGGCGAATGCTTTGGTTCGCCAATCGCGGGGCTTGATGCCGCTAAAACGGCGGGAGAAATTCCGAGCAAAGACAGGATTTTGCGCCTATTGATCTTCACGGTTGATCCTCGCTTCCGGGTCTACGCTAATAGACGGCTCGCTCACCCTAACGGTTACATAGTACAACTATTTGCGGCATCCTGAGAGTATCAGGGCAGCGCAAACGCGTAGATTGCATTACCATACGTCGGAGTGCGCATGTTCGGGACTTCCTTGCTCAACTCCGGCACTTTCAGATTGAAACCTGTCATCACACAAATGTACTGCTTGCCGTTCACTGCGTAAGTAATCGTGCTGACGGAAATGTTTCCGCCGAGAATCGCTTCCCAGAGCTGCTTGCCCGTATCGACATCGAATGCTTTGAAGCGGCGCGACATGTCGCCGTGAAAAACGAGGCCGCCGGCAGTGGTTAGCATCGCGCCATTGCCGGGGGCACGGCCCACGTCGAAGTGAACCGTTTCACCAGTGGACAAATTGATTTTCGCAAGGCCAGTGAGCGCGTTATCAGCGATGCCAGGACGCGGAATCACGGACCAGCTGCCGCGAACGCCCGGGCCGGGAGTTTGAAGATCGCGGCAATTATCGATGTATGGAACGAAAAGCGATTGCGTAGCTTCGTGATAAGCGGTGGGCCAATAGCTTCGCGTGTTCCAGTAGCAAAGGATCTTGTGATCGCCAGGTTTCTTGATCACCTGATCCCAATTCAGAGTGGTTTGCCCTGTGTGAACGTTGATATCCGCCAGAAGCGTGCGGGGATCGTCATACGGAAAGGGAGTAGCCCACAAGAATTTGCCGTCATTGCGATCGAGCACGAAAAGGTCGCCACCTTCGGAGACCATCGCTGCGATATCGTGCATTGAGCCGCGCGGAACGTCGGGATTGATCCACTTCACAAATTTCGGATTGGGATTGAAGGCGACACGCGCGAGCGTGCGTTCGTGCGTGTGATCCGTGTCCCAGTCGTCGCCGGGCAAATGCTGGTAATACCAGATCAGCTTGCCTGTCGCGGGATCGAGAGCCAGCGTGCAATTGCTGTAGAGGTCGGCTGGCGATGAGCGGCCTGTGCCATCCGGGTTGCCGTTGTGGCGAAGCATACGCTGGTCGGGCATGGGATTCGCAACGCCCCAGTAAATAACGTTGCGAACCGGATCGAAGCTGCCGGGCAATCCCCAAGTGGACGCCATCGACTGGGAGTTATCACCATGCCAGGAGTCGTAGCCGGGATCGCCAGGATGCGCGACCGTGTAGAAGCGCCAGACCTTGGCGCCGGTTTCAGCGTCATCGGCTTCAATGAAGCAGGTATCGCTGCCGCGGCCGCACGTGCCTCCGGAAATTACTTTGCCGTCGATCACGAGCGCGCCGGATGTGTTTTGGGTATCGGTCTTGAAAGTTTCCCAGCGGACCTTGCCGGTGCGCGCGTCGAGGGCAACCACGTAGCCATCGGCTGACGTGAAATAAACCATGTCGTCGTAGATCGCGAGTGCTTTGGTCCGCTCGTTCGTGGCGGTCTGCGGATTTTTGAACGGGCGCTTATATTCCCAAATCAGGTCGCCATTGGTGGCATCGAGTGCATCGACGGCGCCGCCGGGCACGATCACGTACATGACGCCGTCGTGGACGATCGGAATCGTTTCGGTGACGCCTTCGTCCAAGCCGCGCGTCCAGGCCATGCGAAGCTGGCTGACATTCTTTTTGTTGATTTGCTTGAGCGGGCTATCGCGAAAAGCGTCGTAGGTTCGACTGTACATCAGCCAGTCGTCAGGACTGGGGTTCAAAAGCATTTGCTGCGTGACCGGCTTGTAGTCTTTTACCTGCGCAGCAGCGGGATTGATTGCGACGAAAAGAGAAAAAAGCAGACTGCAAAAGACAAGGGCCCAAAGCCTCAACATGCTCCCCCCGGCGTTATGGATCCAAATGCGCGCGTATCTTATAACAAGCGCGGCGCAAATGGCATTGAGTGAGACGCATGCGGCGCGGGAAGCGTTACGGCGATGGCCATTTGAAAACGATGTGGGCGGGCCTGGCAAAGCACGATACCGAACGAGTGCGGTGGGAGCCAATTGAGTTCTCGCAAATTTCTTGCGATACCGATTGCACACTCGTTGTCATCTCTGCGAGCGTGAGCTATTCTGCGTTGCAATGGTTGATATTCATTGCCACATACTTCCGGGACTTGATGACGGTGCCGAAACAGTCGAAATCGCCCGAGCGATGGCCGAAATGGCGATTTCAGACGGCATCACCCATGTCGTAGGAACTCCCCACGCCAGCAACGACCACATGTTCGTTCCCGAATTGGTACGGAGCCGCCGGGATGAGCTCCAGGCGGAATTCGAAGGCCGTCTGACTCTGGCAACCGGCTGCGACTTTCACCTGAGCTACGAAAATCTTCAAGAGATCCGGCACGCGCCCGAACGGTTTACGCTGAATCAGAAAAATTACCTGCTCGTGGAATTTGCGGATTATTCGATACCGCCGTCGCTCGATCAGTCCTTGCACGAACTGCAACTTGCAGGACTTCATCCGATCATTACGCACCCGGAGCGCAATCCGCTGATCCGCTCGCAACCCGAGCGCCTTTTCAAATGGCTCCGGCAAGGCTGCTACGCGCAAATCACGGCGCAGTCTCTGCTGGGGAAATTTGGAAGCGCAGCAAAGGAAATGTCTGAAGTGTGGCTTTCGTCAGGGGCAGTGCACTTCGTCGCGAGTGACGCGCATAATACGACCTCGCGTCCACTGAAACTAAAGGAAACGTTCGACCATCTCGCCGCCGCGTGGGGCCAGGATGTGGCTCAGGCGCTTCTCGTGGAAAATCCCAAAGCGGCGTTCGAAGGCCAGCCGGTTCCGTGGGTTCCGGAACTTGCGGAAGATGCGGACATGGACGGCTCAACGGCCCGGCGCAAGAAGCGCTTTTGGCTGTTCTAGGGCAGCGCTCGGGTCCTGCGGTCAGCGAGCTTCGCTGGATTTTTCCGAGGGCGCGAGTGCATCCGCAAGGTTGCGCCAGGAGAATTCGTTCGTTCTATCGTACGCGATTTTTTGCGCACGCATTTCGCTCGCAAGATGATCCTGCCGCTTGGCTGTCGCCTCCGCCATTAACGGATCGATTCCCACGTCACGCAAGGCCTGCGCCGATTCACGCATTTCCGCCGCACGGCGCTTGCCGTGTTCAGCCACGCGGCTAATCAAATAATCCGGCAGGCTCTTGTCCCATCCCATGTTCGGGTAGGTGGCTGCCAGGGATGCCAGCACCGCATCCTCTGCTCCATACCGGCGGGCCGCAAACATCGACTCGACCGCGAGCGCCTCCATGCCTTTGATCACCACGCTGCGGCACATCTTTACCGCCGAAGCGATGCCGATTTGATCGCTCACGTGCTTCGCATTCATTCCAATCGCGTTCAAGGCGGCCGCCAGCTCGCCCGCGCAAACGCCCCCGAGCAGCATCGGAACCTTCAGTCGTTGGCCTGGCACGGGCGCCATTACCGCCGACTCCACAAACGAGCCGCGCGATCGGCCGAATTGAGCCGCGATCTGGCGCTTCGTTCCAGGCGAAACAGAATTGATGTCGAGAAAATGCTGCTCGCCGCTGAACACGGGTGAAATTTCTCGCGCCACATCGAGCGCAGAGGAAGCGGTAACGGCCGAAATCACCAAATCCGCATCGCGGACGCAATCCGCGGAATCCGACGCAGCTCTCACTCCACTTTGCCGAGCTTTGGCTAGCATGGAGTCGCGGCTTTCAGGAGAATCGAAGAGAATATCGAATGCCGAGACCGACATTCCGCCTTTCGCGAAGTCCTGGCCAAATATGCCGCCCGCTTCGCCAAAACCGATCAATGCGATTCGTTGAATTTTGATTGTAGGCATAGGGTTTCCCCGTCAAATCTAGAGAATTCCGAAGATTTTTCGGCTTATTTTCCGCTCGCTCGCGCGGCTTGCGCAAGCAGTTTGCAAGAGGCGGAGCCGCAAGATCCGCCTGCGGTGCCGGTTGCTGCGTGCTGCGAAGCAGTCTATGATTTGTGTTACCACTCCTTAGGGAAATTATGCCAACCGAACCCACGGAAGCAGCTATAAACGATGCCCTGCGCGGCGTGATCGATCCCGTTCAGCACAAAGATATCGTCAGCCTTGGCATGGTGCGAGGCGTTCAGGTACACGACGCCAGCGTATCGCTCTCAATCGCCATCGCCGCGAACGCCATTGCCCTGCGCGACCCAATCGAGAAACAAATTCATGCAGCAGTTGGAAAAATTCCCGGCGTCTCTTCAATAAATGTGAAATTCGAATCGCCCGCTGCCGGCCCGGGGCACCAACCAGAAAAACCATCGATTCCTGGCGTGAAAAATTTGATTGCGGTCGCCAGCGGGAAGGGCGGAGTGGGCAAAACCACGGTGGCCGTTAACCTCGCGATTGCGCTCAAAAATCTCGGCGCAACGGTTGGTTTGCTCGATGGCGACGTTTACGGCCCGAATGTGCCGGTGATGCTAGGCACCACCGAGCAGCCGAAAATGCTCGACGAACGCACCATCATCCCGATCCAGGCTTACGGCGTGAAAACAATTTCGATGGGTCTGCTGAATCCCGGCGATAAGCCGCTCGTGTGGCGTGGGCCCATGCTGCACAGCGTGATTCAGCAATTTTTACGCAGCGTGCGCTGGGGCCAGCTCGATTACTTGATCGTCGACCTGCCACCGGGCACAGGCGACGTGCAGCTCAGCTTGATCCAAAGCGTTTCCGTCAACGGCGCCGTGGTGGTAACGACGCCTTCCACCGTCGCGCTTGCCGACGTGCGGAAGGCGATTGAGATGTTTCGCCAGGTGCACGTGGAAATTCTGGGGATCGTCGAGAATATGAGCTATTTTGCGTGTCCCCACTGCAACGGAAAAATCGACGTGTTCGGCCACGGCGAAGGCGAGCGGCTCGCGAAGATGTTTGGAGTTCCCTTTCTCGGCGAAATCGAGATCGAACCGAAAATCCGGATTGGCGGCGATTCGGGCCGGCCGGTTGCATCGCAGGGAGAAGATGCTTCGGGCGCGAAAAGCCTGTATGCGGTGGCGCGCAACGTTGCCGCGCGAGTTTCCGAACTGAATCAAGCAGGGCCGTCGGCTCCGGTCGTTCAGATTTTGTGAGACCCGGCGGACGCTTGGTTGAAATCCGCGTGTTGTTAGAATCGCAATCGCCTGCACGTACAAATTGGATGGAGAAACCAAACTCAATGACAGACTTGGTGCGCTACACGAAGAATGGCGACGTTGGCGTTATCACGATTGAAAATCCGCCTGTGAACGCTTTGAGCCCGGGCGTTCCTGAAGGCATCGACGAGGCGATTCAAGCCATCGCGAAAGATCCCGAAGTGAAAGCCGCCGTTCTGATTGGTGGCGGAAAAACGTTTATCGCCGGCGCAGACATCAAGGAATTTGTAAAGCTCACCTCAGGCACGCGCCAAAACGACATCGGCATTTTGCCCTTTCTTTTGAAAATCGAAGACTCGACTAAACCCGTGGTGGTTGCAATTCATGGAAACGCGCTCGGCGGCGGCCTCGAAGTTGCGCAAGCGTGTCATTACCGCGTCGCTTCCGCAGACGCGCGTGTAGGCCAACCGGAAGTGAACCTGGGAATCATTCCGGGAGCGGGCGGCACGCAGCGGCTTCCGCGTCTTGTGGGAGTCGAAAAAGCAATCGAGATGTGCACCACCGGAAAGCCGGTGAAGGCGTCCGAAGCGGTGCAGTTCGGCTTGATCGATAGAATTATTGATGGCGATCTGCTGGCCGGCGCCGTGGCCTTCGCGCGTGAAGTGGCAGGAAAGCCTACGCGCAAAACGCGCGAACGCACCGAAAAGCTGGGCAACGCGGAACAAAACGCGCCGGTCTTCGCTGCCGCGCGTGAATCCGCTCGCAAGAAATATCGCGGGATGATCTGCCAGTTGGCGGCGATCGACGCGATTGAAGCCGCTACAAAGCTGCCCTTCGAAAAAGGATGCGAAGAAGAGGCGCGGCTTTTCTACCAGTGCCTCTATTCCGACCAGTCGAAAGCGCAGATTCATGCCTTTTTCGCGGAACGCGAGGTTTCCAAGATTCCCGATGTCCCGAAGGACACGCCCACAATTCCCGTCAACTCCGTTGCAATTGTTGGCGCGGGCACGATGGGCGGCGGAATCGCGATGGTGTGCGCGAATGCCGGCATTCCCGTCGTGATTAAAGACACCGATCAAGCCGCGCTCGATCACGGCCTTGCCACAATCCAGAAAAACTATGCGACATCCGTGAAGCGCGGCCGGTTCACGCAGCAATACGTCGACGAGCGGCTCAAGCTGATCAAGACCACGCTGAATTACGCCGATTTTGCGAACGCGGACATGGTGATCGAAGCCGCGTTTGAGAATATGGCGCTGAAGAAAGAAATCTTCGCGGAGCTCGATCGAGCCTGCAAACGCGGCGCGATCATTTCCAGTAACACCTCGACGCTCAATATCGACGAGATCGCCGCCGTCACTTCGCGTCCCGAAGCGGTGATCGGCATGCACTTTTTCAGTCCCGCAAACGTGATGCGGCTGCTCGAAGTTGTTCGCGGGCGCAAAACCGGAAAAGACGTAATCGCCACCTGCATGCAGCTCTCGAAGAAACTCGGCAAGGTCGGCGTGCTCGTGGGAAACTGCCGCGGCTTCGTCGGCAACCGCATGTTCCTCCCTTACATCCGCGAAGCGCAATTCCTGGTGGAAGAGGGTGCAACACCGGAGCAGGTCGATAAGGCTCTCGTCGATTGGGGCATGGCAATGGGACCGCTCGCCGTTGGCGATCTTGGCGGCCTCGATATCGCCTATCGCATCCGCAAGGAATTTCGCCATCTCGAAAAACCGGGCGCGCGCCAGCCATTTGTGGAAGATCGTTTGGTTGAAATGGGCCGTCTCGGGCAGAAAACCGGCAGCGGTTGGTACAAATACGATGGTGAGCGCCGCGCCTCATCGGATCCCGAAATTGCGTCACTCGTTAAAAAATGGAATGCCGAATCGGGCATCCCGCAGCGTCAAATTTCGCCCGAAGAAATCGTCGACCGCGAAATCTACATCATGGTCAACGAAGGCGCGCGCATTCTCGAAGAAGGATTCGCTCTGCGCGCGGGCGACATCGACACGATTTACGTGAATGGCTACGGCTTCCCGGCTTATCGCGGCGGCCCGATGTGGTATGCGGACACGGTGGGACTGAAAAAAGTCTACGACCGGATTTCCGAATTTCACCGCCAGCATGGCGCTTTGTGGGAACCGGCGCCCTTGCTCAAAAAGCTCGCCGACTCCGGGAAGAAATTCGCGGATTACGAGCGCGACTCCGCTCGCGCCGCCGATTAGCCGTGGCACACTATTTGGAAATTTCGCCAAACGCGCGCGAATGAAACGCCAGCGACGCCTGCAAATGCTGCGCGACGTATGCTTCGTCATGCCCGCCCGCATAGAGATGAAATTCGTGCGGGATCCCTCGCGCGGTTAGCAATTTATCGAACGCTGCCGCGCCGCGATTAAATCCGTAGTCGTCTTCGGTGCCGCAATCGAAATAAATTTTCATCCCGATCGGCTTCGGCCCGTTTCGCGCCACTGTGAATGGGCTCTCGCGATCCCAAAACGCCGGGTCAAAGGGCTTCCCGAATGCAGTGCCCAGTGCGCTCGAAAGAATTCCCGCATTGGCTCCGCCGAACTGCACGTGCGGAAGATGTTCAATCAGCGCCGCGCTGTGTGCACTGACCGAGCCGAAGAGCTGCGGATAACGAAAGCCGAAACGCAGCGAACCGTATCCTCCCATCGAAACGCCGGAAATTCCGCGGTGGGCGCGGTCGGCGCGAATGCGATAGTGGCTCTCAATAAACGGCAAAAATTCCCGAATAAAGAAATCCTCGTACCGCACACGACCGTCTTTCGAATTGATATAAAAGCTGCGATCCGCCGCCGGCGTGACAATCACGAATTCGCCGGTGCTTTTCTGATCCCAATAATCCTGCACCAGATTCCAGCCACCGGAATTGAGCAGCACCTGTTCGTTTTCGCCAAGTCCGTGGAGGAAATAGAGAACGGGATAACGCCGCGCCGCGCTCGAATCGTAACTAGGAGGCAGCAGCGCGCAATACGGAACGCTGCGACCCAGGATTTTGCTTGGCACGGACCGGCACTCGGCGCGGCCCGCGGCCCGAGCGGGCACGGTGATCACCGTGAACATCGAGAAAATCACAAACCATCTCATGCGAGGTCCTGTCGGAACACTGCTTCAGCCGCGCCGAAATACTCTAGAAGCTTAACGCACGCGGATTCGGAAGCCGCAGGACTTTGCCAAATTTCCGTCTTAAATGGAAGAAAACGGCTATTCGTAGCGCAGCGCCTCAACCGGATCCAATCGCGCAGCGCGTGCGGCCGGATAAATTCCCGCTGCCAAGCTGACCAAAATGGAAAATATAATTGCAAGGGCTACCATCCACCAGGGCACCGCCGTCACGCTGATCGAGGGCAATTGCCGGCCTCGCAGATACACGTTGGTTCCGAAATTAATCGCATGTCCGATCAGCCAGCCGATCGCGACTCCGAGAATGCCTCCCAGCAATCCCATCGCGCCCGCTTCCACAAAAAACAATCTGCGAACGTCGCGATCGCCTGCCCCGAGCGCCTTCAAAATTCCGATTTCGCGGCGCCGCTCGAGAATCGCCATCACAAGAGTATTGATGATTCCGAGCGACGCCACCACCAGCGCGAGGCTGCCAAAAATCCCAAGGAAAAGGTCGAAGACGGCGAACACCAAACTCAAGCTGCGACTCGCGTCAATTAATGAGAAAGCGCCAAAATCCAATTTCTTGACCGCGTCTTCCACGTCTTTCACTCTCTGCGGATCGTTCACGCGCACCGTCAGGCTTTCGTAGGTGTTGCGCCGCGCGGTGCCGCGGAGCAAATCGCGCAGGTCGTTCGACTGCGCCGCGCGCAGCGTCTCGGCCGCCTGGAGCGGAATCAGCAGCCCTCCGCGGCCAAAGGCGCCGAATCCGCCAGCGGGTTCTGTTTCAATGATGCCCACGACACGCAGCGTCAGCTCCTTCGTGACAATCGAAAAGCCCTGGTCCTGCGAATCTTCGCCCTCGGAATTACTGGGACTGGGATTCCCGTTCGCGGTTTGCGGCTTGCCCGTGTTCGGACTTTGGCTCGTTTCGCTGGCTGGGAGCGGACGGCGCTCCGCGTAACGCAGGATGACGTCCTTGCCGATCAATGAGTCAGGCTGATCGGAAAGCTGCTTCGCCAAATCGATCTGCAGAATCGCTTCGTTCGCGTCCGCGCCTGAGAAAAAGTTTCCGTGCATTCCATCGAACGTGCCGTCGTTGCGCGAATACGGCGCCACTCCCGTCACGACGGTCGCATACGGCTTGCCGTCGTAATGAATCTCGGTGGGGAAGCGAATATCCGGATAGACCGCAACAACGTTGGGCAATTGGGCGAGCCGCTTTCGCGCATCTTCGTCAAGCGGCGTTACGATTTGATCGCGCGCGGCGCGTGAAACCTGGCCCATTTCCGCAAAAGCGGACTTCGGCGTCACGAAAACCGCATCGAACAGGCCAGTCCGCGCCAGACGATCCTGCGCAAGATTTTGCAGGCCCACTCCAAGCGACAGCATCGCGACGAGCGATGCAACGCCGACTCCAATACCCAGCGTCGTAAGCGAATTGCGCAGCAGGGCTTCGCGCAGGTTCCGTCCCGCGAGTTCCGCCAAGTCGCGCGCTTTCATGATTGCTTTGGCTCGTCGCTCACAACTTTTCCGTCCTTCATCACGATCATGCGATGCGCAAAGCGCTCCGCGCGGGGTCGCTCGTGAGTCACCATCACGATCGTCATTCCAAGGTTTTCGTTGATTTCCTTGAGCAGCAGCATGATTTCGTCGCCGGTCGCGCTATCGAGGTTTCCTGTTGGCTCATCCGCCAGCAGGATTGTGGGCCGGTTGACGAGCGCTCGCGCCAGGGCGGCTCTTTGTTGCTCGCCACCGGAAAGCTCCGTGGGCCGGTGAGTAAGTCTCGTACCCAGACGCACGCGTTCAACGGCTTCACGCACGCGCGCGGTCCGTTCCGCGCGATTGACTTCCGCCAAGCGCAGCGGAAGCTCAACATTTTCTTCGAGCGTCATCCTCGGCAGCAGGTTGAAGGCCTGGAAAACGATTCCGATCGTGTGGCTGCGATGCTGCGCAAGTTCCTGAGAGTTCATCTCGGCAAGATTGCGGTCGTGCGCGAAAATCGCGCCGGATGTCGGCCGGTCGAGACCTGCCATCAGGTTTAGCAGAGTAGATTTGCCCGAGCCGGAACTCCCCAATAGCGCCACAAATTCTCCCGTTCTGATCCGCATGTTCACGTCATTCGCGGCTCGCACCACTGTTGCGCCCATTTGGTAATGCCGCGTCACGTGCTCGACGCGGATCGCGGTCGCACTGATGCTGTTATTCGTGGTTCCCATGACTCTCTTTATCCTACTACGCAGGTCGATGCCGGATTGTTGCGTCCATCCGATGAATGATGGCGGCGATACGCCCGACCTTCGCTATAATTCTCCTGCGAACGAGGTAGCCTGCCAAAATCCCTTGTGCGTCTGGTGCAAACCCACGACGGTGACCAATGCCAATTCTTGTGACAGGTGGAGCGGGATATATCGGAAGTGTGACTGTTGAGCGCCTCATCGAAAAAGGAGAAAAAGTTGTCGTTCTCGACGATCTTTTTCGAGGACATCGCGAAGCCGTAAGTGCCGGCGTTCGTTTCTATCAGGGACGCGTCGGCGACCGCGCCTTGGTTTCCCGCATCCTTGCCGAGCACAAGATTGAAGCGTGCGTCCACTTCGCGGCGCTGGCCTACGTTGGCGAATCGATGGCCGAGCCGCAGAAATACTACGAAAATAATGTGGAACAGGGCGTGGCTTTGATCGGCACGCTGCTCGGAGCAGGGGTCAAAAAGTTTGTTTTTTCTTCGACCTGCGCCACCTATGGCGAGCCGGCGCAAATTCCGATTCCCGAAACCTGTCCGCAATGGCCTGTAAATCCCTACGGCTGGTCGAAGCTGCTGGTCGAGCGCGTTCTCGAATCCTATGATTCCGCCTATGGGCTAAAGTTTATCGCTCTTCGTTACTTCAATGCCGCGGGAGCAACCGAAAAAAACGGCGAGCACCATGAGCCGGAATCGCATCTTGTGCCAAACGTGCTCTCTGCTGCGGAAGGACTCGCCGAACTGTCACTTTTCGGCGATAAATATCCGACGCCCGACGGGACCGCGATTCGCGACTACGTTCATGTGGTGGATTTGGCCGATGCGCACATCCTGGCCCTGAACCACTTACGCAACGGCGGCAAATCGGAATTCATCAACTTGGGAACCGGCCACGGCTATTCGGTGCGCGAAGTCATCGAACACGCTCGCAAAGTAACGGGCGCCACAATTCCGTTCCAAGTGAAGCCGCCGCGCCCGGGCGATCCTCCCCGACTGGTGGCCGATCCGGCAAAGGCGAAAAGCGTGCTTGGCTGGAAACCGATTGTTTCCGACCTGCCGTCCATCTTGAAATCGCAATGGCAATGGCGGCGCAAGCATCCGCGCGGCTATTCAAACTAAAAGAGCCCCGGCGCATTCGCCGGGGCTCTTTCTCTCGTTGACAGTTTATTTTGCCCACTCGCTATCGCACGCGGCCGTTGTGCTTGTCGCGATAAATCGCTCGAGACGTGCGGTTCTGGCTCTGATTGATGGCACGACGGTCTGCGCGAGTCAGCCTGCCGCCATTTGCCTGGCGATCGGCCCTCGCCTCACGATTGATGCCCTGCTCGCGATTTTCAAGCCGTGAGGTTTCGCCGGCTGTGAGTTGCCCGCTTCGAACACCTTGCGCGATGCGGTCCTGCTGATTCTGTTCGCGGCGGCCGATTTCACCACTGCCGTAGTGGTCGGTGTTCGCATTGTGCTTGTCGTCGTAGATTTGATTCGACAGGTGATTTTGCTGGCGGTTGATCGTTGAGCGATCCGCGGAGGTCAAATGACCGTCGTCTTCGCTGCGCATGGTGCTTTCTTCTTTGTTGATTCCCGCTTCCTTTGTTTCGAGGTTCTTGGTTTCTCCGGAAGTGAGCTGCCCGCTGTCGATCCCATTTGCGATGCGATCCTGCTGATTATCTTTCCGCTGCGCGATCGATTCGGGATGGTTCGGATCGGTCGTGGACGAGCCGCTCGGCTGCTGGGCGAAAGCGGGTGGCACGCTGAGAGCGATCAGCGCCGCCGCGCTCAAGATTAAATTTCTCATTTTCATGATGTCTCTTCCTTCCCCTTTTTTTATTGCGATATGGATGCAGGCCGGTATTGCGTATTTTGGGGCCGCTGATCATGAAACACGGTGATGCGCGAAAAGTTGCGCGTTCTTACTGAAGAAAATAGCGGCCTGACGAGGAGCTATCTATTACAAGACTGAAATTTCACAGATAAAGCGGCGGATTTTTGCGGAGACTCGCTACGTGTCTTGCAAAGCAGGGTCTTTTGCGGCTTCAAACGAAATTCGGTGAGCTTCCGGCCCAAGCCCGATCACAAACACGCACGCCACAAAACCAAGCGCGGCGAGTAAGCCCATCGCCTGAGCATAGGTGTAATGCTTCGTCATCAGGGTCTCAAGCACAGAAACCTCTGATGCGAACGCGACCCCGAGTTGATAAGCGAATCCGGGAAAAAATCCGCGCAGTGGACCGGGCGACAGTTCATTGATGTGAATCGGGATCACGCCCCAGGCTCCCTGCACCATGAATTGCATCAGGAACGCGCCT
>JASHRM010000086.1 GCA_030037315.1 Candidatus Acidiferrales bacterium
TAGCCAGTATATACCTCATCTGATCGGAGAATTGGTGAATCGGTGCCTTAATTTTCGATTGTTTCTCGTTATCGCCACGATTTCCGTTTTGAATCATCCGGAATTTCCTAGCGGCGGTCTTGAGCGTATATAGAAATCCCCTCAACCGCCAGAAAACAAACATCGGGAACATTTCTAATCGAGACCGTTGCGAGGCACATTCAAGTCTCAATCCTCCGGTTTCTCACGGTGGACTGTGTCGCGCGACTTCGATACAGTATGCCGTTCTCCGAACAGCATCAGGCAGTCTTCGTTGTATTTCGAATACTTGCGCCAAGGAGATTACTTGAAGTGAAAATTTTTTTGAGCCTACGCGTATCTGGAATTTTGCTGCTTGCTGCAGGCGGTGCCCTGTTCGCTCCGGTCCTTGCTGCTCAATCCACATCCAAAACCGACCAATCGAACGCCGCATCCTGTAATCGTGCCTGCCTGGAAGGCATGATCGACAAGTACCTCAACGCAATGGTCGCGCACGACCCCTCGAAAGCGCCGCTCTCGCCCACAATCAAATTCGCGCAAGACAACATCCCGCTGAAAATCGGCGACGCGGAGTGGGCCACTGCAACCGGTCTCGGCAAATACATCCATTACTTTGCGGATCCGGACCGCGGCGACGTTGGCTCGATCAGCGTGGTCTACGAGAATGGCGTCGGCACCATTTTCATTTTGCGCCTTAAAGTCGAAGATCAGTTGATTACCGAAGCCGAGCAGTTTGTGGCGCACGATCCGCACGGCGCCGCAGCTTACGAAAAACTCGGCAAGCCCGATCCCGGCTGGCTCACTACGATTCCACCTGACCGCCGGCAAACCCGCGAAGCCCTCGAAGAAACCGCCTACATGTATTACGAGGGACTGCAGAAAAATGACGGCCGCGGAATTTACGCCTTCACGCCGGATTGCAATCGCATCGAGGACGCCGCCAGAACCACGAATCAGCCGCGTCCTCAAAATTACGGCCACTCCGATACGGATATCAGCGACTTCACCATGCTCGGATGCAAGGCGCAGTACGAGCTCGGCTTTCTGGGATTCACCACAGGCTGCCGAAATCGCCGCTTTCTTGTAGTCGATACGGAACGCGGCGCCGTACTGGCGTCGGCTTATCTCGATTTCGACGGCACCGTAACTGAGGTTCATCTCACTGACGGCCGCATCTGGAAAGTGCCGCCGTACTTCATGGTGCCGCGCACAAACCAATCGAATGAGGCCTATCGCATTGAAAACGGCAGCATTCGCCTGATTGAAATGACCATGTATGAAGTCCCATTCAACGCCGTACCGGCTTTTGATAAGCCGTAATCCCCGGAGACATTCATGTACAAAATTTCATTGCGTCTATTCGCTCTGATTGCACTCACAGCGGCAGCGTTCACTGTTGCGCCGATCGCGAACGCCTCGCCAAATCCCAACACACCGGACGACGGCAAATCGCTCGTCTACGCACCGACTCCGGAGGCTCCGGCGTCGACCACTCCGTGCGACCGCGCTTGCCTGAATTCCTTCGTCGACAAGTATTTCAATGCGATGGCTTCGCGCTGCACCTGCAATATCGCTCTGGCGCCCAACGTCAGATACACGGAAAACGGCCAGGAAGTGAAACCAGGTGAAGGGATCTGGAAAACCTTCGCCCGACGCGGCACCTATCGGGTCTATCTGGACGATCCGGCTGCCGGCACCGTCGGCTACTATGGCGACTTCAGCGAGGACCAGGGCCTTCTGCAGGGAGCGATCGCGATGCGCCTGAAGATCACCGACCGCAGAATCTCCGAAGTTGAGGTCGTTATCGCAAGGCAAGAGCTTCGCCCCTCAGGCGGGCTCGGCATGAATACCGCCGGCGTCATGACGCCGCGCCTGATCGATGGAGTCGAGCCGAAAGGTTTCGTATCCCCCGATGTCGCACTGCTTGAACCAATTCCTCCGGCAGACCGCGCGACGCCGCAGCAACTCGGGTCGACCGTGGATCGCTACTTTCAGGCGTTTTCAAATCATTCCGATGCGAACTCGCTGTTTGCCGATTCGTGCTCCCGCCGTGAGAATGGCATCGACGCGACCGGCAACGCCAATGGTCCCGTTGTCGATCCGGCGAAGCCTTCCTATCGGCTTTTCACCGAGACCTGTGCGGGAGAAATCGACCGCGGCTTCTTCAGCGGGATCGATAAATTCCGCGGCCGGCGCCAGCTTGTGATCGATAGCGAACAGGGCCTAGTGCTCGATCTTGCTATGTTCGATAATCCCGGCAACGTGAAGTCGGTGTCTATTTCGGGTGTCGGCGATGTTGCGGTGCCGTCCGAATTCCTGCGCCCGATTACGTACCTCGCTCCCGAACTTTTCAAAGTCGAGAACGGGAAAATTCGCGAAGTCGAGGGTCTATCGTGGCCCGTGCCGTACGGCATGAGATCCGGCTGGACCGAGTAATCGCAATTTCAGTCAGTGTCAACGAATCAAAAAACGCAAGACGTAACATCAAAACGGAATCGGCGATCGTTCTGGCTGCTTGAAAGCTTTCGCGTGGGCATCAGCCTGAAAGGGCTGAACGGTCTGCTCGAAACGCTTGGCGGAATCCTGCTTCTTGCCAATGCGCAGCAGAAGCTCAGCGGATTCGTCGTGCTCATGTTGGATCAGGAGCTTTCGCGCAATCCGCACGATTTTGTCGCCCGGCATCTGTTGCATGCGACCACGCAACTGGCCGGAAATAGCAGGCACTTTGCCGGCTGGTACCTGATTTCGCATGGCGTGGTGAAGGTCGTGCTCGTAATCGCATTGCTGCGCAACAAATTGTGGGCGTATCCGCTGATGATCGCAGCCATCGGCGTGTTCCTATGCTATGAAGCCTATCGCTTCACACTAACGCACTCGTCCTGGCTGATCTTGCTCGCTGCTTTCGACGTAATCGTGCTCACGCTGACGTGGCTCGAATACAACGAGCAGCTTGCGGTTCGCCGCGCGCATGCCTGAAACGCAAAATTTTTAGGAACGGGATTCTACGGGAAAATTTAGTCCGGGCAGGTCTCAGACGCGGGCGAGTGCTGTTGCTTCGTCTTCGCAGATGTCCAGCACATTATCCAATCGCACCATTTTTAGCAGCATCGTCACGCGCTTATTCGGAGAAAAAAACGTGCATTTCCCGCCGCCGCGCTTCAGCATCGTGAAAGCCTTCACCAGCGAGCCGATGCCGGAACTATCAATATCACTCACGCCGGCAAGATTGATCGCCAGATGCGTGCATCCGCCGTCCACAGTTTGCTGAACCTGACTGCGGAACGCTTCTTCATCCTTGCCAAGTTTTAAAGTGCCGTCCAGATCGAGAATCGTAGCCAAGCCCGCAGTGCGGACGCGAATATTCACGAATCCTCTCCGCTGATGATGTGCAAAGCTATCCGAATTGCGCCTTCCAATCAAGGCCTAGCGCAATTCATGCGCGATTCCTTGACGCCATCGCGCGGCATTTGCTACGCTGCCGCCCTCGATTTTGCGTTGTGCGCGCGGCGGGGCGCCGCGTAGCGCAAACGTGGCTTGTCCCTTGTCCCCGCCTCTGGAGAACCGTGGAAACGTCCGCAGCTCTCTTCGAACTGGCAAGCGTGTCTCTCGCTTGCCGCGATCAGGATACCCTCCTGAAAACGCTCGCGGCGCGCGTGGGCGTCGCCGTCGGCGCGCGCACCGTTTTGATCTGGCTCGGAAACGCCGAGAACGGGCTCACCTGCCAAACGCGCTGGACTGAACCGGGCGAGCGTTTTGACCCTGTGCGAGAAGCCGTTTCCGATGGACTGCTTTTCGAGATTTTCGAGTCCGGCACTGCTCGCCGCATCGGCTCGAAAGAAATTTCTGCAGATGAGCTAACGCACCTCGATCCTGCAAGCCGCGGCCGTGTTCGCTGCGCCGCTTACGCAACTCTGCCCGGAGCGAACGGGCCGCAAGGCGTCGTCGAAGTCCTGGTTAAGCGTTCGGGCGATTTCACTCAGGAAGATTCGCATTTTATCGAAGAGGCCGCTCGTCTCGCCGGCAGCGCGTTGATCAACCTCGAAGCGATCGAATCCGAGCGCCACACCCAGCTTTCCACTCTTGAACGCCTCACGAATCTTTACGACATTGGCCGCACATTCACGTCGACCCTGGAGCTCGAGCAACTGCTTCCGATCGTGGCGGACAAAGTCGGCGGACTGCTCGGTGCAGCCGCCTGCAACATTTGGCTTACGGATTCGAAAACCGACGAACTTTACCTTGCCGAGCGTAGCGGCGACGATCCCACGGCAGAAAAAGGCGCGCGCGCATCGGCCACCGAAGGACTGCTCGGAGAAATCGCCCAGCAAGCCAATCCCAGGCTGATCGAAAATCCCGCGGAAGATCCAGCACTCGAAAATCGGCGTGAAACCGATGGCGACTTCGAGATGCAGTCGTGGATGGCGGCGCCACTGCGGAAAGACGATCAAGTGCTCGGCGTAATCGAGCTCGTAAACAAATTGGATGGCAGCTCGTTCGACGAAGATGAACTCTTTTTGCTTTCCAGCGTCAGCGAGCAGGCAGCCATCGCCCTCCACAACGCGAATTTGTTGGAGTCCGAGCGCAAGGTGCATGCGCTCGACGCGCTGCTGAAAATTTCGAAAGAAATTACGTCGACGCTCGATCTTGACCACGTTTTGATGACTGTGGTCAATCAGGCCGGCTCGGTCGTCCCGTTCGACAAATGCGTGATTGGATTTTTCGATCGCGGCCGTTTCCTGCTCGGCGCAGTTTCCGGCGAACCGGAAGTTCCAAACACGCGCGAGATGAGCGACCTGCGCTCCAGATTGGAATGGGTCGCCGGCCAAACAGAGCCTGTAACAGCAGACCGCACGGAAGAGGGCTGGGACTTGGATCCGAAGGAAGCTCACGCGCAGATTGTTTCCGTTCTAGAAGAACACGGCTACAACGGTTTCTACTCACTGCCATTGCGCGACGACCAGGGCGCCTTGGGAGTGATCACTCTCTTAAGCGGCAGCCCGAATTTTCTTACCGACAGCCACAAAGAAACGCTCGCCATCCTGGCGAACCAGACCAGCGTGGCGATTCGCAACGCGCAGCTCTATCAACAGGTGCCTCTCGCGAATCTTCTGCAACCGCTCGCCGCACGCAAGAAAAAATTGCTGGCCGCCGTTCCGCAAGGCCGCTGGCGCACGTACGCCGAACGCACAGCGATCGTCATAGCTTTGCTCCTCGTGATCCCCTGGCCTGTGCGCGTAGGAACCGTTGCAACGGTAGTCCCTGCAGAACGGGGAACGGTGAGCACGCTCGAGGGTGGCCTCGTTCAGCGCGTTTTCGTTCATGAAGGCGACGCCGTGCAAAAAGGCCAGATCTTGGCGCAACTCGATACGAGCGAAGATACGGTGAAACTCGCGCAGGCGCAGGCTTCGCTTGCCGAGGCCCAGCGCGATCTCTCCGAAGCGGAATTTCGCAATGATGTTTCGGGCGCGGGCCAAGCCAAGACGCAGGCGGACCTTCATGCCGTGGAAGTGGGATTCGAGCAAGGCCGCATTTCGCAGGCTCACCTGCGCGCACCGATTTCAGGTGTTGTTGTAACACCCAAAATCGAGGAACGCAGGGGCACCATGCTGCGGCCCGGCGAAACCTTCTGTGAAATCGTCGAAGGCGATCGTATGGCTGTGGAGATGAGCGTGCCAGAAAGCGACCTGGGCCTTGTCGCACCGGGGAAAGAGGTGGCCTTGAAACTGAATGCTTTCCCCACCGAAACGTTCGAGGGCCGCGTACAGCGGATCGGCACAGAAACGAAATCGGACTCAGGCGACCAATACTTTTTGGTGAGAGCGGTTTTCAGCAACACCGAAGATCGCGCGCGAGACGGCATGGTAGGGCGCGCACGGATTCGTGCATCGGGCGGTTGGTTTCACAGCGGATGGTATCCCGTGGGTTACTCTTTGCTTCGCGATCCTTTCCGCTGGGCTTGGCAGGAAGCCTGGAGCTGGTTGCCGTAGAAAAGGGGCAGATATGAAACGGGGCGCATCGTTGTTATTCGCGGCGGCGCTGATTTCGGGTCTTGCGGGATGCGGCAGTTCGTCGGCTGTAGCGCCGGATGCTACAAAACCTACTGCCATGTCACATTCGAGCTCAGAAGCAAATGTTGTCCCACCCGTCGAAGCCGCGCCAACTGCAAATCCTGAAAACGCGGGCGTACTGAGTGTCTTGTCGGTCGAGCACCAAGTTGATGTTTCTACTGATCGCGACGGACTTATCGTCTCGATCGTCCACGACCAAGGCAGCAATGTGAAAGCGGGTGATGTGCTCGCGAAGCTCGACGATCGCACGTTGCAGGTAGAAGTGATCAAGGCGCGCGACGACCTTCAAGTGGCGCAAAACAACGTCAAATACAAGGAGGCTGAGTTAAAAGCAAAAACCGCCGCACTACAACGCCAGAAACAATTGCGCGACCTCGGCCTCTCCAGCCAGGCCGACCTTGATAATGCGGATTTTGAAGCGAAAGCTGCTGAGTACGATATGCACGGTTACGAAGCCCTGGTGGAGAGCAGCAACGCCGAAATTCGCCGCCTGGAAATCGAAATCGAAAAGACCAGCTTGCGAGCGCCTTTTTCGGGCGTCGTTGTCGGACGATATGTTCGCGAGGGCCAGGAGATCAGCAAAGGCGATAAATGTTTTCGCGTGAGCCAACTGGCTCCTTTGCAAGTGCAATTTCAGGTGCCTGAATCTGCCGGGAGACGGCCAATCCATGGTGCGCCCGTAAAGCTGGCGCTAGTAAGCGACCCGTCGCGAGCCCTGAGCGCGCGAATCGTGAAGATCAGTCCAGTGATTGATCCTGCCAGCGACAGTTACAACGTTACAGCCGAACTAAGCGGCAAAAACCTTTCCGATCTTCGGCCGGGCATGGCGGTGCGCGTTGCCTTGCCATCTTCCAGCCGCACCGCACAACAGCAGTAGGAGATCTCAACGTGCGTTTCGGCCCTACCAGCGTCCGGGCGTCGAGCATCCTTGCAAAAGGCCTGCGACGGCCTAAATTCCGAAGTGATCTTCGCATCAGCGAGCAGATGTACAACGGCGAGAAAAGCTACGTAGTAAAAGTTCCTGAGACAAATTCCTACAACCGATACGGGCCGACGGAATACGCGTTACTCGAATTCTGCGATGGCTCGAGAACACGCGTTGAAATAGCAGCCGCGTGGAACGAGCAGCATCCGGATGATCCGATCGATGAGCCGCAAGTGCTCGAATTTCTGGACGGAATCGAATCCGAAATGTGGGAGCAGTCACCGGGCGAGAAAAACCTGGCGGTGCTGGAAAGGATTCGCGACGAACGCCGAAGCCGCGTGGATCAATCCAGCGTTCTCTACATAAGCTTCAAGGCCTGGGACCCGGATAAAACCCTCGCCAAACTCGACCCGTACTTGGGCTGGATGTTTACGCCAGGTTTCGTGGTCTTCTCGATCCTGATGTTCATCTCCGGGGCGTTTTTGATCGCCAGCGACTGGAACCGGGTACAGGCAGATACTGCGGCGCTCTACACATTTCAAGGCAAGACCGCTTATGACATCTGGATATTCTGGGTTTTACTTCTCGGGCTGGGCGCCGTCCATGAATTCGGCCACGGCCTCACCTGCAAACACTTTGGCGGCGACGTGCACCAGATGGGATTTTTGCTGATTTACTTCACTCCCGCATTTTTTACCGATACCACAGACATCATGCTGTTCGATCGCTTGGGTCGCCGCCAATGGGTGCTACTCGCGGGCATTTGGATTGAACTCGTGATTTGCGGGATCTCTGCATTTATTTGGCGATTCACTGTGCCGGGTTCATTCGCAAACGATTTCGCATACAAAACGATGCTTTTGAGCGGCATCCAGGGCGCTCTGCTGAACTTAAATCCTCTGATCAAGGCGGACGGCTATTACATGCTCGCGGAGTACCTGCGGATCGACAACCTGCGCGAAGACTCCTTCGCTTATCTGCGTGCGTGGTGCCGACGATATTTGCTCCGTCAGGATATTGAACTTCCGCTGGCAAGCCGGCGCCAGCGGCGCGTCTACGTGATTTTCGGCGTAATCTCCACGATCTATAGCACCTCCCTAATATTCATCGGAATCGTGTTCGTCAGGAATATTTTGGTCAGCAAGTTCGGCGATTGGTGGGGCTATCTGTTGACTGCCGGCGTGATTTACTTCTTCGCGAGGAAGGGACTACGAGCAAATTTGCCCAAGGTGCGTGCTTGGTGGCGCGAAAAGAAAGAGGAATATATGGCGTGGAAGATGACTCGGACACAGCAGGTCGGCGCGCTTGGAGTAGCGCTATTGTTGCTTGTACCTCCGGTGCCCACTCGCGTGGTCTCGAATTTCGTCTTGGGGCCCGGTCGCGAAGCTCACGTGCGTGCACAAACCGCCGGAATTGTGCGCCAGGTGTTCGTAAAACAAGGCGACCCAGTCTCGTCAGGCCAATTGCTCGCCATTCTAGATAATTCCGCGCTGACCGCGCATCTTCAAATAGTGGCCGATCAACTGAGTACCGCAGAAAGCGATTTGCGAGTGGCCCAATCACGCGCAGACGCGGAAAAATCTGATTTGGCATTGAACGAAGAGATGCGGCTCAGGCAGGAATGGACCGTCGCGCGTGAAAATGTGCAGGGCCTTGAAATTCGCGCGCCGTTTGCAGGCGTGGTCTCAACGCCGGCCGTCGATCAAAAGCAGGGCGAGTTCTTAGCCGAAGGCGAGGAATTCTGTGACGTGGTTGACCGCAGCACCATGAAAGCGCGTATTTTGGTTCGCGACTTGGACTTGGATGAAACGCCGGCGGGCTCGCGCGTACAACTGAAGGTCGTTCCCCTGCCGTACCGCACGTATGCGGGCACAATTAAGGAAGTCCTGCCGGCCGCTGCGCTTGACCGCCCTGTGACACAGCCTGAAAAACTCGAAAAAATGGGGCAGGAGCTTACCAACTATTTCGGCGTGGTGATGGTGTTCCCCAACCCCGACGGTTCGCTAACAGAAGGCATGACTGGCAACGCCAAAATTGCCGGTCACTCGTACCCCTTAGCCTGGCATCTGGGAAAGGCAGCATGGCGCTGGATGCGATCGCAGGTTTGGTAGTATTTTCATGCCTGCTGATTTCTAAGGACAAAAAAAAGAAGGGCCATCGGAGAACGTCGGATAGCCCTTCCAAAATACGAAAAATCTTGCCCAAATACGAGTATTAAACCCTCTTCGGTGATGGCGCCGGACCTGTGACGGACAGAGGAACTTTCTTTTCGAGTTTCTTTGCGCTGAGTTTCTTTGAGCTCTTCATGATCTTTTCTCCTGGAAATTTGATCTCGCCCTGCGAAACTCAATAGTGCAATCGCTGCGCCAAACTCGCAGATACGTGTTGATCCGCGATTAGCGCTGATTCTACAGGAGTTACAGCAATGCCCTGGGCTAGCGCACGCTGCCTTGCGGAAGTGCTCATGTTGACTTTTTTTATGAGCGTTTATTTATTCAACGCAACGGGCTTGTCAAATCGCGTGTTTTCGGCAGAGGTAGTTCAGGCGGTTCCGATCGACGCCGAGCAGCCTGGCTGCCTCGGATTTTGACTGCTTGGCCAACTGCAGGGCTTCCAAAAGCCATCGCCGCTCGTAGTCACTAACTTCCCTATCCAAATTGATCCCGTCGGTCGGGATGCGCAATCGCCCTTTCCCATCGC
>JASHRM010000087.1 GCA_030037315.1 Candidatus Acidiferrales bacterium
GATTGGCGGACCTCCTCCGGGCAGAATCGGAATGACTGGTGGCGGCGGAGTTACACCTCCTCCTGGAGGGGGCGGCGGAGATAGCTGATTGCCGGCCGGCGAAATTGCGGGTGGCAGCAAACCCGCATAAAGTTCAGGTGCTGGGCCACCGTCCAAGGCTTGCGGAGTTGGCTCGATCGGCGAGGTTGGCCGAACCATGAATGAGGATAAACGGTTTCCGCAGCGCGTTCTCGCTTGGTGATCCCCGTCGGTGATCAGCAGTTCCCCTTTGGGAATTCTCAATTTCTTGCGAGTCCAAAAAACGCGATCGCCCATCCGGTACGAGACGTAGAACATCTGGTCCGCGTCCAAGCGTTCCACTCGAGTCGCTGACACATTGAAATCCGAATAGTGTTGTGCGACGAGCGGATCGCGGGCGATCGCGTTCTTCAGCTCCTCCCTACTCAGGACCCCGCCAGGGATGATCGAATAGGGATACAGACGACGTCCAACGACTCCAGAGTCCGTTTGCGCAGGCGCACTGATGTACATCTCCGACCCAACAGACCTCTGCGCAGCGTCCGCCTTCTTGGCAGCGGACTCACGATGATGGGCGGCCCGCGCAAACAACACGGCACCGCGAATGCCCACGCCCAACAGGCAAAGGAGCATGAGCCAATAGATGACAGCGGAAATGCTCAACTTCTTACCCAAGCGTTTTCTACCCCTTACTTTGCTATTAGGCCTATATTGAGGCTTCACGTCTTCCCTAAGAGCAACTCTGGTACCACTGCAACCGACTGAATCTAAGGCAAATGCTAGCCTCCCCCAGGTGCCCCAAAACCTGGAAGAGAAGGGGTTTTCCCTGAGCTAGCCAAAGAAATCCCAGCCCTCAATAGGCGCAGCTTGGCACACGGTCAAAGAGCCGCTAAATCCTGATTGTGCCAACTAAGCCGGCAAGAGTTCTTTTGGCTGGGTGTAAAACTCTCAAGGGCCACACGGGGTAAAGGCCTCGTTCTCCACACCCCTTGTGCCGGATCAGCATTGACACTTCACCGCCCTCTAATACGAGTGGCGAGGTACCTGCTGACGAGGCCAACATGAGGAGAACCGGTGGAAGCGCCTTCACAAACGAAACCTAACCGATCGAGCGGTCGGGTTTCGTTCCCTCGATTCGCGCATTGTGTCCGACGCGGCAGAATTCGTCAAGGTGTTATTCACTTCAGTTCAACGAAGCCTTCGTTGCCGATTTCCAGTGTGATAATAAGGCCACAAAGCTGATGTATCGCATCCAATCGTTTTGCACGTCTAAAACTGAGCAGCCCTAAAACGCCGATCGGGTCTGGAGTTTCTTAGCGATGTGGATTGTTCGTCTAGCGTTACGCCGTCCGTACACATTTATCGTCGCGTCGATTTTATTGGTGATTCTGGGTCTGGTTGCCATTTTGCGAACGCCCACAGACATTTTCCCGAATATCGATATTCCGGTGATCAGCGTGCTGTGGCAATACACGGGACTTTCACCGGAGGATATGTCCAATCGAATCGTTTACAACTACGAGCGGTCGCTCACTACTACCGTAAACGACATTGAACATATTGAATCGCAATCGCTCAGCGGTCGCGCGATTGTGAAGATTTTCTTTCAGCCTGGGGTGGATATCGGCAACGCCGTTGCACAGGTCACTGCCATTTCTCAGTCAGCGGTGCACTCGATGCCACCGGGGACGCAACCGCCTTTCATCATTCAGTACAATGCCTCGACAGTTCCGATTCTTCAGCTCGGTATGTCTGGGGCAGGGCTTTCCGAGCAGACCATCGGCGACCTCGCGCAAAACTTCATTCGAGTCTCCCTGATCACAATCCCGGGAGTCGCTGTTCCATATCCCTACGGCGGAAAGCAGCGCCAAATTCAAGTCGACCTCAATCCGCAGGCTCTGCAGTCCGAAGGCCTGTCGCCGCTCGACATCGTCAACGCGATTAACAATCAGAATCTGATTCTTCCGGCGGGCACCGCCAAGCTCGGCACGTTCGAATACCAAGTGGACATGAACGGCGCCCCGCAAACGATACCTGAACTTAATAACCTGCCGGTGAAGCAGGTGGGAAATTCCACCATTTACATCCATGACGTGGCCAACGTCCGGGATGGCTATCCGCCCCAAACGAATATCGTGCGCGTCGACGGAAAGCGTGCGGCGTTAATGTCCATCCTCAAGAATGGGAACGCGTCCACGCTCGATATCATCGCGAACGTGAAAAAGATGCTGCCGACGATCGAGGCGGGCATGCCCGCGAACCTGAAGATTTACCCAATCTCTGATCAATCGATTTTCGTAAACTCTGCGATCAGCGGCGTAATCCGCGAGGGCGCCATTGCGGCGTCGCTAACGGCCCTGATGATCCTGGTTTTTCTCGGCAGCTGGCGAAGCACCCTGATCATCGCTGTCTCCATTCCCCTATCAGTGCTCACGTCGATCATTCTGTTGAGCGCTCTCGGGCAAACCATCAACATCATGACGCTTGGCGGCCTTGCGCTAGCCGTGGGAATTCTGGTGGATGACGCAACTGTTGAAGTGGAGAATATCAATCGCAATCTGGATCAGGGGAAAGAGATCATTCAGGCGATTCTCGACGGTGCTTCCCAAATCGCCGTGCCGGCACTCGTCTCGACTCTTTCAATCTGTATTGTGTTCGTTCCGATGTTCTTTCTATCCGGGGTGGCGAAATACCTGTTCGTTCCTCTCGCAGAGGCTGTGGTATTCGCCATGCTAGCGTCGTACATCCTGTCCCGTACGCTCGTGCCTACCATGGCTCGCTATCTTCTTACTGAACAGACTGAGGAGGAGCGGAAAGAAACGATCGTCCGGTCACGGAATCTCCTGGTTCGGATGCAGGCGAAATTCGAGGAGGGTTTCGAGCGATTCCGCGAAGGCTACCACGGCATTTTGGCCGCCGCCATTCGACACCGCAAGCTATTCATCGGCTGTTTCTTGGGCGCCTGCATTTTGTCACTCGCGCTCATTCCCCTTGTGGGTGAGGATTTCTTCCCAGCGGTGGACAGCGGCGAATTCACAATACATATGCGCGCGCCGACTGGAACGCGCATCGAGGAGACGGCCGCTCTGTGCGATCGGGTGGAGGCTGATATCCGCACGCAGATTCCGCCCGCCGAGCTGGTCACGATCGGCGATAATATCGGATTACCCTACAGCAGCCTGAACCTTTCCTACAGCAATTCAGCCCCGATCGGAACCGGCGACGCCGACATCCTTGTCGAATTGGCGCGAGACCATCATCCAACGGTGCAATACGTCCGTGCAGTGCGCGCGAAGCTCGCCGACGATTTTCCTGGCATTCAGTTTTTCGATCTGCCCACTGACATGGTGAGCAAAATCCTGAATTTCGGCTTGCCGGCGCCCATCGACATTCAAGTCGTAGGGAGAAACGTCGCCGCGAATCGCGAGTTTGCCGATAACCTCCTGAACCGGTTGAAATTTGTGCCAGGCACCGTGAATCTGCGGATACAGCAGGAATTTAACGAACCGAAGATCCATATCGATGTGAATCGCACGAAGGCTCAGGAAATCGGAGTTAATGCGCTCGACGTTGCGCAAAATCTGCTCGTTTCATTGAGCGGGAGTTTTCAGACGTCGCCCACATTCTGGCTCGATCCGGCAACCGGGGTGAGCTACAACATCACGACGCAGACGCCGGAATATCGCACCAACTCACTTCAGAAGCTGCAAAACATCCCGATCGACCTTCCGAACGTGGATCACGCGGAAATTTTGAGCGACGTCGCTTCGTTCAGCCGCGGCTCCGAAATGGCGGTCGTCTCGCACTACAATGTTCAGCCGTTGATCGATATTTTCGGCGCCGTTGACCGGCGAGATCTTGGCTCGACATCGCGGGACATTTTGCGGATCGTCGATGCGAGCAAGAAGGATCTGCCGCATGGTTCGCAAGTCGTCGTTCGCGGCCAGATTCAAACCATGAACGAATCTTTCATCGGACTTCTCGGCGGCTTAGGCTTTTCGATCGTTTTGGTTTACATGCTGATCGTCATCAATTTCCAATCGTGGCTTGATCCTTTCATCATTTTGATGGCGCTGCCGGCGGCCTTGGCGGGCATCGTCTGGTTCTTACTCATCACCGGCACAACTATTAGCGTTCCGGCCCTAACGGGTGCGATCATGTGTATGGGTGTGGCTACCGCGAACAGCATTCTGGTAATCAGCTTCTCCAAGGAGAAGCTGCAAGCGGGAAAGACGCCCGAAGAGGCCGCGCTGGACGCCGGATTTACGCGTTTCCGGCCAGTCTTGATGACGGCCCTGGCGATGATCATCGGTATGCTTCCCATGTCGTTGGGCCTCGGGGAAGGCGGGGAGCAGAATGCGCCTCTTGGCCGTGCTGTGATCGGGGGACTATTGCTGGCCACGGTGGCAACCCTGTTTTTCGTGCCGGTTGTCTTCGCCACATTGCACTCCCGGCGCCATGGTCACAAAGAATCTTCCACCTGAAACGAGCGGGAACCAGAAATCGTCTAATGAATCAAGGCGTTGATAACGCCCAAATCTTTCATGGCTGAGATAGAAAGCCACACAACATCTTCGGGCAAATATTCGCCGGGTTCTCACGAACCTGCGGCGAAGGCACACGGCGTCGTGTGGGCCGTGATCGCCTTACTGATTGTGGCCGCGGTCCTGGTTGCGGTAATTTTGCCGCGAAGAAAAGCCAGAGCCGCGCTGAAGAAAGAAACCGAAGATCTGGCAACCCCCACGGTGCAGGCCATTCACCCGAAGCTCGGCGCCCCGCAGTCGGAGATCGTGCTGCCCGGCAACATCCAGGCTTTTACGGATTCGCCGATTTATGCGCGGACAAACGGCTATCTTAAGAAGTGGTACGCCGACATTGGCACGCGCGTGCAGGCCGGTCAATTGCTCGCGGAGATAGAAACGCCGGAAGTGGATCAGCAATTGGATGCCGCCCGAGCCGATTTGAATACGGCGCAGGCTAACTATCGCCTTTCACAAATCACGCAGCAGCGGTACGACGACCTTGCAAAAACGGATTCCGTTTCGAGGCAGGACGTCGACAATGCGAACGGCGATTTTCAGGCCAAGAAGGCCATGGTCGACTCCGCTCAATCGAATGTGAAGCGGCTGGAAGAACTTCAATCATTCGAGAAGATTTATGCGCCGTTCACCGGGGTGATCACAGCCCGCAACACCGATATCGGCCACCTCATCAATTCAGGCGCAGGCGCTCCGGCGACGGAACTTTTTCACATCGCGGCAATCCAGAAATTGCGAGTCTACGTCAACGTTCCGCAACAATATTCTGTCTCGGCAAAACCTGGTTTGACCGCCGACTTGACCCTGCAGGAATTTCCGGGCCGGCGTTTCAAGGGCACGCTGGTGCGCACGGCCGACGCGATCGATCCGGCTTCCCGGACGTTGCTTGTGGAAGTTGACTTGGACAATCCAAGGGGAGAATTGCTGCCGGGTGCGTATACGGAGGTTCATCTCAAAGTTCCGTCGGGCTCTCCCACGCTGATTGTGCCCGTGACCGCGTTGATTTTCCGTGCGGAGGGGCTGCAAATCGGTGTTGTGAAAGACGGCGAAAAAAACAGCACCACGGCGGAACTACAGAAAGTCGCATTGGGCAAGGACATGGGAAACGAAGTGGAAGTTGTCTCCGGCCTCAGTGCTGACGACCTTGTCATAGTGAACCCACCCGATTCGCTTATTTCGGGAGAAGCGGTTCGCGTCGTGAAAAATGGCGCAACCGCGGGAGTCGGCTCGGACCAGGAAGCTACGTCGTCAGAAGACTCGGAATAAGAATCCACACTCTCAAGGGGAAGGTACAGCTTCGAACTCTAGGGGGAAATCAATGAAGCGTTCTTTGCAAGGTTTGGCATTTGTTCTCGCTCTGGCTTTATCCGTGTTCGCTTTTTCGCACACTGACTACGCCGCTGCGCATACCGATAAGGCGGACGTCAGCTCGACGACCGGACCATTTACGGATTTCCACGGC
>JASHRM010000088.1 GCA_030037315.1 Candidatus Acidiferrales bacterium
GTTTCAATTTCGGGACCTTCAACGACGCTGAAGCCGATGGAGAGAAAGATCCGCTGCAATTCCTCGAAGGTTTGCTGAATCAGGTGGCGCGTGCCGATGGCGCGCTCGATTCCCGGCAGCGACAGATCGATCTGGTCGCGCGCCGCGGCAGCTTCTTCACCGGCAGCATCGAGTTCTTCGCGCTTTGCTGCCAAACCCGCTTCGACGTGCGCCTTCAGTTTTTGAAATTCCTGGCCGACCACGCGCTTTAACTCCGGTGGTGCGGGCTTCAGCCAGTTTTCACTGATGAGTGAGAGAATTCCGGATTTGCGGCCCGTCCAACCCTGGCGCATCAGTTCCCATTGCTCGAATTTCATCCGCGGATCATCTGAGGCGCGCGACATCAGGGCGGTGAACTCGGTGTTTACCTCCTGAAATAAGCGCACGACGCCGTCTTCACCGATCACGTTTAGCTCGCCGAGCTTTTTCGCAGCGATGTCTATAATCGACATGGTGAATGAATTTAGTCTCGCCAATCGTGGGCGTAAATCGGCCGGCCTGAAAGGCCGCCGTTACGAAACCAGCGGCCATATTACACGGTTCGCGATGCGCTAGGCCGCGGGTTGCGGCGCAGGCGCGGGCGTCTTCATGTGCTGCTTTGCCGAAGTGACCAGCGCGGCGAAACCTTCCGCATCGCGCACGGCCATGTCCGCCAGAATTTTACGGTCGATATCGATGCCGCCAGCCTTCAACCCATGAATCAACTGGCTGTAGCTGGTGCCGTTTGCGCGCGCCGCTGCGCCGATCCGCTGAATCCACAGCGTACGATAATCGCGCTTGCGGGTGCGCCGGTCGCGATATGTATAGCGCAGCGAGCGATTCACTGCTTCTTTTGCCGAGCGGTAGAGTTTTCCTTTTGTAAGGAAAAAGCCCTTCGCATGTTTCAGCAGCTTTTTGCGACGCGCACGGCGCTTTGTGCCTCGTTTGACTCGAGCCATCGTTCCATCTCCCTTTTTTGAGTGCGAATGTCTGCGCGGAGGGCAAGCAGAAGCGCCGCCATCCTGAAAGGACAGGGCGCAACTGCGCTGATCTCCGCGGCGTGTTCCGTGAAAAAGAAGCTGAGAGTCAGCTTCAAAAATCCCAGACGAGCTGGGTGAGCCCTTCGCCCACCGAATGGCGGACTCAGGATAAGCCGGCAGGCCCGCCGCGGGCGGAACTACGCTCTGCCTAGCTCAAACGCGAATCTATTCGATGCCGTAAGGAAGCGCAAGGCGGACGTTCTTCACGTCCGCCGGGTTCACTTCAATCTTGTTCAGCAACCGGCGCATGCGGCGCGGCTTCTTGGTTCCGAGCAAATGCCGCTTGCCAGAGCGCCAGCGCAAAACTTTTCCAGTGGAAGTGATCTTAAAGCGCTTGGCTGCGCCCCGATGCGTCTTCGCTTTCATTTTTGTATTCTTCTTCACAATTTCCTCTTCTGCGTGAGTTTCGTCAGCTCGCTACAGATTGCTGCTGGCGCGCGGAGGATGCCGAGCTCGCGCCTTTTTTCGGAGCCAGCAACGCGAGCAGAATATTCGCTTCCATGCGCGGACCGAATTCGACCAGCGCGTGATCCGTAATATCCTTCAGCAACCTTTCCATCTTGGCGCGGCCCACGTCCTGGTGCGCCATTTCCCGGCCGCGATGAAAGATCATCGCTTTCACTTTGAAGCCCTCGCCAAGAAAGCGGATGATCTGGTTCTTGCGCACCTGGTAATCGTGCTCGGCGGTAGCCGGCCTGAACTTTACTTCCTTTATATGGGAGCTCTTTTGGTGCTTCTTCTGTTCGTGAGCCTTCTTGTTCTGCTCGTAGAGGAACTTTCCGTAATCCACGAGCTTGCAGACGGGCGGCACGGCGTTCGGCGAGATTTCCACTACATCCAATCCCGCATCGCGCGCTGCTTTCATCGCGTCGAACAGGGACATCACTCCCAGCTGGTTCCCCGCTTCGTCGATCACGCGAACTTCACGAGCGCGAATGCGCTCGTTTACTCGAAGACCACCACTGCCACCGCGTTCTGGGATAAACCCACCTCCCGGACTCGCCCCACGCAAGCTTGCGGTCCGATTTCTGGCACCCGGCCTACTGATATCCTACCGAAGCGACAGGGCAAAAAGTATAGCACGCCAAAGCACGACCGTAGCAACAAGCTGATTTGCCGCTTTTCATCGCTCTTCAGGGTTCACTGAAGCGGCGCAGGCATCAAGGGCTTTGCGTGTTTCATTGGCCCAGCGCGGAATCGCGCGGGATTCGATGAATTCGATGACCTGCGAATCGCCGCCGCCCACAGACTCGTTCACTTCGTACATGATCGGATGCTCGGGCACAGGGTCGTCATCGTGCGGCCGGACGAACGTGATGTTCTCGAATGCTTTTTGCTGCGCGGCGATGGCGGGACATTGGCTTGCCGAGAGCTCCCATGTGCTGACGTTGAGCTGCGGTTTCAAATCCGCGTAAGATTTTGCCGCGTCCCTTTCGTGCAGCGCGGCCAGTTGGCGGTAGAGCGAAGGCCTCTTTGTCTCGCGCAGAGTGGCGTGGATTGCGTGCGGATCCTGCGTGTCTTCCAGAATGAAGCTGAACTCGGGGACGTCGTGCGCGCCATTCTGATGCGCGCGGACTGCGATGAAATCCCCTTCGGCGTGACGAATCGGGAAAAAATCCTCGAGCGCCGCGGCGTATGCCTCGTCTGTCCAGGCATCGGTTGAGTTGGTCTGAGGCAGCACCGGGATACAGACGAGGGCCGTTCCGAATATGAGGATCGCGATACTCGTAGTGCATCGAAAAAGCAGATTCCTCGGGCAAATCTGGCCCTCGGAATGACAATGTTCTGAGCATTGCCGAGAACGTTTTTTTCTGTTCCGCCTCATTCGTCTATTGAATTGCGTGGGAGTCGATTTCCTGGCGCAGGTCGGAGACGAATTGGTCGATTGGGCGCGGGCCCAAGTCGCCCTTGGAACGGTGACGCACGGAAATGGTGCCAGCTTCGGCTTCTTTGCCGCCGAGGATCAGCATATAGGGGATTTTTTCGAGCTGCGCGTCGCGGATTTTTGCCTGCAATTTTTCGTTGCGGTCGTCGAGATGGACGCGGAAGCCCGCGTCTTTGAGCTGCTGCGTAACTTTTTTCGCGTAATCCTCGAATTTTCCGCTGACGGGAAGCACGGAAACCTGCACCGGCGCAAGCCAGGCGGGAAATGCGCCGGCATAATGCTCGATCAGGACGCCGAAAAAGCGCTCGACCGAACCCCAAAGCGCGCGATGGACCATCAAGGGTTGATGGCGCGAGCCATCTTCACCGACATATTCGAGATTGAATCGGCGCGGCAGGTTGAAATCGAACTGAACGGTGGTCAGCTGCCACGGACGGCCGATCGCGTCGACGAGTTTCACGTCGATTTTCGGGCCGTAAAATGCGGCTTCTCCCGGAATGTATTTGAAGGGCACGTTCATGCGGTTCAGCGTGTTGGTGAGCGCGTCTTCAGCGCGCTTCCAATCTTCCCGAGTACCGGCGTAGACCTCGGGGTGCGCGGGATCGCCGCCGGAAAGCTCGACAACGTATTCGCTAAATCCAAAAACGCGCAAGACTTCCCATGCGAATTCGACGCAATCCTGAATTTCTTTTTCAATTTGGTCAGGCATGCAGAAAATGTGCGCGTCGTCTTGCGTGAATCCGCGAACGCGCAAGAGGCCGTGAAGAACGCCGGAGCGTTCGTAGCGATAGACCGTGCCAAGTTCAGCGAGCCGGACGGGCAATTCGCGATAGCTGCGCAGGTGCGACTTGAAAATGAGAATGTGGCCCGGGCAATTCATGGGCTTGAGCTGGTAATCGGCTTTTTCGACTTCGATTGGCCCGAACATATTTTCGCGGTAGAAATTCGCGTGGCCACTGGTTTTCCATAGATCGAGCCGCATGATGTGAGGTGTGTAGACCAGATCGTAGCCACGACGAATCAATTCCGCGCGAAGCCAGTCTTCCATTTGGCGGCGGATCAGCGCGCCCTTGGGATGCCAGAAAATCAGGCCGGGGCCGGCTTCGTCCTGAATGCTGAAAAGATCGAGCTCGGTGCCGAGCTTGCGGTGGTCGCGGCGCTTGGCTTCTTCCAGTTTGTGCAAATAATCGTCGAGATCCTTCTGTTCGACGAAACAGGCGCCGTAAATGCGCTGCATCTGCGGATTTTTTTCGTCGCCCTTCCAGTAGGCGCCCGCGACGTTCATCAGTTTGAAAGCCTTGATGCGGCCGGTCGAGGGAATGTGTGGGCCGCGGCAAAAGTCGATGAATTTGCCGGTGGTGTAAAACGAAACCATCGGCTCGACGGCTTTTTCCTCGACGAGTTCGCATTTGAACTGCTGATTGGACTTGCGATAGAGCTCGACGGCCTCGGGCTTGGGAATCAGCTTGCGTTCGTTGGGAAGATCCTTGGCAGCCAGCTCGTGCATTTTGGCCTCGATTTTTTCGAGGTCTTCAGGAGTGAAGGGCTGGTCGCGGACAAATTCGTAGAAAAACCCGTTTTCGATCGGCGGGCCGATGCCGAGTTTGACATTGGGATAAAGTTCGAGCACCGCGGCTGCGAGGAGGTGAGCCGCTGAGTGGCGAAACACCTGCACAGCGTCCGGATCTTTCGGGGTGAGGATCGCCAGCTTGGCGTTATGAGTGAGGGGCTGCGAAAGATCGACGAGTTCGCCGTCAGCGCGGGCGACAAGCGCGTCCTTGGCAAGGCGCGGCCCGATTTGGGCAGCGACCTGCGCGGCGGTGGTTCCGGTGGGCACTTCGCGAGCGGAGCCATCGGGCAGCGTGATTTGGATTGTGGACATGTTTGGTTGTTTATTTTTTCGGCTCGAAACCGTGTCGATTAGACTGACCCTCGATCGATTGTTTTCTTAGAGTTAGCGGCGTTTTTACTCGCCGGAGTGACGGATTAGAAATCGAGCCGCGCGGCTCGAAAAGCCGCCTATTTACGAATCCTTTCATCAACTTTTCTCTTCTTCGGCATCATCTCAACCGCGATTACCGTAGCACACACATTCGAAGATTTCACAAGGTTGTTGGTGTAAAGAATTCGGGATCGGGTCGAGCGCAACGAACTGCTAGCCAACGTCCGGCTCTCGATAGCGTGATCTGTAAGGACGGATTCGCCAACCCTCCCTATTAATAAATTGGCTTACTGACAAAAACGATATATATGTTCGATAACGAACCGGTTGTATCGCCGTCTTGACGGGGGGTGTGTATGAAGTTGCTGCCGCGCAGGCTTTGGACCTCGCTGTGGATCGCAGTTCTTCTTCTTTTGATCGGAGAAACCAGCATCGCTCAACAGGGGATGAATTCAGGGGATCGAGAAACTGTGCGCCAAATGCTTCGGGACGCGCGAGAAGCGGTAAAGAAGAACTACTACGACACCAAATATCACGGCGTCGATCTCGATGCTCGCTATCAGCAATATGACGACAGGATCAAGGCTGCCCCCAGCTTGAATGAAGGGATGAGGCTAGTTGCGGCGTTCCTATCCGGACTGAAAGACACGCATACGTTTTTTGTGCCACCGAGCAGGCCCTACCGGTTCGATATGGGGTATCGAATGAAACTTATCGGCGATACAGCCTTCGTCTCGCGAGTACGGCCGGGAACAGATGCGGAACAGAAGGTGCACCCGGGAGATGAGATCACGGCCTTTGATACCTATTCTGTAAACCGGGGCGATTTCAGCGACTTGAGCTACAGCTTCAACGCGCTGATGCCCCAGCCGAGAACTGAACTTGATCTTCGCGATCCGAACGGCGCGACGCGGCACGTGAGCGTCGATTCCAAGATGCGCCAAGGGCGAAAGACGCTGAACATTGCAGACTCGAGCGCCGACATCGACGATTACATACGGCAGGAAGAAGAAGAGGATCACCTTGTTCGCTCGCGGTTTTTGGAGGTCGGCGACGTCGCGATCTGGAAGATGCCGGAATTTAATCTAGATGACAGTCAGGTCGATCATGGCTTTGATATCGCCAGAAAACATCAGGTGTTGATTCTCGATCTCCGCGAGGACCCGGGCGGGTACACCAATACACTTGAGCGGATGGTTGGAAATGTGATGGACCACGACGTGAAAATTTCGGACCGTATCGGTCGCAAAGTATTGAAACCGCAACTGGCCAAGAGCGTCGGCGGCCATGCATTCAAAGGCAAGATCATAGTACTCGTCGATAGCCAATCGGCGTCAGCCGCCGAACTCTTCGCCCGCGTGATGCAGCTTGAGAACCGAGGCACTGTGATTGGCGATCGCACGTCTGGAAGCGTTATGGAAGCGATGCACTATTCTTACGAACAAGGTCTTCAGACGGTGATCGCATACGGCTTTTCGGTGACGGAGGCGGACCTCATCATGAAGGATGGGAATAGCCTGGAGCATGCCGGGGTGACACCGGATGTGGTCCTGTTGCCCACACCCCAGGATTTAGCATCGGGGCGCGATCCGGTCCTCGCACGCGCAATGGAGATGGCGGGCGTCAAAATGGATCCTGCCGATGCCGGAAAACTGTTTCCTTTTGAGTGGCAGCCACTGTAGTCCTGGGGTGAGAGTGCGACGTCACGGGATGATGACGCCGGGGAGGCCGCGGAAATGGGTGTTCGCGGTGACGAGCTGGGCCTGGCAGACGCGGGCAGTGGCGTAGACGATGGCGTCCGCCCCAGCGAGGCGATGGTCGATGCTGGCGTTTGCGGCGGCAACGGCGATGGTCTCGTCCATCGGGATCACCCGTCGATGAAGCACCTGTGATATGAAGCGGTCGGCGAAGGACCGGGCGCGATTCTTCGCGAGCTGCTTATAGACCTCATAGATGACCACAGAAGGAACTACGACTGTAGCATCCCCTTCGAGATAGTGTGCGAAGGCGGCCGCCTTGGGATCGTCGGCAAGGTACTCGAGCCAACCGGAAGAATCGACGAGGTAAGTTTCAGAAGCGGTCCGAGTGGTCACGGTACTCGTCTTTCCATCTCATGCCTTTGGCGATGCCTCGAAGCTCTTTGACGGAACGTTGAGGCACGAGACGCAGCGAGCCGTCAACCGAGTACATCAGAAGCTCCTGACCGACTTCGATTTTCAATTCTTCGCGCAGAGATTTGGGGATTACGACTTGGAATTTCGGGGAAACCTTAACTTTTTCTTTTTCCATGGGTTCCAGCAGCGAAAGATATCGACACGCAAGCGGTATGTCAACAGGCGATCGATGGCACATTCGTAATACGGTGCTGATACTCGGCGGCTTTCGGCAAACCGGGATAGGCGCGACCTTGTCGCCGTGCGTGTGGAAGTGACAAAGCGAAAATTCTGTTACGGATTCGCCGTTGGTTCGGAGATTTCGCAATGTGAGGCAAGAAGATGTTGTGCCAAAGAATATCCGTAAGGATATTTCTTCAGGAAAAATTTTGCAGATGGAGAAAGTTTTCGCGCAAGAAATTTCCGTGTCGACGCGCCGACAATCCGAAAATTATTTTCACGACTTTGGGACGTGACTTTTTCGAAGTGGAACTGGACAGTGGAAAAATTATTTTGCCGGCCTTTCAGGAGCCGGACATTTGTTTGTGAAACGGATCGGCGCCGATCGTGCCGACGAGCTCTTCGATGTAAGAGGTTGCGGCGACCCTCGCCAATTGCCCGTAAGCAAAATCGAGGCGGTCCTGCAAATTGATTGGGTCATGCGAGGTGAATTCACGAGATTCTCGCGCGAAGTTTGCAAGTGACTTCGAGTGGCGCTGCCAGAGTGCGATGTCTCGCGCTTGTTTTACGTGCAGGCGTTCACGATACCAGTCGCTAGCGAGCATCGAGTCGCGAGTGAAGATCGCGCGAATCTCTGGATTTTCGGCGCTCATTCCGTTGTAGGCGCCGTGAGCCATAATGTGCAGCAGGGCTTTCAGCGGCGGAGAGGCCGCTTCGATGCTGCCGTCTTCGAAATAATTCATAGCGACGCGACGCTGGGTTTCGACGATGGCTTCGACACCGCTGGCGAACATTTCGAAGTCTTGCAGTTCGGGACGCAGCATCTCGATGGGAAAAACGGAATCAGGCGTTTCGAAGATTCTGCCAAGAAAGTGATCGACGAAGCGGGTTGTGATGCGATATCCGAGCCGGCTAGCGAGAACTAACCGGCCTTCATGAAAGAGGTCCTGCATTTTTTCCAGATAGCCATGTTCGATCAGGAATTGAGGATCGCGTTCCGCGACGCGCATGCGGCACCAAATCTCGGGAACGAGCAGGCTGATGTCATGGTCGACTCGGAAATGCGGGCCGACGTAGCCGGCTGAAGTCGTGAAGCCGTTGTCACCGGTGAGGATTGCGGAGACGAGCGCGTTATTCAGATCGACTACGGGCCAAAGCGCGTTGAAGGGTCCCTTGGTAAGGGCGCCCTCGCTGCCAAAACCCGTGGTGGCCGGCGATTTTCCTGTGAGGCTGGAAATGCACTCCATAAAAAGTTCCGGCAGTTCCTGGTAATGAACCGGACCGTAGACGGCCAAAGGCGGCAAGCCGACTGCGGGGTCGGGCGGGCTGTTTCTGCGGCCGGCCAAGACCACGTTCACGGGGAAATGGACGGAGCGCTCGGCAGGGATTTCGCGCTCAAGGCGCGCGGCCACTTCGGCTAAGTAGCTTTCGCGGGGCGCGACGAGGTCGCGGCGTTTTTGCAGATAGCGAGGGTTTTGCGACGGCTTGCCATTGACGAGGCGCGGGCGAGATGAGCATACGACGAAGGCTTTTTCGCCGTCGCCATTTGGGATGGTGGCGAAATCTTCGAGGAGATGCTTCATTGGGGCGGTGTAGCGGTCAAATTCGACGACGTGATCCACAAGGGCGCGGATTTGTTCGGCGGATAGAGGCTCATAATTCGAGAGAAATGTGCCGGGACTGGCGATGTCGGCTTCGGCCTGCCAATCGGCGCCGGGTTTGATGGCATCGTCGGGGCGCTGAAAAAGAAGCGTCTCGCAATTCTGGACCAGCTTGACGCTGGGATTTTTATATTCGCGGTCGAGATCGTTTAGCGCGGTTCGCGGCAGGACGGCTGAGGCCGTGATGTCGTCCTCGACTTGGACCTTTTCAGCGGGAAAGAAATCAGGCCGCAGCTTGTAAATGCGCCAAGCGCGATCGCGGTCGTACCCGACACGAAGGTAATTTGCGACAAGCGGCTCATTTTCAAATTTGAGCTCGTGGCCGAGGAAGCCGTTGATGCGGTCGACGGTGAAGTGTTCGCGCCAATGCTCGCCCCATTCCGGACGGTAATAGCGTTTCACGGTGAAAAGGAGCTGGCGCGTGGTCTGCGGGACCTTGCGCAGCCATTCGTTATATTCCTCGTGGTACTCCGGCGACGGGGTGAAGAGCTGAATCACGGAGCCGAGAGTTCGCTCGGCGCTCAAAATCGGACGGCCCGAGCGTTCGTCCGGCGGGCGATGCTTGTAAATGGCGGAGAAATCGCGCTCGAGAATGGCAGCGACCTTCTCCATGTCCTCGCGGTAATCGCGGACATATACGGGCCCCTTGAGCAGCGCATTGGAAATGGATTTTGAAATTTCGGACTTGCCGCCGCCGGAAACCGTGCAGGGCTTGTGGCACAGCGTGCCGCGAGGGCGCGCTCCGATGAGGCGCCACGCGCTGCCGGAAATTTGCTTTTCGAGGCGAACGCGAAAACCGGAAGGCAAGACGTATACGGCGCTGGGCCGCAGGGTGAGCTGATGCGTCTTGCCGCTGCAATCCCAGCGCACAAAGCCGTCGCGTAACGTGAAGACGGAATCTTCGGGAACGTAGTAGACGTCCGAATAGCGGCGGTCGACCGCGTATCCTTCCGGTTTGCGTTCGACCATGTCGCCCAGAAGCTGCATGGCATCAGAGAAAGCCGCTTTTTTCAGACTGACGGTGCGTCCGGCATAAAATTCCTGGCCGAGGACGTAGGTAGCGAAGGCGATGGCGCCGCCGGCGTGCTCTTCTTCGCAGAGGCCGAAAAGATTCGCTGCGTAGCTGATCTGGGTTTTGACTTCCTTCTTGCAGTAACCGTAGTAATTGTCGGCGATGATGGTAACCATCACGCCGCGATGGTCGCGCGCGCAAATTTTGAAGGCTGAGCCGCCGTTATAGGGCTCGTCGGGATCGCTCCAGCACATTCCGTCGCGCTTTTGGCGCTCGGTGGCTTGGTCAATGTGCGGCAAGCCGAGCGCGGACTTTTTCAGGCCGACAATGTGAGGCGCCAGAATCACGCAGCCCGTGTGGCCGGTCCAATGCGCGACGTCGAGGGCGGCGTCGTTTTCGGGAAGGTTCGGGTCGCCGGCGTTGCCGAAAATGGATTCGACGAAGTCGAGATTGCTGACCAAGCTGCCCGGCGCGAAAAAGCGAGTCTCCATCGTTCGGGCGTCGTCGGTGCCCGTGGCCGGGCAGACGAGCGGACGGAGCAGGAGCGAGACAAAGAGGCGAGAGGGTTTTTGCTGGTGCGCGGTGAACGGAAGCGCGAGCAGGTCATCGAGCGGGTGGAGCGCAGCGGCGAGCAATGCGGCAAAGACGTGCCTGGGTACGGCTTGCTTATCGGCCGGAATCGGGAAGCCGCCCTCGGCGACATGGAAAACACCGCTGGTGGTGCGGCGGTCGCTGAGGGGGTTGTGAAGCACGCCTTGCGGGACGCGATAGGAGCGCAAATAGGGAGACGAAAAGCTGTACGCGTCCGGCGGCAAAGACATGGCGCGGGCCAAGCCTGCGCGGTCGAGAACGAAAGTGCTCGCAGGCAAGCGCGGCACGCCCGCCGGGCAACAATCGCAAAGATATTCGTCGAGGAAATTTTGGATGCGCGAGTCAGCCGGGCAGAGATGTTTGCCGAGCAGACGTTCCTTTTCGAAGTGGGTGCGAAGAAGCGGCTGAGCGATCTCGAGGAGAGCGGAATTGGAGCCGCTGGAGGATGGCTGGCCGAGAGCAGCCAGTTTCAAGTGAAGGTACTGAAGGAGTTCGGTGGCGCGTTCGGGCGTGGCCATTTCGCATCCCTGGCCCCCACCCTGGATTCGATTGCGTTCTTGCGTTATTCGCCGAAACTCGCCGCGCGGAAAGTCTATCAAAAAGCAGGCCAGGACCGTAGGGCTCTGTTGCGGCAGCCGGCGTGAGTTCTCAATGCGCGGCGCCGTCGATGGTGAGAATAGTTCCGCTTGTGTACGCCGAACGGGGAGACGCGAGGAATGCGACGGCACTGCCGATTTCTTCCGGGGATGCGGCGCGACCGAACGACATGGCGCTGAGAAATTCGCGCCAGCGCGACTCATCGCCGAATTGAGCTTTCGCGCGGCCGCGCATCATGACTTCGAGGCGATCTGTTGCTACAGGGCCGGGATTGATTGCGACGACGCGAATACCGTCTTTCACTGCGCCTTTGGCGAGCGATTTCGTGAAGGCCATTAGGCCTGCGTTGCCGGTGCTTCCCGCGATGTAGTTCGGATCGAGGCGTTCACCCGCGGCTCCAATGATATTGATGATGACGCCGCTGCGTTTCTGCAAGCTGGGGTAAAGCGCGCGGCACATGCTGACGTAGCCGAAGACTTTCAGGTCCCAGGCGTCGCGCCAGCGCTTATTGTCGGTTGCGGGAAGGTTTCCCGGCGGGATTGCGCCCGCGTTGTTGACGAGAATATCGAGCTCGGGAAATTCAGCCGCCAGTTTTTCGATGGTGTCCTGTTTCGAAATGTCCGCGGGGAAGGTGCGCACGGAGACCTGGTGGCGCGCGCGAATTGATTCGGCTGCATCGTCGAGCGCTTTCGGATCGCGCGAGACGAGAACGACGTCGCAACCCTCCTGCGCGAGAATGGTGGTCGTCGCGCGGCCGATTCCCTTGGACGCGCCGGTAATCAGTGCGAGTTTTCCGGAGAGCTGCAAATCCATGAGTCAACTCCTTGGCATCACAGGAGAGTGGTTATACCGCAAGTCGAGATTCCGGAACGAATGAAAGTGGAGTGCGGAACAAGAAGCACTATGAGATGCAAATCAAGGCGAAAGAGCAAATGAGAGGTGAGGCGTGAAATTTCTGATTGGGCTCATTGCGGGATTGATTGCGTTTCCGATAGTCGCAGCGATCTATTTTCTCGGAGGATTTGCCCCGGCGGCCGTTTCAGCGCGGGCGTTTCCGTTTGAAGGAATCATTGCGGGCGGGGCGCTTGAAGCGCGCCTGCATCGTGAGGCGCCGAAGCGAGATCTTTCAAGCTTCACGACAGCCGATTTTGTGGCAGGAGCGCAGACATATCGCAAGGGATGCGATGGTTGTCACGGCTTGCCCGGCCAGAAGCCATTGGTGCCGAAAATGTATCCGCAACCGCCGGAGCTTTTTACGCCGGATGGCTATGTGACGGACGATCCGGTCGGATTTACGTACTGGAAAATCAAGAATGGGATTCGAATGACGGGCATGCCGAGTTTCGATGGCGTGTTTTCGGATGAGGAGATGTGGCGAACGGCGGCGTTGCTGGCGAGCGCGGATAAGTTGCCGTCGCAGGCGATGGATATTTTGAAGCAGCCGATGTTTCCGCCTGGTGCTGCTGAACAGGAGAAGGCGGGGGATTCGAAGACACCGGTGAAGTAATCTAAGCGATGCGGGAAGGCTGAAAAAGCAGATCCCTCACACTCGCAAAGGCGCGGTTTGACGAGTTGGCGCCAAGCGGCGGAGAGTTGAAAGCCGACCCCAGGATGGGATGCTTCGGGCTCAGAAATCGGCGTGGAAGCGGAGGCCGGGGACGGTGACGGGTCCACGCGCCTGGTTGTAGCCGGGATTATCGATGTGCTGAATATCGAATGAGGCGAAAAAACCGCGCCACAGATGCGCGGTATAGAACCCTTCCACGATTTTCTCGGAGCCATACGTGAGTGCTCCGTCGCCCAGCAGAAATCCGAGGCCGCCGAGAGCGAGATAGCGTTGGTGATCGGCTGTAATTCCGTTGGCGACGAAAGCAACGCCGGCGCGGTCATTGCGACGATTCCACGGCTGGCCGGTGGCGAAGCCGCCGATTTGGGCGGTGCGGTCGTCTTCGGTGTAGGCCCACGACTCGTTGTGCCCATCGCTCCAGCCGACACGGCCGAAAACGCCCACGTTGGCGATGACCTCCTGCTCGAAATTCAAGCCGAAGCCGTACCGGTGGCGGCCCTGACGTCGCGTATCGATGATGTTGGGCGCAGGCGTTTCGTGATCGAGGAATTCTTGGATGGCTTCGCGGTAGTTTCCCATGTCTGCTTCGTTGAGATAGGTCAGGAAGCGGACAGCGCCCGCTCGATGCGCGATGCGCTTGCCTTGCGCGTCGAATTCGAGATTTGAGGCGCGGGCACGGGCGATGTCGGCGTCGAGATTGATGCCGTTCGCGGCCTTGGGCTCGAGGACTTCGGCGAATCGCGCCGAAAACCAATGATCGTCGTATTCGAGGATGATGCCGTCGGTGTAGCCGCGCGTGTTAGCGGCATAGTCCCAGGCGCCGTTGTTGTCGATCGTCCAATTCAGAAATTGAAGGTGGCTATCGGAGCCGTACGTGTTCGTGTCGAAGAAATCAGCGAGATCGAATTTCCCGACGCGGATTTCGATGCGGCGCACTGGAACGGATGTGGCGAGATGAAATTCGTCGCGCTCTTCGTCGGTGCGCTCGCTGCTCAACGGAATGATCTGGCGAATCATCAAGCGCGCGAGATAGGGAGTGGCGGGGAGTTGCGCGCCGGAAACCGTACGAACGGAATCGAGGTTTGTGTAGCCGGCAAGACCGAAGGCTTTGCCGATGCCGCCGCCGGTGGCGTACTCGATGTCGCCAAAGAATTCGGTGGTTGGCGTGACTTCGAAACCCGTGAAAAGGGTGACGACATGCGTTGTGGCGCTTTGGGCTTGCGGCGTGAGGCTGTTGGGTCCCGTGTATTGAGCTGGGAACGCGGGATGCCACTGGAAGACAACGTTGGCCTGGCCGGAAAGCCAGTATCCGGCGGTCTCGGTGTGTGGAAACACGGTGACGACGTCGCCGGAATCGGAGTCGTTGTCGCTGTTCTGATCCGGGGCGCCTGAATTTTGCGCGTCGGTATTATTTTGCGGAGCCTGAGCGATCGCCGCCCGGCACACGCAAAACAAGGCGAGCAGCAGGCAGACAAAACGCGTCGTGAATGGGAAAATGGCACGCATTTGATTGCGAAGGAAGCGGCAGAGGCTCTGGCGAAGCGAGAGTAGATCACGCCGTTTCCGGTTCTAAGTTACGCGCGTGTTAAAAAACAGCCGCGCAAGGCTGGAAACCGCGCTGGCACCGTGATACTATACCCCCCTAGGGTAGTCAAGGAAAATGTCGCACTTATCAAGGGAAAAACTCGATTTGGTGACTCGCACAAAGAAGATCATTGGGCAGTTAGAGAGCGTTTTGCGGGGTTTGAATGACGACGAGCATTGCGCCGACGTGCTGCAGCGCCTGGCGGCTGCCCGGGGATCGATCAATGGGTTGATGGGCGAGCTGCTTGAGGATCACATTCGAAATCACATGCCTCGAAATTCGAAGTCGTCGGAAGAGGCTGCGGACGATGTGATCGAGATCGTGCGGACGTACCTGAAGTAGTTCAGCGCCCGGGATGTCCCCCTTTCCGGAGCCCAGATTCCTCGTCCCTCGCCACAACGCCGGATGTTCGCCCGACTCGATATACGTGGGCGCGAAAATCGGGCTGCTCGCTCCTCGGGATGACAAAGTTGACCTTAGTCGGCGGCGACGGAACTGGTGTTCCAGCCACGCTGCGCCGAGATTACGGAAACCCATTGCAGAAGCGGCGCGATCGTTTGTGCGCCGATTACCAAAAGAAGGGGGACGCACTCGATCACGTAGCGAGGTTCGACGGTTTGCATCTGCGTGATGAAGATGGTGCGGATGGCGACGTAGGCGAGAAGCAACAGCGCGGCTGCTTGTCTGCGGCAGAGCCAGGCGCCTGCCAAGGCCAGCGCTATATAAAGGATGTCGATCGCCGTGAAAGCTAGAGTGGTCGTGAGATCACTGCGGTTATCGCGCCAGCGTTCGTTGATTGGAGCTATTTGTCCCGAATAGCGCAGAAATTCGACGCGCGGCGAAGACCACATCTCCCCGATGCGCGCCGCTGGAACGCAGAGATAGGTGCGAAGCGGATTGCGCGCGGTCCGCTCGCGCGCGAGCGTGGCGAACTCGCGGTCGAGGACGGGCGACATATCGAGATTCGAGTTGTAGCGCGCAAATAAATTGCTCACACGCCCGCGTTCCGCCGGCGAATCGAATGCCGATCGCGGCAGGCTTGAAACCTCAATCGGCGCCTTTCCTAGTTTCCACGGCAAAAGCCAAGCGTCGCTTTCATGCGTCATCCAGGTTTGCGTCCAGGCAAAGAGGCCGCGCGGGATGAAATCACCTTCGGTTTGCGCGTAGCGAGGGGCGAGAAATTCGATGCGTCCCATGGTGCGGGCATTGCGAGCGGCCCAAGGCAATAAGAGAAGGAGAAGACCGACGGCCATCCATGTAGCAGTCAGGACGAGCTTGCGCCAATCGGCGCGGCGGCGGAAACGAATCGCAAAGAGCAAGCCGGCCGCGAGAAGAACCAGCGGAGTTTCGGGCCGAACGAGCGTGCCAAGCGCGACAACCACTGCGCCGAGGAAAATCCAGGCGGTGAAAGAAAGCGCGGCCTCATTGGAATGCGAATTGTGTGCCCGGACGAACGGATGGCCGATGGCCGTGACAAACACGAGAAGCGCGAGGGAGGTGAAAAATATCGCGAGGCTTTCGGTCAGAAACACAGCGGAATAGTTCGCGGTAAAGGGACAAAGCGCAGCGAGCCACAAGCCCGCGGTGGCCGCGATGCGACGTTGCGCAGCCGGCGCGAGGCGGGCGGCGATTAGAGAAATGACGATGCAGCTGAGCAGATCGATCGCGGTCTGCGCGAGGAGCACGGCTCGAGGCGCGCGGCCGAAAATTGCGTAAATCGCGGCCAGAAACGCGGGATAGCCGGGCACGCGCATGTCCGACGGTGCCAGGTGGCCGTTGGCGAAAAATCCGTATACGTGATGGCCGAGCCAATTTTGGGCTAGCTCGTCGTAGAACTTCGTGTCGCCCGCGGCAAACGGAAAATGAATCACGAAGATAAGGCGCAGAGCGAGTCCAGCGAGCAGCGCCGCAGCCAAGTTGCGGGGCGAGACCGGCAGGCGAAATACACTTCTAGCAAACTCAAACGAGCCCGACGCCGAATTGGCCACCTTTCGCACGTTTCTTTCCGTATTCATTTTCGCTGAGGAGCTTTGGAGCGACAACCCCAGAATAGGCAGCGAAAGACTGTAATCAGAGCCGGAAGGGAGTTAGATGGGAAACGTGAAGACAGGTTTCACAACTTTACCGGCGGCCTGGTCCTCGACTGCGTCATTGATTTTGCGAAAGGGATACTTGGTGACGAGCCGGTCGAATGGAAGTCGGCCAGCGAGATAAAGATCAAGGAGATGCGGGATGAACTTGTCAGGGACGCTATCTCCTTGAACGATTCCGCGAATATTAAGGCCGCCGAGCATGACTTGACCAAGATTTGGCTCGAATGTGCCGGCCGGGATGGTGATAAAGCCGAAGGTGCCCTTCGTGGTGAGTGAAGCGATTGCCTGTAGATAGCTTTGCGCGATGCCGGTGGTATCGAGCGCAAAGTTTACTCCAGCTGGAATAAGGCGGCGCAAATCGTCCGAGGCTTTCGTTTGCGGACTCGCGAGGATGGTCTTCGTGGCGCCAAGATCTTTTGCCATGGCGAGGCGGGATTCGAGCACGTCCACCGCGACAATTTCCGAGCAGCCGCAAGCGACGCCGCCCATGACTGCGCTGAGTCCGACGGGACCGACTCCGAAGATCGCGATACTGTCACCGGGTTTTGCAGCGAAGGAATTGATGATTGCGCCGGCGCCTGTTTGAACTCCGCAGCCGAGGACGCCGAGGATCTCGAGGGGCGCGTCTTTTCGTACGGGAATCGTGTTTCGTTCTCGCGCGATGGCGTAGCTTGCGAACGAGGACTGTCCGAAAAAGTGGCCGCGAATTTCAGCACCCGCCTCGCCGGCAGGCGGGCCGGAGATTCTGCGAAACAAGCCGGTGTCGCGCGGGATGCCGTCGCGAAAGTTCAATGCGGCAGTTTGTTGGCAATATGCGGGATTACCGCCGTTGCAGGCTGCGCAGGCGCCACAGCAATCGTATGTGAGAACGACGTGGTCACCTGGCTTTACTTTCTTCACCCGAGCGCCGATTTGTTCGACGACGCCGGCGCCTTCATGGCCGAGAACGATGGGCTTTGGCACTCCCATGCCGCCCGCGAGCGCCTTCACGTCCGTGTGGCACAGGCCAACGCCGGCGATACGAATGAGGATTTCATCGGCTCCCGGGCCGGTAAGGTCGAGTTCCTCGATTGTAAATTGCGGTTGATTGTCGTAGGCGACCGCGGCGAGGACTTTCATGGGAGGGGTTATATCAGGAATTGGTATTCGCCGGCATGCAGATGCCGCGCTGAAAGTCCCACGGGCGGGCAAGCCAGGGCATTACCTTGAGAACCAACGAAAAAGAAGATTTTTCGCTTGCCTTCGGCAAGAGCGCTCGGAATGACAAGCTGTCGGCGTGGACGCTGCAATCTCGGTTAGGTGCGGGCGAGGGTGGCGAGGACGCGTTGCGGCGTCATCGGGAATTGGCGCATGTGGATGCCGGTCGCGTCGTAAAAGGCATTTGCGATTGCACCGGCGGCTGCGGCCATGACTTCTTCGCCTGCACCGGTCGATCTCTGGTCGACGCGCTGCACGACAATGGGAGTTACCTCAGGGCAATCTTCGAAGCGAAGAATCGGGTAGGAATTCCAATCGAGGCTGGTGACATTCGTTTTGTTGAACGTAATTTCTTCGAGAAGCATACGACTTGTTGTCTGCACGAGTTGGCCACTGATCTGGTTTTCGATGAACGCGGGATTGACGGCGAGACCAGCGTCGATCGCGCCATAAAGATGCGTGACTCTGATTTTTCCCGTTTCCCGATTTACTTCGATTTCGGCAACCGCGCCGCCATAGGAAGTCAGGTGCGTGCCTAAGCCGATTCCGCGCCCGGTGACGGTCTTCGCGTTGGATACGTTCGCCGCAGGCGGACGCGAGACCCATTTGGAAGCCTGAACGACTGCATCAAGCACACCTTGCCAGCGGTCGTTCAGAATGTTCTGCTTGCGAAATTCGTAGGCATCCACGTTGCAGGCCCGCGCCAGCTCATCGATCGTTTGCTCCGAGGCAAACGCGAAGGAAAGATCGAGCGGAGAGCGCAGCCATGCGCCTTTCAAATATTTCAAGCCGGGAACCTGGTGGTTTACGAGCTGAACGTTTGGGATGTCGTACATGCCGCCACAGGCCGCCGGATTGACCTGCTGCGCGGCGCCGAGGCGCCATTCCGCGGCCGGCGTTCCGAGAGCCAGCTGCGCGGAAGTTTCGACGGCGCTCCAGTTGTGATGCCAGCCGTGATATTCGTAGGCGACTAATTTGCCGTTGGCGTCGGTGGCGGCTCGAACTTCGCCAACGTGGGCGGGACCGTAATTATCCCAACCGTGCTCGTCCCAACGCATGAATTGCAAACGCACCGGTTTTCCGGCGAGCTGCGAGAGGAGCGCGGCTGCTTGCGCGGCATCGTCGTAGCAACTGTGTCCGTAGGTGCCCGACCCTTCGTAATACTGGACGCGGACTTTTTGCGGCGAAAGACCGAGGACGCCAGCAAGCGTGTTGCGGGTGCCATAGACGTCCTGAGAAGAGCAAATAACGAGCGCGGAGTCGGAGGTTACGTCCGCGAGGGCGCCATTGGGGCCAAAGCCCGCGTGCGCTTGGTAAGGACAGTGGTACGTGCCGGAGGCAACGTGAGGGGCAGAGGCAAACGCACTTGAGATATCGCCTCGCGTGAGCACGACGCGATTGGTGGTTTTTTCGGCGCGCATGGCGTCGTAAAGACCGTCCGTGCCGGGCAAAGCGGCCTGCAGATCCCAGGTGATTTTCAACTGCTGCGCGGCGCGAACGGCGTCCCATTCGCGTTCGGCGACGATGCCGACGAAATCGCCTTTGCGCACAACGCGCGCGCCGGAAATGTCGGCGATCGAATTTTCGTCGAGCGTCAAAACCTTTGCGCCCGCGCCATAGACTCCCTGGCCGCGCGGCCGAACGATGCGACCGTGGAGCATATTCGGAAGCCGCAGGTGCTGAAGGTAAACGTATTTGCCGCTTACTTTGTCAGGAATGTCGTTGCGCACCGGACGCGTGCCGACCAATTTGTATTCGGAGACGGGCTTGAGCGGCGCCGTGCCGGTGAAAGCGACGTTGAAGCGCTTATTGCCGATCAGTTCGCCATAACTGACCGATTTTGTCGCGTCTCCTTTTACGGAGACGATTCCTTTCGCGACAGTGAGCTGATCGATTGGCGCGTTGAGTTTTTCCGACGCGAGGCGAAGGAGCGCCTGGCGCGCCTCGGCGGCGGCCGTTCGAATCGCGGGACTGCCTCGCGCGATGGAAGAACTTGAGTAAGTGCCCCCTTGATTGGGCGTGATGTTCGTATCGAGCCGAACGGTGCTGACCTGAGTCATATCGAGGTCAAGCTCCTCCGCAGAGACTTGCAGGAGCGAAGTGGTTGAGCCCTGACCAAGCTCGACGTAGCCGACGTAAACGGTGGCAGTGTTATCGGAATGAATCGCGAGCCAGGTATCAATCTGCTTTGGATCGGGAGGTCCCGCGACCGAACCAGGCGCGAGTGTAGAGGCCGTCTGCGCAGCAAGCGCGTCACCGATCGTGCCAGCGGTGCTGAAGGCGACGATCAGTGCTCCGCCAGTTTTTAGAAATTCGCGGCGCGGCAGAGAGTGCGGGGCGGTCGCGGCGCTCATCGGCGACTCTCCGGTGACGCGGGATCGAGATTTTCGGCGTTGGCCGCGATGTTCACTCCCGCCATTGCGCGCGATGCGCGCTGAATTGCTTTGATTACACGCGGATAGCTGCCGCACCGGCAAAGATGGCCGTTCATCGCGGCGCGAATTTCAGCTTCCGTGGGCTGCGGCGTTTTCGAGAGAAGTTCGGCGGCTTGAATGATCATGCCGTTGAAGCAATAGCCGCACTGCACGGCCTGCTCATCGATCATGGCCTGCTGTACGGGATGAAACGGCGGATTCGAGGCAGAGCGCGCATGGTTCGTTTTTTTCTGCTTGGCATACCAAGCAGGAAGGCCTTCGAGAGTGATGATGGATTTGCCTTGGACCGCGGAGATCGGGGTGACGCAGGAGCGAATTTCCGAGCCATCCGCTAGCACCGAGCACGAGCCGCATTGCGCCAAGCCGCAGCCGAAGCGCGGTCCTTGCAACTGAAGGTCGCCGGATAAAACATAGAGAAGAGGCGTGTTAGGGGCTGCATCGACGCTGTGCAGCCGATCGTTGACCCTAAGATTGATTTTGTCCGGCACAGTCGCTGAGAGCTTACCACGCTTGTCAGATTGGCACCTGTAGAAGACGTGTATCTGTTTGCGTACAAGGCGGCCCGTTTGAGGCAATCGAGATTTGCCTTTTGCCGATAATTAAGAGCGCAATCCGTCTGGGCCCCTTCTCCAGACGATGGAGGAAGGCCCGTGGACACGGAACAGCCAGCCCCACAATCACCCGCTCCGAATGCCTCAGCGGAGCGAGTTCCCACACCGAGTTTGATCGCCACGATCCTGAAGGCGAATCCCAAGACCAGCGATATTGTTTTTTCTCCGGGCCGTCCACCGCAGGCGAAAGCCAATGGCAGACTGATACCGTTCAAGATTCAAGGCGTCGGCATCCTGACACCCGAAGATACGGCGCGGATCGCGCGAGACCTGATCGGCAAGAACGCATTGCCGCTGCAAAAGCTGAAGGACGAAGGTTCGTGCGATATTTCGTATAGCCTGGCGAAGGTGTCGCGATTCCGCGTGAACGTTTTCATGCAACGCGGCAGTTGCGCGATCGTGATGCGGGTGATTCCATCGTCGGTCCCGTCTTTCGAAGATCTGAATCTGCCACAGCAGCTTGCTGAAGCTGCGGAGTTACGCAACGGCATCGTACTGGTCACCGGGCCAACGGGCAGCGGGAAATCCTCGACACTTGCGGCGATACTGAACAAGATCAACAACGAAAAAGCGCACCACATCATCACCATCGAAGATCCCATCGAGTTTCTGCATACCCACAAGATCGGCACGGTTCATCAGCGCGAATTGCACAGCGATACGCCGAGCTTTGCTTTGGCGTTGAGGGCGGCGCTGCGCCAAGCTCCAGAGGTGATTTTGGTCGGCGAGATGCGGGACAAAGAAACCATCGAGGTGGCGCTGGAGGCTGCCGACACGGGTCACCTGGTCTTTTCGACCCTGCATACGACCGATGCTTCGAAAACGGTGGAACGCATCATCGGAGTTTTTCCGTTGAGCGATCAGGCGGCGATTCGGAATCGCCTGGCGAAGGCGTTCCGGTTCATCATTTCGCAACGGCTGATTCCGCGGCACGATAAGGCGGGACGGGTGGCCGTTTTCGAGATTTTGAAGGCTACGGTACGAACGCGCGAATACGTGGAGCGCGGCGAAACGGAAGGCAAGTCCCTGCTGGATGCGATGCGGGATGGCGAGCAGGACGGTATGCAATGTTTTGATGACGAAATTGAGAAGGCCATTCGCGCGGGCTCGGTCGATCTGGAGACCGGGCTTTCTTATGCTACAAACGCCGGCAATCTGAGGCTGCAACTCGCCGACTTTCTCGAGTCAGCGCAGCCTGAAAGCGAATTCGAGATCACCCGATAAGGGCCGACACTTTTTGAGCCTTGGCCGACGTTCCCCTGTCATATCAACGTTTTGTGATCCGGAATATCTACTGTGAACCATCCAAAGATATGAGGCATCTTTGGTGACAAAGGGTTGACACGCGCGGATGGGCGAAGTTATCGTTTTTAGGCGATTTCTAACCTTAAAATCTAAGGGCGAACAAATCGGCCTGTTCCGCGCATCGCGGCTAACTTCATGAGGATGGTGTTGTGAGCAAAAAGCTTCTGATCATCCAGCCTTCGCATTACCACTCGAAGGCCAACAAAACGGTTTTCAAAACGCGCTCGCGGGCCCTTGTGCCGCTGGCGCTGCCATATCTCGGCGCGCTTGTGCCCAATGGGTGGGATGCGACGCTGGTCGACGAGCAAGTTCAGGACATCGATTTCGACAGCACGCCCGATATCGTGGCGATTACAACGTGGACGGTCCATTCTCTGCGTGCCTACGATATCGCCAAGCAATTTCGCGATCGCGGGATTCCGGTGATCATGGGCGGACCGCACGTCTGGTTTCATCCGGATGAAGCGGCGCAGCACTGCGACGCCGTGGGCATCGGAGAAGGCGAAGCGATTTTCGCGCAGATGCTCGAAGATGCTGAAAATGGGCGGCTGCAAAAAATGTACCGCGCGCCGCAGATGCCAACCCTGGCAGGCCTTCCATTGCCGCGCTGGGACATGCTGAATCTCAAAAAGTACGGGCCGTTCAAGACATTCGCCATGATGTCTTCGCGCGGATGCCCGATGCAGTGCGAGTTTTGCTCCGAGCGCTTGTATCTCGGCGGCGGATTCCGCGTGCGCCCCGTGCAGGACGTGATCGCGGAAATCAAGCACACCGGCTCGAAAAATATTTTCTTCGGCGACAGCGATTTCGGCGGCAAGCGCGCGCATGCGATGGAACTGATGGAGGCAATGATTCCGCTGAAGCTGCGGTGGTCGGCGCTGTGGACGTCGTTTCTGTGCTACGACGATGAGTACATGGATCTGGCCGAGCGCAGCGGGCTGCTGCACGTCAACATGGGGATTGAGAGCATCGACCCGGCGACCCTGAAAGGGATGAACAAGAAGTTCAACAAGGTCGATAAGTACAGCCTGATGATTGAGAACCTGCGGAGGCGCGGAATCAGTTTCTCGCTGAATTTTATTTTCGGCTGGGATACGGAAACGCCGCAGGTTTTCGAGTCGACGCTGGAGTTTCTGTTCCGCGAAAAAGTGCCGGTGGCTTATTTCAACATTCTGTGTCCCGAAAAGGGCACGATGTTTTACGAGCGGATGAGGAAAGAAGATCGGATTCTAAGACTTGAAGATATCGGGCGCTTCCCTGGCGAATTCTGCCATATCAAGCCGAAGAATTTCTCGGCGGAAGAGATGGAGCAAAAAGTCCAGCAAATGTATTTGGACTTTTACAGCTGGAAATCGATGTTCAAGCGGCTCCCGATGCCTGTGACGCAATCGAATATCGCGTCGTGGGTGGTAAACGTTTCACAGCGGAAGCTCGCACAGCGTTCCGAAGGCGGCAACGTCAACAACTTCGATTCTTACTGAGCTTTGGCAGTAGCGGCATCGGAACTTCGTTGGCGACTCCGCGATTCTTTTCACCGTACTGATTTCCAAGCATAATTATTTGCAATGGAGAAAAACTGCATCCGTTGCAATCGGGCGTTTAACTGCGAGAGCAGCGAGGAATGCTGGTGCGCGAAGCTTCCGCGTATCAGCTTGAACGGGGTGGCACAGCAATTGGATGCCGCCAATAAGATAGGCTGCTTTTGTCCCGATTGCCTGCGCGGCGAAATCGAGCTGCGATTAGGGAAGTCGGTCAGCTGAGATTCCAGCGGGAGCACACGTTGCGCACGGCACACAAATAAAAGCAAAATCGACCGGCCGCGGCGCCTATTGCGAAGTTTGCGCGGCGACGGCTCTTTCGATTCCGTCGCGTGTGTCGTTCGCATGCGCGGCGCCAGCGAGGTACGTAAGTTCCTGGACTTCTTGCCGAGAGCCAGCATGAGCAGCTGTCAGTAGTTTTTCCGTTTGCCAAGCACGGAGAAAACCGAGCACAACTTGTTCAGCCACCTCGCCTGTGCCGAATTTCGAGACTCCTCCGTCAAGGACAGTTGGTGCGAAGAATGGACGGGCCACTCCGAGCCGGTCGGCTTCGCCGTAGAGCACCCCACCGACTAGCTCCATACGCTGAGGCACAAAGGTTTGCGAGTCGCCCAAGCCAATCAGAAGAAGCCTTCGCGCGCGAATGCTGTGCTGCGGAGGATCAATCAAAAGGGTCTCACCAAGTTCACCGCGAAAGAATTGCGGTTTGCGAACACGATCAAGAAGGCCCATCAGTTTCTGGTTTAACTCGATGAGCGAGCCGTGCAGTGTATTCGACCGATCAGAGCGAAAAAGGCAAATTACCTGGAGCTGAGATTCCGTGTCTGCCGGACTCTGCACTAAGACGCGAATCGGAATCGGTGAATGGGCGACCTGAAATTCGGCAGGTTGCTGACGCGCAGCGGCTTGCGTATACGAAAGGGAGAGCAGATTTGCCGTGGCCGCAGCGAGAGCAAGCCATGGCACCAGTGAGAGTGTGGCCATGAAAATATGCCGTGATTTCATGAGTCCCACGATCGTGTACTTGACGCCGTTTTGTCGGACACCACACGAGCACCGACCGGCCCGGTCTCAAAATGCCAGCTCAAGAGGCGCGAGCGATGAGACCGACAGAGATTAGCATGCCCGTTTGATGATAGTGCTGTGTAAGTTGCACCGAAATAGGGCACTGCTGTCACTAAGGAGGAGCGCAAGTTACAATGGTTGAGTCGCTTTAATTTTTGGTTGAAACTGGCGGTCTTGAAAAATTAAATCGCCGTTTTGTTATACAGAATCCAACTAAATCCCTTTGCCAGCCGTCAGATAGCCAGACTTCGAGTTTCCCCTACTTGCGTCGTTTTAGCCTGTTTTGCGCGAGTTTTAGTGACAAATCGGTGACAGCTGAGGGGTTCAACCCCTCGCGCACTTGATTGTCACATGCTCAACTTCGAGGTCCGATCGAAACAATTGTATCCATACAATTTAGGCGTCGTGCCGTTCTTGTTGAATTTCAGGATTCGCGAGTTGCCATAGGTAGGCCCATGTCCCTCTGCCACGAAGATGTCACCATTCGCAGCGACCGCAACGGCTGTCCCTTACCGTCGTCTTCCTTGGCCTCGGTGATCCAAACATTGTTGTGCCTGTCCACGGTCAGCCCGTGCGGGAACACAAACATTCCTGCTCCGAACTTCTTCAGAAGCGTGCCCGATGAAGAAAACTCGAGAATTGGCGGAAAGTCAGAGTGGGAGCAACTGTCGGCGCCACCTATTCCCGATCGATACGAGGATAGTTCATATCTGCTACAATATGAGTGTGCCCTCACATTCATCCGTCGAGCCCCGGCGCATACCGCAACAGACGCGTGGAAAACGGCGAGTGGCCGGTTTCCTAAAAGCGGCTGCCTCTGTAATTACTGAAATGGGCTATGAGCGGGCGACTATGAGCGCCATCGCCGAACGCGCGCATTCGTGCATTGGATCGCTTTATCAGTTCTTTCCCAACAAGCCATCCGTCGCAGAAGCGATTCGAGCTCAGTACATCAGGGAGATCGAGTACTCCTGGGTTGCTCTTGGCCGAGAGGCACCTGCCCTGAACGCCAAGGAACTTGCCCGCCACCTGGTGAGCCTGCAGCTTGAGATCGTCAAGAGCCATCCAGCATTGCTTGCGCTTTTGGACGTTCCTCCCACTCCGCGGACAACGACACAGCGCGAACTGATTCGCGCCCGAATTGCCGCCGTGCTGATCGCGCACAAGCCCAGCATGACGCGAACGACGGCTCAACGAATTGCCTCGGTGGTGCAGCAAGTCAGTCGAGGCTTGTTGAACTTGTACGCGCGAACCGACGCGGATCAAAAAGCCACTATCGTGGAGGAATTCGAAGCCGTGTTAAGCGGATATCTGGTACCGAAGCTGAAGCGGTGATCCTGTGAATCCACAAGAGCCTCTGTAGGAATCGACTGCAGCCAGAGGGAGGATCGTAGATTGAGCAGCACATGGTTTGAGTTCCGAGCAAGAAGCTGCATGCTTCTGACGGCTCTTGCGCTGGTTTCGTGCGGCGGATGCGGCGAGAAGTCCTCATCGACACAAGCGTCCCGCCCTCCGGAAGTGGAAGTCACAAGCGTGGTTCAGAAGGACGTGCGGATCACGGGCGAATGGGTGGCCACCCTCGAGGGTTATGTGAATGCGCAAATTCAACCGCAGGTCACCGGCTATCTCATCAAGCAGGATTATCGCGAGGGTTCATTCGTGCACAAAGACGATGTGCTCTTTGAGATCGACCCTCGCCCGTTTCAGGCCGCCCTGGACCAGGCAAAAGCGCAGTTGGCGCAAGCGCAAGCTCAGGTCGGCAATGCTGACTTGAACGTCAAACGCGACATTCCCGAGGCGGAAGCGAACGCGATTCCGCAAAGCCAGCTCGACACCGACAAGCAAGCGCAACTGGCAGGCAAAGCGGGCGTTGAGGCAGGGCAAGCAGCCGTGGAGCAGGCCGCGTTGAATCTCGGATTCACAAAAGTTCGCTCGTTGATAAGCGGAATTGCTGGGATCGCGCAGGTGCAGGTGGGAAATCTCGTCGTTCCCACAACCGTGCTTGCATCGGTTTCCCAAGTGGATCCCATCAAAGCCTACTTTCCCATCAGCGAAGATGAGTATCTTCGGATCGCCGGCAAGATCGGCGCCGGCACCGTCAATTTGTTTTCGAAAGCCGCGCCAATTCCATTGGAATTGATTCTGTCGGATGGCAGCACGTACGCCCACAGTGGCAGTGTGCTTTTCGCCGACCGGCAAGTCGATCAGCAGACGGGAACGATCAGGATTGCGGGAGCGTTTCCAAATCCCGGCAATCTGCTCCGTCCAGGCCAGTACGGCAAAGTGCGAGCCGTCACGCAGGTCCGAAAGGGAGCACTGCTGGTTCCGCAGCGCGCTGTATCGGAATTGCAAGGATCGTATCAAGTCGCCGTTGTGGGACCGGACAACAAAATCGCTATCCGGGCAGTTGAAGTGGGTGAGCGAGTGGACACGATGTGGATCATCAACAAGGGTTTGAATGCAGGGGACCGCGTGGTAGCGGAGGGCGCCACAAAAGTCACAAACGGCGCCGCCGTCACTCCGGTTCCGTTCAATCCCGCATCCGGGAGCAATTGAGGCATGTCCAAGTTTTTCATCAACCGCCCAATCGTCGCGATGGTGATTGCGATATTGACAGTGATTGTGGGCGCAATCTCGATCGTGCGCCTGCCGGTCTCGCAATTTCCCAGCATCGTTCCGCCGGAGACCAAGATACAAGCCACGTTCGTGGGCGCGGATGCGCAGACTTTGGCGCAATCGGTTGCCACGCCAATCGAAGAGCAGATGAGCGGCGTGGACAACATGAACTACATGTATTCCGTGAATGCCACCGCGAACGGCCAGATGACGATGATCGTGGATTTCGGTGTGCAGACGGACCCCAACTCCGACCTCATCCTCAGCCAGATGCGCGAAACCCAAGCCGCAGCCCAACTTCCCGCGGCGGTTGCGCAATATGGCGTCACGGTGCAGAAATCGACCTCCGCTCCGATGATGCTGGTGGCGCTCTATTCACCCAACGGCTCTTACGACGCGCAGTTCCTCGCAAACTACGAATACATCAATCTCGTCGATCCAATCACCCGCGTTCCGGGAATTGCCAGCGTAACCGTCTTCGGCGCGGGGCAATACGCAATGCGAATCTGGATCAAACCCGATTTGCTGGCCAAACTCGGCATCACCGCGTCCGACGTCGTCAACGCTGTTGAATCGCAAAACACCGTGAATCCCGCGGGACAGATCGGCGGCCCTCCCACGCCAGCCGGCCAGGAATTCACGTATTCGGTAAGGGCCCAGGGCCGCTTGGTGACGCCCGAAGAATTCGGGAACATCATCGTCCGCGAGAATCCCGATGGCGGCGTGGTACGAGTGAAAGACGTGGCGCGCGTCGAGATCGGCGTCCAAAGCTACACCCTAATGGGCCGCCTTAATGGCAAGCCCAGCGCGATCATGGCGATCTACCAGATTCCCGGGTCGAATGCGGTGGATGACGCCAAGGGCGTCAGGGCGTTGATGGCGCAATGGAAGCCGCGAATCCCGGCGGACATGGAATACGTCGTCTCGCTGGATCAAACGAAGGCCGTCACCGAAGGCATGCGCGAAATTCTGCTGACCTTGGGCATCGCGCTCGCGCTGGTGATCGTGGTCGTTTACGTTTTTCTGCAGGGCTGGCGCGCCACGCTGATTCCGCTGCTGGCTGTGCCGGTTTCGCTGGTCGGCACCTTCGCGTTCTTTCCACTGTTTGGCTTCTCGATCAATACGCTGTCGATGTTTGGCCTGGTGCTCGCTATCGGATTGGTAGTGGATGACGCCATCGTCGTTGTTGAGTCCGTGGAGCGCCATATCGAGGAGGGGCTTGCGCCGAAAGAAGCCGCCCTAAAGGCAATGGAGGAAATTTCAGGGCCCGTGATTGGCATCGCCCTGGTGCTCTCTGCGGTGTTTGTGCCAACGGCATTCATTCCGGGAATTACGGGCCGTCTGTATCAGCAGTTCGCCGTCACCATCGCGATTTCAGTAGTGATTTCGGCGTTCAATGCGCTCAGCCTTAGCCCGGCTCTGGCAGCGCTGCTGCTACGGCCCAAGAAACCCAGCAAAGGACTGCTGAGAAAATCCTTCGACCAGTTCAATCGCGGTTTCTTGCGCACGACGAACGGCTACATTCGAGCGAGCGCGGCGCTGATCCGCAAGAGCACCGTGGCAGTTGTCGTGTTGCTGCTGTTTGGCGTTGTGGCTGTTTTCTTCGGAGAGAGGTTGCCGTCAGGCTTTTTGCCCGACGAGGATCAGGGATATGTCTACGTAAATATTCAGCTTCCTATGGCCGCTTCGCTCCAGCGCACCGATCAGGCCGCAAGAGAGGTCGAAGCCGTTCTCGCCAAAACGCCTGGCGTCGAATACACCACGAGCGTTATCGGGTTCAGCCTGCTCAGTTACGTACAGACCAGCTACAACGCCTTCTTCTTCGTCACTTTGGACCCGTGGGCGGATCGCAAGCAGCAGTCGGAACAATTCCAGGCCATCAAGTACCGGCTAAATCAGGAACTTCCCAAGCTGCCGCAGGGAACCGCCTTTAGTTTTTCTCCGCCGGCGATTCCGGGCGTGGGCACGTCCGGCGGCTTCACGTTTGTCCTGGAAGATCGCGGCGGGAACGACATTTCTTATTTGGCCGCAAACGTGGATAAGTTTTTGGCAGCCGCCGGCAAACGGCCGGAGATTGCGGGCATCAATTCGTCTCTGTTGCCAAGCGTTCCACAGGAATTTGCGGACGTGGATCGCGAAAAGGTGCTGAAGCAAGGTGTACCGATTTCGGACGTTTATACGACGCTGCAGACCTACATGGGCGGACTCTTCGTGAACTATTTCAATAGCTTCGGCCGCCAGTGGCAGGTTTACGTCGAGGCGGAAGGCGATTATCGAACGAAGGTGCAGGACGCCGCGCAGTTCTACGTTCGCAACAGTGCCGGCACGATGGTGCCGCTATCGGCCTTGACGAAATTCGAGCCGCGCTTCGGCCCGGAATTCGTCATGCATTACAACGAATATCCCTCCGCCCAGATCAACGGTAATGCGGCGCCGGGTTACAGTTCGGATCAAGCCACGGCCGCTTTGGAACAAGTGTTCGCGCAAACGATGCCGCATGACATGGCGTACGACTACATGGGTATGTCGTTCCAGCAGAAGCAAGCGGAGCAGGGCACATCGTCCACAACGATCTTTGGATTTTCCATCTTATTCGTTTTCCTGATCCTGGCGGCTCTTTACGAAAGCTGGTCGCTGCCCTTTAGCGTGCTCCTCAGCACGCCTGTTGCTGTCTTCGGCGCTTTCGGAGTCTTGCTCTTGCGCCGCTTATTCACCCAGGCGTTCTATCCGGCTTACACGGTCCAAATCGAGAACGACGTGTATTCGCAAATCGGCCTGGTGATGCTGATCGGCCTGGCTGCCAAAAA
>JASHRM010000089.1 GCA_030037315.1 Candidatus Acidiferrales bacterium
GCGAAGAGAGCGGCAGCTTAGCGAGAGGACCTTCCAGCCTTGGCCGAATACGACCCGCAAGCCATCGAGAAGAAGTGGCAGCAGGAATGGGACCGCACGGGTGTGTTCCGCGCCGAGACCGATCCCACTCGGCCGAAATACTACCTGCTCGAGATGCTGCCGTACCCTTCGGGCACGCTGCACATGGGCCACATGCGTAATTACACGATCGGCGACGCCGTCGCTCGCTATCACCGCATGCGTGGCTACAACGTGCTGCACCCAATGGGTTGGGACGCGTTCGGTCTCCCGGCTGAAAACGCAGCGATTCAAAACGGCACCCATCCGCGCGCCTGGACAAACGCCAACATAGTGGAATTCCGCCGAGTCCTGCGCCGGTTCGGCTTTAGCTACGATTGGCAGCGCGAGATTTCCACCTGCGAGCCCGAATACTACCGTTGGAATCAGTGGTTTTTTCTCAGAATGCTCGAGAAGGGCATCGCCTTTCGCAAAAAGAGCCGCGTGAACTGGTGCCCTCAATGCCAGACGGTCCTCGCTAACGAGCAGGTGATTGAAGGTTACTGCTGGCGGCACGAAACCACCCTTGTCGAACAAAAAGAGCTCGAACAGTGGTTTCTCCGCATTACAAAATATTCGGACGAGTTGCTGGAAGATATGGACCAGCTGACAGACGGCTGGCCCGAACGCGTGCTCGTAATGCAGCAGAATTGGATCGGCAAGTCCAAAGGCGCGCGTGTGCGGTTCGACGTCGACGGAATCGCCGGACTGGGCCTTGAAGTTTTTACCACGCGCATTGACACCATTTATGGCGTGTCGGCTGTTTTGTTGGCCGCCACGCACCCATCTCTCGATCGTCTACTGGACGGCGTGCCGGGCCGTGCGGCAATGGACGAGCGCTTGCGCGCGATGCGGCAAAGCAGCGTCAAGGCCGCCGACATCGCTACCGCCGAAAAAGTCGGCTTCTTCACTGGCAGGTTCGCGATCAATCCCTTTTCCGGCGAACGCGTCCCGATCTGGGTAGCGAATTTCGTGCTGATCGAATATGGCACAGGCGCCGTGATGTGCGTCCCGGCGCACGATCAACGCGATTTCGAGTTTGCAGAAAAATATAGTCTTCCCCTGAAAATCGTTATACAGCCGCTGCAGGGAAATCTCCTGCGCCTCGACCGCATGTCGGAGGCATACACCGAACACGGCCGCCTGGAAGAATCAGGTCCCTATACCGGCCTCACGTCCGACGAAGCGTTGGAAAGAATGGCAGCCGATGCGAAGTCAAAGAATTTCGGCTCGAGCGAAATCACGTATCGCCTCAAAGACTGGGGCATCTCGCGCCAGCGCTATTGGGGCACGCCGATTCCCGTTCTGTACTGCGAGAAAGACGGCATCGTTCCCGTCCCAGACGATCAGCTGCCTGTGCGATTGCCCGAAGACGTGGCGCTCACAGGACAAGGCCAGTCGCCCCTTGCCGGCGTGCCCGAATTCGTCCATGCAAAGTGTCCGAAATGCGGAGGGCCCGCCCGGCGCGAAACGGACACGATGGATACATTCGTCGATTCCTCTTGGTATTTCTATCGCTACACCGACCCGCATGATGATTGCGCGCCGTTCGATAAGAAAATCGCGGCGTACTGGTTTCCCATCGATCAGTATGTAGGCGGCATCACACACGCGATCCTGCACCTGCTGTATTCACGTTTTTTCTGCAAAGTCATGCGCGACCTGGGACTGGTCAACAACGATGAACCGATCGCTCGCCTCTTCACGCAAGGCATGGTTCAAAAGGGTGGCGTGGCAATGTCTAAATCCCGCGGCAACGTCGTCGGCGCGATCGACATGGCCGATAAATATGGCTGCGACACCGGTCGCATGTATACGCTGTTCGCCGCGCCCCCCGAGAAAGATCTCGAATGGAACGAGCAGGGAATCGAGGGGTCATCTCGCTTTCTCAATCGCGTGTATCGTTTGATTGAAAAGCACGCCGGTCCGCTCAAGTCAATCGCGGTCGACTGGAATGCATCGGTCGATCTGGCGAGTGCAACTCCAAAGGAAAAAAACCTGATCCGCAAAGCGCACCAGACGCTAAAACGCGTCACCAACGATTTCGAAATTCGCTGGCACTTCAATACGTCGGTTGCCCTCATTATGGAGCTCGTCAACGAGCTTTCCGCACAGGAGCCTTTGGAACAGGACGTCTCGCCGATCGTGCTGAAGCGCGTGCTCGCCATGTTGGTGCTGATGCTCGCGCCGATGACGCCGCACATCGCCGAAGAGCTTTGGGAAATTCTCGGCAATTCGACTACTCTATCCCGCGAGTCATGGCCGCTTTATCGCGAGGATCTGACCCGCGAAGAGCAGATCGAAATCATCGTTCAGATCAACGGTCGAGTGCGCGGCAAGTTTCTTGTCGACGATAGCGCCAGCGAGGATGAGACTCGCAAACGCGCTCTGAACGATCCGCGCATTGCGGCTCTGATTGCCGGTAAGGAAATCCTGAAGGTCATTGTCGTACAGAAAAAGCTCGTGAACATCGTGTTGAAGTAGCTGAAGGGCACATTCAGGCGGCGAACATGGCAAATAGTGGCACCGCTTTACAGCGAGAAACGGGAGGCATGGTGAGCACCAAGCGCGGAATCGTGGTCTTGGATTTCGGCGGGCAGTATACGCAGCTCATCGCGCGGCGCATCCGCGAACAGCAGGTTTTCTCCGCAATTCTTCCGTGCACCGCATCCATCGCGGAAATTCGCGCACAAGAACCGGTTGGCATCGTTCTTTCTGGCGGCCCAAGCTCCGTTTACGATCAAGATGCTCCTGTGTGCGACCCCCACGTGTTGCAGTTGGGCGTGCCGGTCTTGGGGATTTGTTACGGCATGCAGTGGCTCACGCGCACGCTAGGAGGGAAAGTCGAGCGCGCTGAACGGCGCGAGTATGGGCCGGCGCACATCGAAATTGGATTCGAGTCGAAACTTTTTGCGGGTTTGCCCACGCGGCTGAAAATTTGGAATAGCCACGGCGATCACGTGGTTGGCGTGCCCGATGGATTCATCATCGCCGGACGCACGGACAACGCCGTGTCGGCCATTGAAGACGCCACGCGTGGTTTCTACGGTGTCGAGTTTCACCCGGAAGTGAACCATACGGACCGCGGCTCCGAAATTCTCGGCAACTTTGTCTTTGGCGTTTGTCACGCGGAGCGTAATTGGAACCGCGCCGGATTTATCGCGGAAACCGTTGCCGCCATTCGCAAGCAGGCCGAAGGCGCCCGTGCGATTTGCGCTCTCAGTGGCGGAGTGGATTCTACCGTTGCCGCGGTCCTTGTTGACCGGGCCATCGGCGACCGCCTCACCAACGTTTTTGTCGATACCGGCCTGCTGCGCCGCAATGAATTTGTCGAAACCCTCGACCTGCTGCGCAATCGGCTCGGTCTAAACGTGATTGGGGTCGATGCCTCCGAGCGGTTTCTTTCCAAGCTCAAAGGTGTCGTTGATCCCGAACAAAAACGAAAAATCATCGGCGCGGAATTTATCAATGTCTTCGCCGAGGAAGAACGGAAAATCGTGGCTGCGGCTGCCGGTGGCCTCCCTGTGAAATTCTTGGTGCAGGGAACTCTCTATCCGGATGTGATCGAATCGGTTTCTGTCAAAGGCCCCTCCGCCGTGATCAAGTCGCACCACAACGTCGGGGGATTGCCGAAAGATTTGCCCTTCTCGCTCATCGAACCTCTGCGTGATTTATTCAAGGACGAAGTCCGCCAAATTGGCCGCGAGCTCGGCTTGCCTGAAGAAATTCTCGTGAAGCAGCCTTTTCCCGGACCAGGCTTGGCGGTTCGTCTGCTGGGCGAAGTAAGTCGCGAGAAGCTGGAAACTCTGCGGGCCGCCGACGCAGTAGTGGTCGAAGAAATTCGCCGCGCGGGGCTCTATGATAAAACTTGGCAAGCCTTTGCCGTTTTGCTTCCGGTTCGCAGCGTGGGAGTGATGGGCGACGGCCGCACCTATGCCGATACGATTGCCGTCCGCGTCGTTGAATCCCTCGATGCCATGACGGCCGACTGGGCGCGTTTGCCCATGGAGGTGCTGGAGCGAATTTCGGCGCGGATCGTGAACGAAGTTCCGGGAGCCAATCGTGTGGTTTACGATATCAGCTCGAAGCCGCCAGCCACGATTGAATGGGAATAGGCGTGCGAGCCATTTCCGGCGATTTCGGCGATACCAAGTATCCACTGGGGAACAGAGTCACAGCCGCATGAATTCCCTATACAAAGGTATAGGCGAAGAGAGACAACTTAGCGGGAATTCAGTAACGGTGACCCGTTTGCCGAGCTGAATCGGCTAGCGATTCGCCATTTTCTGAGCGACGTAGAGAAGTAACCGACGGTCGCCTTCTTCGATGCGGCCCAAGAGCCGGCGAAAACGGCCCAAATAGCGGGCGTTCTTGCCAGTGCTTCCCCATGCGATATCGTCCGCGCTCTTACGCTTCGGAAGATTCGGCAGTGCGGGAGGCTCTTCGCCGTCGTAGAATAGCTGGTAGAGCGGAACTTCCATTGCCCTGGCCAGCTTTTCTAGAGTTTCAATCGCTGGCACGGTATGGCCGTTCTCGACTCGAGAAATGTAACATCGAAGTAGGCCGGTTCGTTTTTCAATGTCGCCCTGAGATAACTTTTTCGTTTCACGTAGTAAGCGGATGCGTTCACCGATTATCATGGCGGGTATTGTTTCATAGACTAGTAAGAGCCGCAACAGGAAACTCAAGGAATACGGCATAATTTTGTGGTAACCGAAGACTGATGGCTCACGTCCCAAAGAGTATGGCAGCCAGCGCTCCTGCGATTGCTCTGCCGATGGCTCGCGCCGAAAAGAAGGTGGACGACCGCGAACTCGTGCGCCTGTCTCAGAGTGGATTGGAAAGCGCATTCGAGGAGCTCGTTAAGCGCCATCAGCACCGGATTTTTGCGCTCGTGAGCGGAATTTTGCGGCGCCCGGATGATGTCGAAGACGTCGCGCAACAGGTTTTCTTGAAGGCCTACACGGGAATTCGGCGATTCGATCAGCGCGCCGCGTTTTCGACTTGGCTTTACAAAATTGCCGTGAACGAATGCTGGGATTATCTGCGCAAGCGCAAGGTTCGGCCGCTGGTTTACGAAGCGGATTTGTCGGAAGAGCAAGTCTCGCGGCTTGATGGAATTATTTCGGCCGATCGGCCGGCCGAAGGGGCGAATGCCCGGACGGAAACGCGCGAGCTGCTTGATCGGATGTTGTCGTCGTTGCCCGAACAGGATCGTCAATTGCTCGTGCTGAAAGAAATTGAGGGATTTTCGGTGCAGGAGCTAGCAAAAATTCTCGATCTCAACGCGAATACTGTCAAAGTGCGACTCTTCCGTGCGCGCGGCCGAATCATGGATGCCTACCGGCGGCGTCTGGCGTCTGCCAACAGTGCAAATCCCGGCGCTGCCGCACAGAAGAAAGGCTGAACCGAAATGGAAACAAACTTGGGGCTGGGAACAGCGTGCGATAAGTACGAGGCGTTGCTCGAAGATTACTTGCAGGCAGAGTTGAGCGGCGCCGAGCAGCAAACCGTCACCGATCATCTGAAGCGGTGCGACCGTTGCCTCAGCGCGCTTGAGCAGGCGAAGGTGTCCGTACGGCTCCTGCAACTTGGCGAGCCGGCGGCCGACCCTGGCCCTGGATTTTCGCGCAATGTGATGGCGCGCATACATGCCGCCCAAGCCGAAAAGACAGTTGAGCGTGGCAGCTTTTGGCCCCGGTTCATTCTTCTCGGCTGGCGTTTTGCTGCAACTGCGACGCTCGCGCTCGGCATCCTTGTGACGTACGACGTTGGCTGGGCCCGTCACGCAGCTTCGAGTGCTGTGACGGCTCGCGCTGGCGTTAGCGATATTTTTGCCCCTGACCCAGCGGCCGCTCCGGCAAGCCGGGACGAGGTTTTAATGATGGTAGCGGAATCGAGCCATGGACAGAACTAAAGGACGTTCCGAAGCTGCTTTTCTCGTATTCGTCGTGTTCTTGCTCGGCATCGTTTTCGGTGCTCTCGGCAATCACCTTTGGGTGGGACACGTATCGGGGGCGCAGCCCGCGCTCAACACGAAACCCACGCGCAACCAGGTGATCGACGATCTCACGCAGCGTCTTCAGTTGACGCCGGATCAGCAAAAGAAGGTGTCCGCGGCAATTGACGACACGCGTGCTAAATGGCAAGCGCTTTATGCGCCGCTCGATGGCCCGCGAGAAGACATACGCCAACAGGGCCGCGCCAATATTCGTGCGATCTTGACGCCGGATCAGCAGACGAAGTTTGATGACTTCCTGAAGCGCCTCGACGAACAGCG
>JASHRM010000090.1 GCA_030037315.1 Candidatus Acidiferrales bacterium
TCGAAGAGACGGTGGGCGCGATGGCGTGTTTGATCGGGCAAGGAAAAGTGCGCTACCTCGGACTTTCCGAGGCGGGCGCAAAAACGATTCGGCGCGCGCATGCAACGTATCCAATCACGGCGCTGCAGAGCGAATACTCGCTTTGGACGCGCGATCCCGAAGGCGACATTTTGAATACCTGCCGCGAACTGGGAATCGGCCTGGTGCCTTACAGTCCGCTGGGGCGCGGGATTTTAACGGGCCAGGTGAAAAGCGCCGAGTTCGGCCCGAAGGATTTTCGGCGAATCTCGCCGCGCTTTCAGGGCGAAAACTTTCAGCAAAATCTCCAGCTCGTTACGCGCATCGCGGAGATAGCAGCGGAGAAACATTGCACACCCGCCCAGCTGGCGCTCGCATGGGTGCTGGCGCAAGGGAAAGACATTGTGCCGATTCCGGGAACAAAGCGGCGAACGTATCTCGACCAGAACCTTGGCGCGCTCGACGTGTCGTTGAGCCCGTCGGATTTGAAGCGCATCGATGAAACTGTTCCGCGCGGAGCGGCGGTCGGCGCGCGATATCCCGAGGAATATATGAACCGGCTGGGAGTGTGAAACAAAGATGGGGCGCGGACGTAGGAAAGTAGAGGACCCGGCGACAGCCCGCAGAATTTTGGCAGCGGCGGAAGAGCATTTTGCCGCGCAGGGGTTGGCCGGTGCGAGGACGGAAGAAATTGCCGTGGCAGCGCACGCAAACAAGGCGATGCTTTACTACTATTTCGGAAGCAAGCGCAGCCTGCATCGGGCCGTCCTTACAAATCTGCTGCGACAACTCCGCAGCACTTTTTTTTCTGCGAATAAAAAGCGACTTTCGCCACGGAAAAGGTTTTTCGCTTACGTGAATGACTATTTCGATTTTCTGGCGACGCATCCGAATTACCCGCGATTGGTGCAAAGGCAAGCGATGGAGGCGGGGCGCGGATTTGAGTGGATGGTGAATGAATTTTTCCGTCCCGTTCACAAAGAGCTGGCGCGAACGATCGAAGAAGGAATTGCCGCCGGCGAATTTCGCAAGGTCGATCCGGATCAAACGGCGCAAATCACGTTGCAGATGACGACTTCGTACTTTGCCGGCGCGGCGATTTTGACCCGGGTTGTCGGCCGCAACTTGCTGGCGCCGGAGGCTGTGGCAGCGCGAAAAGCGGCGATGATTGATTTTCTGCAGCAGGCAGTCGTGGGCGGAGGCTCGGGAGCGGCAAACGGATGAGCGGCAGCAAAAGAACATTCATCATCATCGGCATAGTTTTCGTGATTGCGCTGGTTTTCTACGTTGTCAGCACGCCGCATGAAAGGGATATCCCGCTTACCGGCATCGTCGACGGGAACGAAGTGATCGTCAGCCCGCAAATCATGGGGCGGATCGTCAACTTGACCGTTGACGAGGGCTCGGAAGTCAAAAAAGGCCAGCTCATTGCGGAGCTCGACCCTAAAGAATTGGAAGCGAGCCTGAACGCGGCAAAAGCAAACGTTTCGAGCCTGGAAGCCCAGGTCAGCGAAGCGAATCACAACTACACGCTGACGGACGATCAGACGGGCGCGTCGGTGAAGCAAGCTCAGGCCACGCTCACTTCCACGCGCGCGCAGCTCGACCAGGCGCGCGCCAATCTGTGGCGAGATCAAACGGACTACGACCGGTCGCAAAAGCTGTTCGAGAACGGCGTGGAATCAGCGCAGGATCGCGATCACGCCGACGCGACGCTGCGCGCATCACAGGCCAACGTGAAATCGCTCGAAGATTCGGTGAGCGCGCAGGAAGCGGCGCTGGCGATGGCGCAGGCGAATCGCAAGCAAGTGGATGTTCGCGGCAGCGAGATTGCCACCACGATGGCGCAGCTCGAACAGGCGCGGGCGACGGCCGCAGAGACAGCAACGCAGCTGGGATACACAAAAATCTATTCGCCAATTGACGGCATTGTTTCGGTGCGCGTTGCGAAACAAGGAGAAGTGGTGACGCAGGGATCGCCGATCGTCGTCATCGTAGACGTGGATCACCTATGGGTCCGTGCGGATGTAGAGGAAAGCTACATTGACGCCGTACAGTTCGGCCAAACGCTGCGAGTGCGGCTGCCCTCGGGAAATCTTTTGCAGGGGCAGGTATTTTTCAAGGGTGTCGAGAACGATTTCGCCACACAGCGAGACGTGAGCCGCACGAAGCGCGACATCAAGACTTTTGCGATTAAGGTTTCGGTTCCCAACCAAGATCGGCGGCTGTTCACTGGAATGACGGCGACGGTATTGCTGCCGCCGCAGGAGAAGAAGAGCTGGTTCGCGAAGCTGTGATGCGAATTAGGCTGATTGAGAACAGCATGGCAAACAGTCGGATCCAACGACCATGGACGCGATTGAAGTAGATCACCTCACCAAGAAGTTTGGCGATTTCACCGCCGTGAACGACGTGAGCTTTAGCGTCGAAACTCAGGAGATTTTTGGTCTGCTGGGCCCGAATGGCGCCGGCAAAACGACTTTGATTCGCATGATGACGACGCTGATGTCGCCTACGTCTGGAACCGCGCGAATTGGCGGACACGATATTCGAACAGACGCGAATGGCGTCCGCAACGTGCTCGGCGTGATTCCGCAGGCGTTCACGTCGGATCCCGAGCTGACCGCGGCCGAAAACATGACGGTGCACGCGAAACTGTATGGCGTGCCTTCCGACAAGCGCGAGGCGCTGATCGATAGCCTGCTGGAATCGGTGGAGCTGCTCAAATTTCGGGATTCGCTTGTAGGGACGTTTTCGGGCGGCATGCGGAGGCGGCTGGAAATTGCGCGCGGCTTGGTCCACTCGCCGAAAATCATGTTTCTCGATGAGCCGACCACAGGGCTCGACCCGGTTTCGCGGTCGAACGTATGGGAAATGATCCGCTCGCTGCGAGACAAATCCGAACTCACGATCCTGCTGACCACGCACTATATGGACGAAGCGGACAAGTTGTGTGACCGAATCGCGATTGTGGACCACGGGAAGCTGGCGGCGCTCGATACGCCTACGCGATTGAAGGACAACGTTCCCGGCACGGAAGTGGTTGAAGCGGAATTTGCGGACGCGCCGCCGACTTGGTTGGATGAATTGCGCAACTTGGCTCACGCGACGGGCGTTTCGGGGCGCGATGATGGCGTGCATATCACCTCCAATGACGGGCCGGCCACCGTTGCTGCGCTGATGGATCTGGCGCGGTCGCAAAAAGTGACGGTGAAACGCGTGACGGTGCAAAGCACAACGCTGGACGACGTTTTCCTGCACTACACGGGGAGCGCGTTGCGCGACGCTCCGCAGAAACCCCAGCATCAGCCGAGCCCGTTCGCTCGGCGATGAGTCGAGGCTTGGAAAAGGGTTTATAGCGATGAAACTCTCGCGCATCGGAGCGCTGGTGGAACGCGACATGCGAAAGTTCTTTCGCAGTCCGGCGCTGATGTTGAGCTCGTTGATTTTCCCGCTCGTGCAGCTGGTGGTTCTTGGCTACGCCTTCGGCGGAAAAATCAAAGGCGCCACGCTTGCGTTCGTCGACGAAGATCACTCGGTCGAATCGCGCCGCGTCGCCGAGATGTTCGACGGCATTCAGGCGGGGCCGCAGACGTTTCGCGTGATCCGTTACGATTCCTTGCCGCAGGCCGTCGACGATCTGAAGACAGGATTCGTTCGCGGCGTGGTGGATGTGCCGCCCGATTTCTCGCGCCGCTATTACCAGCACGATCGTCCGCGCGTGGTGTTCACGGAGGATAACAGCGACCAATTCATTTCGAGCTCGCTGCTTGAGCGCGTCCAGGAAATGACGGACGAGCTAAATGCGCCGGACGTGCAGCCTCGCCTGGATGGCCAGGTGGAATTGGACACCGTCGAGGTGTATCCCTATATCGAATACATCAAATATTTGCTCGCTGGGTCGACCGCGATGGGAATTTTCATTACGGCGATGATTGGCGGCGGCATCACATACATCGACGACAAGATGCGCGGCTTGCACGAAGGCTACTTGCTGACCCCCATTAAAAAGACGGAGTTGGTCAGCAGCTTGATTGGTGCGGGAACGCTAAAGGCCTTCATGGCGGGCATGTGCCTGACGATCATTGGAGGTTTGATCGCGGGAATACCACGCCTCTGGGATCCGGTGCGGCTAGTTTATATCGGGCTTGTGATTCTCGCGGCCTCGATCGCGATGATCAGCCTGATGTTTCTAGTCATGGTGCGCATTGATGACCCGCTGGTGCCGCGCGCGATCTTTGGCGTGCTCAATATGCTGCTGTTTTTCCCGTCGGGCGCGGTTTATCCGACAGAGGCGTTTCCATCGTGGCTGCGATGGATTTCGGTGATCGATCCTTTTACGTACACGGTGCATGCGTTGAGGAATTTGACGATCAAAAGCACGGGTTTCGAGGGAATTTACATGGACGTGCTCGTTTTGGCTGGATTCTCAGCTATCATGATTGCGGGGAGCATGATGCTCTTCAAGCGTCAGTTGTAACTGCGAGGAAAGTGCCGTGAGTCTTTTGCTGCAGAATCCCAGCAAGCCCCCCGCAAAGATTTGGCGTTACGTTTGGATTTTAGTAGGTGCGATAGCCACCTACGCCGTGTTTGCCGCCATTCTCCCGAGGTTCTTGTGGTACCCGATCATCTACCATTCGGAGCTAAAAGCCGTTCACAGATTCATGAACAGCATTGCCGCGGGAAATATGCAAAAAGCGTACGGAATGTGGAATGCGTCGCCGTCTTATTCGATGAAGGATTTTCTGGAGGACTGGGGGCCGGATGGGTACTACGGCCCGGTCGACAGTTTTAACATCAAGGATACGTTTCGCCCGCCGAACGGCTCGTCCGGAATCGTCGTTGTGCTGGAAACGAGTCCGTACAAGCCTTTTCCGGATCGAGATGATTCGGTCAAGCAGAGCAAGACCAAAGAAGTGCATCTCTGGGTTCAATTCCAAAACGACGCGATCGAATACCCGCCACCGCAATATGCAGAAGGCCCGTAGTCGACTTTATTCCGCTTCGATTCGCGCTTCGTCGATCAGCATGATGGGTATGTCGTCTCGCACGGGATAAACTCGCTTACACGTATCGCACTTCAGCCCTTGCTGATCCGTTGTGAGTTTGACCGGCGTTTTGCATTTCGGGCAAACAAGAATATCTAGCAGTTCCTTGGAAACAACCATCAGCCCTCCCATAGTGCCAGCAGTGTAGCAATGTGCGTGGAAGCGCGACAATGGCCGTCGTCGCCAGCTGCGTCTACTTGCCGGCTAATTCTGCTGCGCGCAAGACCAAACGGCCTTTCCATTCGGCATTCTGTGATAATTCGACGGGCCAAATGGCCATGACTTGCGAGCCCTGGTAGACGCGCTCGAATCCGTCTTCCGACTCGGAGACGGTTTCAATGGGAGAAATCCATATCGCACGAGCCTGCGGCGCATCGAGTTCAACGCTGGCCTTTTGCCATTCATCCACCACGCGTAGTTCGCCGCCGGGCAGCGCGGTCGCCCAGCGCAAAGGAAAGCGCTTTCCGTCCGACTCGAAATAACGATCGGGCGATGAAGGCGCTAGAAAATTGACCATGATCTCGATGCCGATATTTACCGACGCAGTGCCCGGCGGAACGCGCCGCAGTTGCACGTTGCAGGCGATGGAAGAGCCGTCAGAAGTAGTCTCGAAGGAAAGTGATTTTATCGCCGGCCAATCGAGGCTGTCCTTCGACGTCAGTCTTACCGATTGCTCGGAA
>JASHRM010000091.1 GCA_030037315.1 Candidatus Acidiferrales bacterium
GATTCTGTACACCAAGCAGGATTTCGCCGAGGAGGCAAAGAAAGTCACGGGTGGAAGAGGCGTCGATTACGTGATCGACGGTGTGGGCAAGACGACCTTCGCGAAGAATTTCGACGCGCTGGCGCAGCGCGGTTGGGCGACGATCTTCGGCATGGCCAGCGGTCCGGCCGAGCCTGTGGTGCCGAATTCGCTGATGATGAAATCGCTCACGATTTCCGGCGGCGCGCTTTTCAACTACATTGTGACGCGCGATGAGTTGCTCACGCGCGCACGGGATGTTTTCGCTGGGCTCAGAGAAGGCTGGCTCAAGCTTCACATCAACCGAACGCTTCCGCTCGCGCAAGCGTCCGAAGCGCACAAGCTACTCGAAGGAAGGCAAACGAGTGGCAAGCTGATTTTGAAGGTCAGCGCGTAGATCTCTCCGCGCGCCGCGAATCTGCTCGAACAAGAATTACACGCAGTCGAGCAGCTTGACCGGGCACGGCACGCCCCTACAAAGCCGGCCCCCTAAGCGACTGCTCACTGTGGCGGCGTGCATGCAGCTACATACGCCTCGATCGCGGGCACCAATTCTCGCGATGCGACGGATTTGGCGACGTAAGCCGCCGCCCCCGCCGACGCCGCCATCCGCGCCATATCCAAAGACTGGTGCAATGTAAGCACAAGGACGCCGGTTTGTGGCGACGCTTCCATGATGCGAGGCGCCGCGCTCAACCCATCAAGATTCGGCATGGAAATATCCAACAGGACAAGATCCGGCTCGAGCGCGCCCGCTTTTTCGATGGCCTCGAGGCCGTCGGATGCTTCGCCGCAGACGTCCCATCCTTTGTGGCGCTCAAGAAGTTTGCGGATTAGGTGACGAATCTGTGGTTCGTCATCAGCGATCAAAATTCGAAACGGCATAACCTGCTCCTGAGAGGTGCTGACGCGAGTGTGGCGAAGCGGTGCGCCGCCATGAATCAGGCGTTTGCCTGAGCGCGCCCTAGTACGTTATCCGATTGAACAAATTTGCGAGCGTTGCCTTCTCGAACCATTAGTGATTCAATGCACGCGGAAATCGGGCGCACCGGCGGCGCGGAACTGCGGCTCGGGAATTCGGTCTGCGAACAACGGGGGAACGACGAATGATCTTGGTGAAAAACGGTTCTTGGTTTTTGATCGCTGCTGCGATTCTCGCGGGCGGACTCATGCTCGCGTCGCGATCTCGAGGGCAGCAATTCAACAGCAGAAACATCGCCACTTTCACCGCCGCGCAGGCTGCCCAGGGAAAAATCTCCTACGGGAAAAACTGTGCGAGCTGCCATGGAACCAGCCTGGGTGGCAGCGAATTCGCCAGCGCTCTGAATGGCAACGTCTTCAGCCAAAATTGGGGCGGCAAAACCGCTGATGCGCTTTTCAACTACATCAATACGAAAATGCCGCCGTCGAATCCGGGCCAGCTTGGGCCGCAGGTAACAGCGCAACTCGTCGCCTACATTCTGCAGGTGAATGGCGACCAGCCCGGCGACACCGAATTGCCGACGGACGCCGCTCAACTCGCAACGCAGACAATTCCGCGAGGTCCAACGGCGCGCTCGGCTCCCATGATGCCGCTTTCGCCGCTCGCTCCGCCGATGAAGCCGGTCATTCTTCCGAATCCCCTGGAAAAAATTACTCCGGTGACCGATCAGCTTCTTCAGAATCCGCCGGAAAGTGATTGGCTCACGTGGCGGCGCACCTACGATGACCACGGATTCAGCCCTCTCGAGCAAATCAACAAGCACAATGTGGGCGATCTGCGCGTCGCGTGGACCTGGTCGCTGCCAAACGGCGAAGACGAAACCACGCCGCTGGTGCATGACGGCGTTTTGTTCATCGAAAGCTACGGCGATAAAGTCGAAGCGTTGAACGCGGCCACGGGCGATCTGCTCTGGGAATATTCGCGCCAGTTGCCGAGTGACGCGCGCCTTGCGCAGAAACGCAATCTCGCGATTTACGAAGACAAGCTGCTGGTCGGCACATCCGACGACCACATTGTGGCGCTCGACGTGAAAACCGGCGCGGTGATTTGGGATTCTCCTGTGGTCGATTACAAGAAAAATTATCAGCTGACCGGCGGACCGCTGGTCGCGCGTGGAAAAGTGATGCAAGGCGTTGGCGGACAATCGCCCGGCGGCAATTTCATCGTCGCCCTCGATGCGGAAACAGGAGCCGAGGTGTGGCGCTTCCACACGATTGCTCAATCGGGCGAGCCCGGCGACAGTTGGAACGGGTTGCCCAATGAGAAGCGCAATGGCGCCTCGGTTTGGACCGCCGGCAGCTTCGATCCGCAACTTGGTCTGGCGTTTTTCGGCGTGGGACAAACTTACGATACGGGTCCCGTGCTGCATCGCGTGGAGGGATTTTCGAACGACGGACTTTTTACGGATTCCACGCTCGCTTTCAATCCCGATACGGGAAAACTCGTCTGGTATTTTCAGCATGTCCACAACGATCAGTGGGATCTCGACTGGGCTTTCGAGCAGCAAGTGATTCATCTGCCGGTCAGTGGCGAGGATAAAAAGCTGATTGTGACTTCAGGCAAAATGGGAATTTACGAAGGAATGGACGCCGCGACGGGCAAGTATATTTTCTCGCACGATCTCGGCATTCAGAACGTGGTGAAATCCATCGACCCCAAAACGGGAGAAAAGACGATTAATCCGGAAGTTGTCGTGGGCGACGACAAGCCCCACATGATTTGTCCGCATCCGGGAGGCGGGCGCAACTGGATCGCTTCGTCTTATAACTCAGCGAGCAAGGTGATCTACGTCCCGATGAATGAATCGTGCATGGATATGATCCCCGCGGGACCGGGCCAACGCGGCAATCTTACGTCCGGCTACAACTGGTTCATTCGGCTGCGTCCAGATAGCGATGGAAAGGTCGGGCGGCTCGAGGCGCTCAATCTCGAAACAAAGCACGTCCTCTGGATTGACCGGCAGCGTGCGCCGCAAACCTCAGGCGTGTTGGACACGGCTGGCGGGGTCGTTTTCGCTGGCGCGTTTGACCGTTACCTGCGAGCCTACGACGACACCACCGGCGAAAATCTTTGGCAGATCCGGTTGAACGATGTGCCCAATTCCTGCCCCATCACGTACACGGTGAACGGCAGGCAGTACGTCGCGGTCGTGGTGGGCAGCGGCGGCCCGATCACGGGGACCTATCCAGTCTTGGTGCCGGAAATTAAGAATCCTCCGGACCATGGCGCCGAGGTTTGGGTATTCGAGCTGCCGTCCAAGACACACTAAGTCCAACGTTTTATTGAACAAACGATTCGCGCAAAGCAATAACTCCCTCGAACAGCTGACCAGCTATTGCACTCCTGGACAGGAGCGGAGCGATCATCCATTCGTATAAGCTGGCACCGGGTAAACTTGTGTTTAGGGCATTCGCCTGCCTGGGGAGAGGCATTCGTGCCATCGCTGTTCCAACGGCTTTTTGCAGCTGACGACGAACAAACGCGTCCGCAATCGGCGACTGCGGAGGTCGAGCCGCCGCACCTTGTCGCGCGCGATACACATGTGGACTTGATCCCGGCCGAGGAATTGCCGTCCGCGGTCGACGCCTTGCATGCGCTTTTTGCCGATGAGCGCGCTGCCGAGTCCGTTGTGGCCGAGACGCCGGCGACCAAGCCGCCTGCCGCCGAGCAAGCCGCAGATGAGGTCTTCGTGACAGAAGCGGTGACCGCCGAAGAAAAGCCAACCGAAACGCTAACACCATCATTCGACATCGTAGAGGATTCGGTTCGAGCGGCGCAGGTTGAGGCCAGTGTTCCTGAGACTGTTGCGTCGATCCCGTATGAGGAGACGCCGACACCAGAGTCCGCAGCGCCGACAGCTGATTCCCCGAAAGCTCCGGAAGTTAGGGAGGAGCGCAAGCGCAGGGGATTTTTCTCATGGCTGTTTGCAGCGAGACAAGGATCGCGTGCTCATTCCCGTTCCACCCATGAAGTTACCGGTCCTGAGCCGTCGCTTCAGGCCCAAGCCACGCCCCTGGCAGAAACAATCGCAGCGCCAGACGCGCATGAAGCGGCGGACGCGCCGAATTCGCACGACGAGACCTCTCCGATTCCCGCATCGGAGCTGGCTCCTGCGGCACACATTCTCCACGAGCTTTTTGCCGAGCACACAGGTCACGAAGCGATTACAGCGAAGGATTCGAGCGTCGCGCCGCAAACATCCGCACCGGTGATAGCGAAGGCAACCGACAGCCTCCAGGCTTCCGATCCTGCCGCCGATGCGGCTGCTGATCCTCAGCCCCAAGTGGGATCCGTCAACGCGTCTGGGAGCTTTGCTGCTACGCGACAAGAAGATTCGTCCAGCCACGCTGTTCAGAACGCGCTGCGACTTGCCGAATCGATCGAACACGATGAATTGAAATCCGGAGTGTCGCGCGAAGAATTCGTAGTGGACGCGAATAACGATGATGTGCATGATGCGCCTCCAGCATCGCCCGATTCTTCGAAAGACGATCCTTCCGGCGAGCCTACCGCCGATCAAGTCGATGCGGAGCTGCTTGAGGCTTCCCGGCAGGCCAACGCCAATTTGCCTCCGCGCAAGGCGTATCGCGATTGGGCGCTCGACGACAAGCTTGCGAGCCATCGCGAATGGGTCGACTCCCAAGGCATGAGCGGACAGCGCGCCGACCTTTCGGGCGCGGAACTGGGATCGGCTGACCTAATCAGCGTAAATCTTCGCATGGCCGATCTGCACGACGCGGACTTGCGCGCGGCGGATTTACTGCTCGCGGATCTGCGCGACGCCTGCCTTGTGCGCGCTGACCTGGAGGAATCGTGCCTCGTCGGCGCAAATCTCGAAGGGGCGAATCTCGAAGGCGCGTCACTCGAAACGGCGATGGGCCTGGTGCCGCGGCAATTCGCCGGCGCGAATCTGCGAGACGCGCTGCTCGATCCGCACCTGATGGAGTTTCAAGCAGCGACGCCGTTCCACCGCAACGCGCAACACGCCAGCCGCTACTTCAAAGTGATCACGCTAACCAGCCTGCTCTCGTGGCTGCTCATCTGGAAGACACATGACATCCAGCTGGTAGCAGACAGCGCGATCCTTTCGTTTTTGCATTCGCGCGCGGCTGCGGCTGCGCTGCCGACCGCCGAGTCGTATCTACTGATCCCCGTCGTCCTGTTCGTCCTCTATCTGGTGTTCAATTTTCATTTGCAGCGGCTCTGGGAATCTACTTTGGAACTGCCTGCTGTTTTTCCCGATGGGCACGTCTTGGGCGACGGCCAGAGCAGCATCATCGTGGGCTTGCTTCGCACCCATTTCCGTTGGATGAATCCCGACGCGTCGTCTGCGCGGCTCGTCGAGAAAACACTGTCACTGCTGCTGTCGTACTGGCTCGCGCCGCTGACGCTGCTGTTCTACTGGGCGCGATACCTGACGCGTCAGGAAATTCACGGCACATTCTTGCACGCGGTGCTCACGGCCGCTGCGACGGGCATCGCCTTGCACGCCACAACGAAGGTCGGGCGAGCGCAGGAGCGATGGGCCACTGACCGGAAATGGACGGATCGCCTGTTCACTAAATTCGCGGTGATCAGTCCGGTGACATTCGGCGTCGTTTTCGCAGCCATTCTTCTGCTGCTTTCTGCAGGCACGATTGCAGGAGTTCCGCACGATGTTTCCCGAGCACCGCAATACAGAGCTTCGAGCGTGCGCCGCTGGGCGCCGACGCTCTTCTGGTGGCTTGGATTTGATCCCTATCCGGATTTGACCGAAGCGGCGATATCGGCTCCGCCCCGCAGCTGGAATTTGCCGGACGATCAAGTCGGCTCAATCGATGGCGCGCGCCTGAACGGGCGCAGGATTCGTTACGCCCAGGCCTATCGGGCGTTTCTTGCGAACGGACATCTCTGGCGCTCTGATCTACGCGGTGCGTTTTTTTCCGACTCGGATTTGCGCAACGTCGATCTGGGGCAGAGCAATCTGAAATTCGCGGTGATGGATCATGCGAGGCTCTATCACGCGAATCTGGATCGCGCGGACCTGGAAGGCGCGGATCTCAATCGCGCCGATCTGCGCTCGGCGAATCTTTCTTACGCCATGCTCTCGAATGCGGGCATGGTGGACGCGCGGCTTGACGGCGCAACACTCTACACAGCGGGCCTTGAAGGGTCAAACCTGACGCGCGCTAACCTGGAGAAGGCGGACTTGCGCGATGCGCGGCTCAACGTGGCGCACATGGATCATGCGGATTTACAGGGCGCGTATCTGTGGTCCGCTCAGCTGCCCGGCGCGGATCTGGGCGGAGCGCAACTGAGCAGCGCGATTTTCATCGAGGCGAATTTGCGCGGCGCGAATCTAGGCGGCGCGAAACTTACGGGTACGGTGCTTAATAACGCGAACTTGAGCGGCTCAAGTTTGGAAGGTGCGGACTTGCGCGGGGCGCTAGGAGTGACTGCAAGCCAAGTGTGCTCGTCCCGATCACACACAGGCGTAATGCTGGATGCCGATCTGCGAAATCAGGTGGACGCGCTCTGCGGAAACCGTCCGGCGAGCAGCACGCTTCAGGATAAAGCGGCAGGAGACGCCGCGCCGTAGAAGCTGAACCAAGGGCTCGCGGCTTTCAGGCGATCGTTCACGTTACTGATGTTTTTCACACCCTGATCCGAAAGCCAATCTTCGAGCGCCTTTACTCCCTGTTTCGCGTAAACGGGAATCGCGTCTTTCCACGTGGCGCGGCCGCAGAGAACGCCCGAGAATTTCACGCCTGATTCCGCAGCGAGTTCCAGCGTTTCGGTGAACACGTCGTTGCTGACGCCCGCGGAGAGATAAATGAAGGGCCTCTTCGCCGCAGTGGCGGCGCGCAGAAAATGTTCTTTGGCTTCGTCGCGCGTGTACGCCGATTCGCCTTTGCAGGATTTGGTGCCGGCAACGAAAGCCATGTTGACAGGGACTTCGACCTTCAACACGTCGACTCCATACTGAGGTTTTGAAAATTCCGCCATGCTTTGCGCCACGATGTCCGGTTTTTTGCGCGCAAAGCCAATTCCCTTTTCGTCGGCGTCTTCTTCGTAGCCGACGAGTTCCAGAAAGAACGGGATATCGACGGCGGTGCATTCCGAACCGATGCGCTCGACCCACGCGTGCTTGTGCTCATTGATATTCGGCGGATCGAATGGCGTGTAGTAGAGAAGGATTTTGATGGAATCGGCGCCGGCAGCCGCCAGGCGGCGGACAGACCAAACGTCGAGCAAATCGGGCAAGCGGCCTGGCTTCGTGTTGTCGTAGCCGCTGTTTTCGTACGCGAGCAGTAGCCCCGCATTTTTCGCGCGGGCGAGCGCGGCGGGCAAACCATATTCGGGATCGAGAAGAATCGCACTCGCGTGCGGCGTTAAAACGCGCACGACGGCGGTCTTGAATTCTTCGAGCATCTTCGACGTGACGGCGTTTTTGTCGATGCCTTTATCTTTCGCGATGGCGCTCTTGAGAGAGCCGCGCTGGTCCATAGCCGCCGCGGCGATCACTCCGCGCGAATCGGATACCGCCTTGAGGCCCTTTTGTTTTCCCGGCGTGATTTTCATGAAGTGGAGTACCTCGTGTGGACATCAGCGAATACGTTCGCCGCATTTTAGCATGAGCTTGGAGCGCCTGAGCCGCGAAAGCCCGCAACCCAAACACGTTCCGCAAATTAGAGAAACAGCACGTGGTGTTTATTTGCGCAGGACGAGTCGCCGGCCGAGTTGTCGATTGACGCGAGGCTTGTGAGTTTGTCGAGCAATTCAGGTCCTTGCAATGCAAGAAAGGGCAAAAACGAAAGTGTGCGTTCCTGAAGTCCGCCGTTGGGATGCAAACTATCGAGCAAAACACGCTCCTTGCGATCCAGGACCCCCGAGCGGAAATTCTCCGCGCGAGCGACCTTTGCCCGCAATTGCGAAAACTGGTGGAGTATTTTCGATTCGGCGGTTTTCAGCGAATCGAGGAGCGTTGAATCCAGCTTGGTGAGCGGCTCTTCATAGTTTGCGAGCAGCCGGCGCATCGTTTCTTCGCCGCTCTCGAATTGGGCTGCGAGCTCGCCCGGCAACGACTTCTGCTCCATTTTCAGGCGCACATTTTGTGGCCCGGCCAAAACGTCGCGAAATTCGAGGTCGAAGTGCTCAAGGATGCGCGCCACGGGCTGTTCGACGATCGAGAAACTGGCGCGAGGCAGCACCGCGGGCATGCGGCCCAGCAGTTTTTTGTAGACGACTTGAGCCTGCGCCATATACGAAATTTCGGCGGGGCCGCCGATATACGCGGCCGTCGGCAGGAAAGTGTCCTGCACAATGGGGCGCAGGAGTGCGCTTGCACTGAATTTTTCCGGCGTTTTTTCGATGGCAGACGCCAGTTCGCCGCGCGCAACCTGAGATTGCCCAGCGAGAAGCCCTCCATTGTGGCTGCGAACCGATTCGCGCTTGCCGCCGACACTGTAGAAAAGCAAAGTTGTTTCGCCGGTGACTTTCACCTGCGAATGAAAGCCTGACGCTTCCAGCTCTTTCGAGCGCGCGAGCAGATCATCCCGGAGCGCAGCTGATTCTTCGAGAGCGCGCAAATAAACGGAAGCCGCCAGGCGATGCAGTTCCGGATTCAGCGGATCGATAAGGATCAGGCCGCGATCGCCGAGCAGGCGGGCAAGCAGCTTTCCAAGCGCGGAACCATATGTGTCGCCGGGCGTGTAGGACTCATGCAAGGCGCGGCTCACTTCCCCGGCGAAAGAGCCCTCAAGAGTACCTGCGGCGATGGTGACGATGGACTGAATCGCATCGCTCAGAGAAATTTTTCCCACGCTGGTGCCGATTTTTTCGCCGCTCGCTGGAAGTTCGTAGTGCGCGAGGCCGTTGCGCGTGTTCCAGTCGGAATGATTCACTTCAGCGAGGTCGTGATCCGTGGTCGCCAGCCAGAAAATCGGAACGGCATCGAGGCCGCGCCGCGTGGCGTCTTCCGCACAGCGAAGAGCTGTGAGCGCTTTATAAAAAGTATAAGCGGGACCGGAAAACAATCCGGTCTGCTGGCCCGTGACAATGGCGACAGAGCCGGTCGCAAGACGATTCAGATTCCGGCTGACGGCGGGATGAAGCTCTTCGCCCGGACCGAATGCACTATTTTGCTGCCGCAGCACTTCAACGACTGTGCGCCGAATCCGCGGATCGAGCTGCGCCGCCCGCGCGGCGGCGTCGATTCCGGCAGTGCTCGGCGGATGGGCATAAAAGCGGGAAACGGAAGCGAAATCGTCGAGGAACGCGGTGAAGAGTTTTTCAGTGTGAGGAATATCGCGAAACGAAAGACAGTGGGATTCCATGCGGGAGGTCATGATACACGGCGCCTACAAGAGCGGCAACAAAACGCGCGTGGGCGCAGTCCAAGGTGTTGAGCAGCCTCTGGCACGTTCAAATTGGATGACGGGAGCAATAGAAGGATTCGCGTCTTATTCGGAAGCGACGGCGGCGCCTGCCGATTTACGGCGGTGCAGATCCTGCAGCGCGGCGACTTCGACAGTGTGGCCCGCCATAGCGCGGATGCCGCGCGCTGCGGCGCTGGCCGCGGAAAGAGTGGTGATGCAGGGGACGTTGTAACGGACTGCGGCGCGCCGGATCGATTTTTCATCGTAGAAGGATTCGCGGCCTAGCGGCGTATTAATGACGAGATTCACTTTCCCGGTTTTGATCAGGTCAACGATGTTTGGGCGGCCTTCATTCACTTTGTAGACGGCGTCGATTTCGATGCCCGCACGCGTGAGGGCGGTGGCCGTGCCGCGAGTGGCGATGATTCTAAGTCCCGCTGCAGCAAGGTCCTTCGCGACGCTGGCCACATGGCGCTTGTCGTGATCGTTCACGCTGATGAAAACGACGCCGCTGGTGGGCAGCCGCTGGCCGGCGGCGAGCTGGGCTTTCGCAAAGGCGATGCCGAAAGTCGAGGAGACGCCCATCACTTCGCCTGTTGAACGCATCTCGGGGCCGAGAATCGTATCGATGCCGCGGAATTTATTGAACGGAAAGACGGGCGATTTCACCGCGTAAAAGTCGTGCACGGCGAGTTCTTTCACACCGTTGAACTGCGCGGTCGGCAGGTGCAAATCCTTCAGCTTGCGCCCTGTCATCAGGCGTGCGGCAACTTTTGCGAGCGGCACTCCCGTGGCCTTGCTAACGTATGGCACGGTACGAGAAGCTCGCGGATTCACTTCGAGCACGTAGACAATGTCGTTTTGGATCGCGTACTGCACGTTCATCAGGCCGACAACGTGAAGCGCGCGGGCCAAGCGTGCCGTATAGTCGCGAATCTGATCGAGCACAGCGGGCTTGAGGCTCACGGCCGGGAGCACACAAGAGGAGTCGCCCGAGTGGATTCCGGCTTCCTCGATGTGCTCCATGATTCCGGCGATCACGACGTCTTCGCCGTCGGCCAGAGCGTCGACGTCCACTTCGGTCGCGTTTTCGAGGAATTGATCGATCAAAATCGGCCGCTTGGGATCGGATATACCGCCAATTTGAGCGGCCTGCGTTACGTATTCTTCGACCGTTTTCAAATCGTATGCGATCACCATAGCCCGGCCGCCGAGCACGTAACTTGGACGAACGAGAACGGGCAAGCCGATTTCACCGGCGGTGGTCACGGCTTCCTGCGGCGCAAGGGCTGTTCCGCCGCGGGGCTGCGGAATATTCAATTCTGCAAGCAAGGCCCCGAAGCGGCGCCGATCTTCCGCAAGGTCAATCGATTCGGGATCCGTGCCGATGATTTTTGCGCGATTGCGTTTCAATTCGAGGGCCAGATTCAGAGGCGTCTGGCCGCCGAACTGGACGATGACTCCTTGCGGCTTTTCGCGCTCGATCACGGCGAGAACGTCTTCCAGTGTGAGCGGCTCGAAATAGAGGCGGTCAGAGGTGTCGTAATCGGTCGAGACGGTTTCAGGATTGCAGTTGACCATTACCGTTTCGTAGCCATCTTCTTTCAGCGCGAGCGCGGCATGGCAGCAGCAATAATCGAATTCGATTCCCTGCCCGATGCGGCTGGGACCGCTGCCGAGGATCATGATTTTCGGGCGGTCAACGGCGCCGGACTCGTCTTCTTCTTCGTACGTGGAATAAAGAT
>JASHRM010000092.1 GCA_030037315.1 Candidatus Acidiferrales bacterium
CGATGAGGCGATTTTCTTCTTCCTGAATGAGGTAATCGAAGGCCTCGGCCACGGTCATCTTGCGCTTCTTTTTCTGCTGGCCGAACATGCCTGAAAGCATGTCCTTCATATTGATGTCCATTTCCTCGACGCCTTGATTCGTGATGATCTCGAACGACGGCATCGAGCGCTCACGCACTTCAACCTCGACCATTCGCTGGTCGAGCTTGCCTTCGCGCAGCTGTGCGCGCAGCTTGTCGCGCGTTCGCTGCACCTGTTCGCGCCGCTGCGCCTCGGTTGTGGCAGTCGAATCTGTAGGCACCGGCGAAGCTGGCAACAGGAGATCGAGAAGTCTCTCTTCCGCGGATTGCTCGGCGCGCTCGGCCACTTCGTCCAGTTTTTCCTCCCGAACCATGTCGATCGCTGTTTCGACCAAATCGCGAACCATCGATTCCACATCGCGGCCCACATATCCGACTTCCGTGTATTTCGAGGCTTCCACTTTTACGAACGGGCATCCCGCCAGCCGCGCAAGCCTTCGCGCAATCTCCGTTTTGCCGACGCCGGTCGGCCCAATCATCAAAATATTCTTCGGCAGGATTTCTTCCGCAAGCTCGGGTTGCAGTTTTTGCCGGCGCACGCGATTGCGCAGCGCGATCGCCACGGCCTTCTTCGCCGCGTTCTGCCCCACAATATATTTATCCAGTTCTACGACGATTTCTCGCGGCGTCAGCTCGTCGAACGAAGGTAGCGCCTCCGGCTCGGCCGCCTGCTGGTCCCCCGATAGATAAATCACCATGTCCTTCTCCGGCTTGCCGCTCATAGTTCTTCGATGCTGAAAGTGGAGTTTGTGAAGATGCAAATTTCACTGGCGATTCGCATCGCTTCCTGCGCGATGTCCTTGGCGCTCAACTTCGTATGCTTGGAAAGCGCGCGCGCGGCAGCCAGCGCATAGGATCCGCCGGAACCGATCGCGCAAATTCCGTCGTCGGGCTCGATCACGTCACCGTTCCCGGAAATTAAGAACGTGCCTTTCGCGTCCGCCACAATCAGCAGTGCGTCCAGATGCCGCAGCGACCGCTCTGTTCGCCATTCTTTTGCGAGTTCCACAGCGGCTCGCGCCAAGTTGCCGTGGTACTCCTGCAATTTGTTCTCAAATCGTCCGAAAAGCGAAAGCGCGTCCGCCGTGCTTCCTGCAAACCCCGCGACGATCTTATCGTTGTAAAGTCGCCGCGTCTTTTTCGCATTGTGCTTGATCACGCCTTCGCCCAACGTGACCTGTCCATCGGCAGCGAGCACAACTTTGTTGTCTTTGCGTACGCACAAGACAGTCGTGCCGTGTATCTGCCGTGATTTTCCGCTCTTTTGCATCCGGCTATTATACCGCAATCATCATTTGTCATTCCGAGGCCAGCGGAAACGGTCGGCCCGGGAATCCGCTTTTCGCTTTGCGTTGTCGAAGAATCAGAGGGTAGGTATTCAGATCGAAGCGTAGCGCCCGGCCTTTTCGCTGGCGTTTTCGAATTGGTTCGCGGGGACCGTGATTGGCTAATTGTCGTCCGAATCGTCGCTTTCTTGCTTGGTCTTCTTTCGCTCTTGTGCTTCCTTCTGCTCTCTGGCCGTTTCTTTCTTGCCTACTTGCGCCCAGCGCTGATCGAGCGAATCCTTCGTGAAAAGCGAATCCGAGACGTTGGTGTTGTAATCGCACTTATCGAAGAAAACCTGAAAAATCTTGATGCCATTTCTTTCGCGCGCGATCTGATAGGCGGTCTGAATCCCCTGGATCGGATGATAGTTCGAGAAATATTCGATCTCTTGTCCCTTGATTTGCGTTTTTGGATCGCGCGTCGCTGCTGTCTTTCGAATCGGCAGATGCGTATCGTCCGCGAAAGCGATGCGAATAATGCGATTGTCGCTGTCGGTTAATTCGACCCATTGCGCGGGCTTCAAATCCACCAGATCTTCGCCGGCGTACCGGAAGATCATTCCGGGCTCGTGAATCCTCCACCGGAGAATGTTGTAAATATCCTTTTTCTCCGATTCCATGTTGTCGGCCAGATCCACGCGCGGCATCGGTGAGACGCCTCCGCGATCCAGATCCCAGCCTTTGTCGGCGTTCCAAACCTCGATGATGTTCCGCTTCGGTAGATTTTCTTGCCGTTCCTTGGAGGGAGGAATCTGGTAATCGATGAAATGCCCGAATCCAGTCAGCTGGCCGGAGTGATCGAACGTGCCCAGTCGCCCCTCGCACGTCACGTCGTGGATGTTCAAATACTTCTCGCCGCCAAGAGCGTCGATCGCCTGATCGATAATTTGCTTCGCTTTCGCGGAGCTTTGATCCGGCATCATCAGCTCGTCCGCGTCTTGCGCGCGCGCATTTGCGGAGGCCAGCAGCCCCGTCGCCAGCAGCACTCCCAGCAAAATGCCCTGCTTCATTATCCGCACTGGAAGGAACCCCCGTTAACATTGATTACTTCACCGGTGATGAAGGTTGCTAGGTCAGAGGCAGCGAAAAGAATCGGCCCAGCCACTTCGTCAGGCGTGGCGACCCGCCCGAGTGGGTAAGCTGCCAGGAAGCGTTTCGCTTTCGCCTTATCTTTCCCGACTGTCGCCTGGAACATGCCCGTGTCAACGAATCCCGGCGCGATACAGTTCACCAGAATGCCATGTGGCGCTAATTCCAGCGAAAGCGCCTTGCTGAAGCTGATGATTGCACCCTTCGTGGCTGAATAATGTGAGTGGAGCGCTGTGCCGCGCTGTCCTGCCACGGAACTCAGAGTGATAATCCGGCCGCTTTTTTGCGCGATCATATGCGGCGCAGTCTCGTGAATCACCGTATAAATGCCTTTCAGGTTCACGCGGATCATTTCGTCCCATTCGCGCTCGCCGATCTGTTC
>JASHRM010000093.1 GCA_030037315.1 Candidatus Acidiferrales bacterium
GAGTCCCTGGGGCGTGGTATTTAAGCTGAAAATGGTTGCGGGGGTCGGATTTGAACCGACGACCTCCGGGTTATGAGCCCGACGAGCTACCAGGCTGCTCCACCCCGCGGAGTCATCATAGCGGATGCCCATCAGGCGGTCAAACCTCCGACGAATGCTCCGCAATGCTCGGTGCGGTCGTTCGCATCCGTCGAGTCCCGATTGCTTACCGGGTCGCGTTCAGCGGACTTGCACGCAAGCACGCTGAGAGGTCCGAGTGCTCGCATTTCGCGCGGATTACCAGGTAATTTCTCGATTGTGTCACGGCGTGCAGGTCGCCGATAATCAGGTGCCGTTAGATGCGCTAAGTGACTTGTTAAGAGCGTGTTAAGGGGTATTGGAGGGGGCTCGTTGGGTGTCCGCCACACAAGATTCACCTCTGAAATTTCTATCGCCTTGTTAGCTTTAATATTCTTCTCCTGGGCGCCAAACGCACGCGCACAAGGTTCAGCCGGCAGTATCTCTGGAACGGTTAAGGACAGTAGTGGCGCTGTTGTTGTGGCTGCCTCGGTGACAGCCCAAAATACCAGCACACAGGTTCGGCAGAGCACGCAAACGAATGCCGAGGGCGTCTACGCATTTCCTGCGCTGGGCATCGGAACATACGAGCTGGAGGTCAACCAAGCAGGCTTTGCCCCGTATAAACGAACGGGAATCACGATCGACGTGAATTCGAAGTTGCAGGAAGACGTCACTCTGCAGTTAGCCTCGGTCAGCGGCCAAGTAACTGTGTCCGGCACTGCCGTGCAGGTTGAAACCGAGAGCACGCAAATGGGCGACGTGATCACCGGACCGGTGATCACCGCCGTTGGGTTGAACGGACGAAGTTACACCGATCTTCTAGCGCTGCAGCCCGGCATCGTGCCGATGTCCACACAGACGCCGGATTCCGTTGTGATGGCGGGCGTGACCGTGGCGATTCCACCTTCCGGCGACCTCAATCCAGGCAATCAATCGATCAGTGGACAGCGCGAAGATGCCAACGGATTTCTTGTGAACGAATCGGATGTTAAGGAGGAGATGAACGGCGGCACCAGTATCATTCCTAATTTGGATTCCATTTCCGAATTTCGTGTGCTGACGAACAATTTCGACGCGGAATTCGGCAACTACTCCGGTGGCATCGTGAACGTGGTAACGAAGAGCGGCACGGACCAGATTCACGGCAACGCCTTCGAGTTTTTGCGCAACACCGATCTCGATTCACGGAATTTCTTTTCTCCGGTAAGAGAAACGTATCAGCAGAACCAGTTCGGCGGCACGCTTGGCGGGCCTGTCATAAAGAAAGACCAGCTCTTCTTTTTTGGGGACTATCAAGGGACTCGCACAATCGAAGGCATCGATACAGGGCTGATTACGGTGCCGTCGCTCGCCGACCGGACTGGCGACCTCTTGGACATGGCCAGCTCATTTTCCCCGTTAGGGGTGCCATCGACCGTAAACGGTGCAGGTTTGGCAGCGCAGCTTCAGAATTCGCTGGGCCATCCGGTTTCTAACGGCGAACCCTATTACACACCCGGATGCACGAGTTCCACGTGCGTGTTTCCGGGTGCCGTCATTCCGCAGAAGGCCTGGACGGCCCCGGCCCAAAATCTTTTGCAATACATTCCGTTGCCTAATGAAGGCCCGACTACTTTCTCATCTGAAGTGAGTGAAAGAGTCCGCGATGACAAACTGGGTTTTCGCGTTGACAAAAATTCCATGCGTTGGGGCAACTTCTCCGCCTATTATTTTTTTGACGACTATTTTTTGAACAACCCTTTCCCCAGCGGCCAAGGAGGTGCAACCGTCCCCGGCTTCAACGGTATCAACCACGGCCGCTCGCAACTCATCAGTGTGGGACACACCAAAACATTCGGAACGAATACGGTAAACGAGGCTCATGTGAGCTTCATGCGCACGGCCAATGTGGTGGGACAACCAGACGGCGGGCTGGGGCCCAGCTACGAATCTCAGGGGTTCGTCACGGGAGCAGGAACGGCCGGCATTTATCCCCTGGCTCCCGCAATCACGGGGGTCGAAAACATCGTCCTCCAGGGTCAGTTCGTCTTCGGATTACCGATCACAAACGTCAACCAGGCTAACAATACGTTCACGGGCAGCGACAGCATTTCCAAGGTCGTGCACAACCACACCATCAGGGTCGGAGTCGATCTAAGCTTCGAGCAAGTAAACGTGAATCCCGATGCGGAGTTCAACGGCACATTCATATTTGACGGCTACCAGACCGGCAGCAATTTCGCGGACTTTCTTATAGGTGCGCCGAATCAGTTCAACCAACAAGACTCGGCGCATTACTATCCGCGGCACAGATATGCTGGCTGGTACGGACAGGATTCTTGGCGAATCAAGTCGAATCTTACGCTCAATTATGGCCTGCGCGTGGAGCTCATGCGGTATTGGTCGGAAAAGTACGATCAGGTTCCCACCTTTAAACCCGGGGAACAATCCGTGGTGTATCCGAATGCATTTCCCGGCTTGGTTTATCCAACGGATCCCGGGATCCCGAATACACTCGTGCCCGAGAGGTTTCGCTATGCGCCGCGCATTGGCATAGCGTATTCACCTGACCAAAGCAGCGGGCTTCTGGGAAAAACTTTCGGAGGCCCGGGAAGGACCAGCATCCGCGCAGGTTACGGGATATTCAACACCGTAATCCAAGGCAACACGATTGGCGTGGACGAGCCTCAGCCTCCGTACGGACTGAGCGACACAATCTACAATGGTTTGTTTGCAACCCCCTTCGACCTCGCCGACGGTACGCCGGGAATCACACCGTATCCGCTGACCTTTCCCCCTCTCAACGCCAGGGCTAGCCATCCGAATACCAGCGTCATTTTCAACGGTGTTTACAACCCACAGTCCGGTATGACCGCGCCTGTGCCATGGGATACATATCCCTATACCGAGAATTATTTTTTCTCAGTCGAAAGGCAACTGCCGGGACAGAATGTTTTCAGTCTCAGCTACGTTGGTTCCGAAAGTCATCATCAGCTTCTTGTGTATTCTGCAAATCCGGGGAACCCGGCTCTTTGTCTGGCTCTCGATCAGCCCGGCGTGCTGACGGCCGGAGAGTCTTGCGGACCCGGCGGCGAAAACAACGAGTACAATCTCGCCGAACCGTTCACCTTCGGCGGCATCACATATCCCGCGGGCACGGTTCTTCAGGGGACACGCCAGGGATTGAACACAAGTCTCGTCAACAACGTCGCGGTAGGAAACTACTACGGGAATGACGACTACATAGGCAGCATCGGAAACGCAAACTACAACGCGCTCGAAGTAAGTATCAAGAGCTCGACGAAGTATCTTACGTATTCCCTGGGGTACACGTATAGCAAGTCCATCGACCAAGCCTCATCGCTTGCCGACGCCGTGGATCCTTTCGACTTCGGCCTTACGCGCGCGATTTCGGCGTGGAACCTGACGCACGATTTTGTGGCGACCTACGATTTCCGGTTGCCGCTCGAGCGATTGACAAACCATGCTCACTATTTGCTTGAGGGCTGGGAGATATCCGGCGTCACTCGCGCAAGCACTGGGTTCCCGGTGACTCTGAGCACGGACGGCGACAACTCATTGCAGGGCAGCAGCCCGAATGGCGTGAACAACCGCTATTTGGACTTGCCTGATTTCACAGGCGAGCCGCTGGACATCGCGAATCCACACAGCCACAATCTGCAATACTTCAATCCCACCGCTTTCACCGACAACGCACTGGGCACCATCGGGGACGCACCGCGGCGGTACTTTTCCGGGCCGGGAATGCTCAACACCGACCTCGTACTGCAGCGAAATTTCGCTTTCAGTGAATCGAAGACGCTACAGTTCCGGGTCGAATCATTCAATATTTTCAACCACACCGAATTTTTCGGCCCCACAGCGGTTAACGGAGACGTGGATAATCCACTGTTTGGTGATGTGGTGAACGCGGCTCCGCCTAGGCTTGTGCAACTTGCCCTGAAGTTCACTTTTTAGGCTCCTATCGCTTCTAATCGATCTTCCTGCATCTTGGCAGCCACGAAAGTAAGGGTAGTTGTGTATACCGAGCGCGCGACTGAGCGTGCTTACATCATGCGATTCTCCGAACTTTACGACTTTCCTGCGCGACGACTCACAATCCCCAGGTTATGAAGATGCCCAATATGGCCAAGAAACCACAGGACCCCACCAAGCCGGCCGCTATCGGAGATATCGAAGAAAAGCAGGTACAGGAGCGGGTCGCCATTGGCGCCCACGTGGCGCACGAGACCATCCGGCGCGAGCGATCGATCTCGAGGCCGATGCCAAGATGAAAAAGACTGCGAAGATGATCGCCGCCAAAATCAAATTAGGCAGCAGCGTAATCGCGTCGTTGGCGATTTTCGCGACGCCTTTCCAGGCGTTGGATAACTCAATGCCTACACCAGCTTTCGGAGGGACAAGTAACATTTCGCCTTAGCGGGACGGATATAGGAATCGCAGCCAATAACTGTGG
>JASHRM010000094.1 GCA_030037315.1 Candidatus Acidiferrales bacterium
TCATCGCAAGTCCAGTTCTAGGAATTCGTGTCGGTCTTCGAGCCTACCACTTTGCATCGCTCGCGTCTCAGAGCAGGGGATTGGACGCCCGTAAAGCGTGCCTGCCCCGCCGCGAATCGCTTGCCCCTAAGTTGTCATCTCTGAAAGCGCGACGGTCAAGCAATCGAGATCGGCGAGCTTCGGGGTCGCACCCAGTCATCTCTACGCCCTGAGTTCGGGCATGAACATATCCGGAGGTGTGTCGCATTCATCCCGCGAGCCAGAGGCTCATGACAGCATCGCGCTCACACCTCGCTGGTCCGACCCACGACCGCAGCCGGATCTCGATAATCCTGTTGGCGGCTCAGCATGTGAAACGCAGCTTCCGCCAGATGGCGTGCCACGGCGCCCACCGCCGTAGCGTGCCCTTTGCGCCGCCGCAACCGCGCATACAATTCACTCACGTGCCGCCCCGCACATCGCACATGGTTCACCGCCACCGAGTTCGCCGCTTCGGAAAACGCCCACTTCAAATATCGATTCACGTCCGGACGCGTTCGTCCGTAGCGCACGCGATCGCCACTGGCGTGGACGCGCGGCGTCGTTCCGGCATAACTGGCCAATCGTTCCGCGCTCAAAAACCGTCCTACATCGCCGATCTCCAAGGCAATCGTGGCCGCCAGAATCACACCCACTCCTGGAAGAGTTTTCAGCCGCTGCATCTCCGGCGTCTCCTCCACCAGTTCTTCCAGGCGCCGCTCAAACTCCGCGATCTGCATCTGCAATACATCCAATTGCGTCAGCATCTGCCGCGTAGCCCAGCGCGTCTGCTCCGGCAATCGCTCGAGTTTCTCTTCCATCTCCGCTCGCGCTTTCTTCCCGTACGCGTCGCTGTGCTCGCTGGGTGGCAATCCCCACTTCGCCAGCGTCGCCGTGATGCGGTTCTTCCACCGCGTGCGCTGCGCCGCCAGCACCATTCGTGTGCGCGTCAATTCGCGCAGCTCCCGCAACGCGCCCGGCGGAATCCACACCGTCGGCAGCGTGCCGTTCCGCTGCAGCCGGTTCATTCCATGAGCGTCCAGCTTGTCCGTCTTGTTGATCTGTCCCATCATCAGCTTGGCTTTCCGCGGATGCACCAAACGCGGCTCCAGCTGCGCCTGCTCGATCTCGTCGATGATCCAATACCAGTTGCCCGTCGCTTCGATCGCCACCGGCGTCCCCGGCGCACTACCTGCCAACGCTTGCCGAATCGCCCCCGGTGCGTGATTCAACCGATACTGCTTCACTTCTCCTGTCGCCACCTGTTCGTGCTCCACCCACGTGTACCGCTTATGACTGTCGAATGCGATATATTCTTCCATGCGCGACTCCTCGTTCTACCTCCTTTGGCCAGGAGGTTTTTCTTCTTCCGCCGCCAGCCTACGCCGGCGGCAGGAGTCGCGCTTTCATATTTTCATCCCGAGCGAGGCGCGACGTTTGCGCCGACGAGGGATCTGCTTTTTCTTGTTTTCTCATAGTGCTGCCGTCTTTCACTGTCCTCTGCTGCTGGACACGCTCCTTCCATGCGTGTTAGACATACGGCTCGGCGCAACGAACCACAGAATCTAGCCCTGGGGGAATTGGCATGATCCGAAGGAATCCCATGCGATCCGCATCATTTTTCGCCTTGTCTGTCTTGGGCGCGCTTTCTCTCGCGGCGACTCTCGTCCCTTCCGCTGCGCCGCAAAATTTTGGCCCCAACAAAGGCCAGGTCGTCGGCATCGATTTCGACGGGCGCATGGTTTCCGACCTCGATAAATCCGTCGCGTTTTATAAAATCCTCGGCTTTACCGAAGTCGAAGGCGTCAACAAAGAGTGGCGCAAAGATCCCGTGATGGACCAGATCCACGGCACAAAAGGCGTGGAATCTCGGATGGCCAAGCTCACCATCAACAGCAACATTTCCGGCAAGCCGTTCACGCTCTACCTGCGCCAATTCCGCGGAATCAAGCGCCGCGACGTGATGAAAGGCAAAACTCCGTGGGAACCTGGAGCCACCCATATCGACCTCACCGTTCCCGATGCCGCCAAGCTTTGGTCCGACTTGAAAGCCGCCAACATGCTCTGGCCGCGCACCTGGGGAGGCGAGTTGATCGCAGCGCCCGGTGCAAAGAAAGGGACCATCGCCTACCTCACCGATCCCGACGGCATGGACGTCGAAATCTCCGAGCAGCGCCCCGCGATCCCGGCCACCGACGGCCGTCCCGCGCGTCCCGCCGACGTTCCCGGCTTCAATCACATCGGCCTCGTAATTCTCGATCCCGATAAAGCGCGCGCGTTTTACGGCGTAATGCTCGGCGAACAAATGCCCGCGCAGCCTCCGCAGTGGATCGGCGGCGACTTCATCGACTCCGCCGTCGGCGGCCACGGCAACGTCATCAAGCTGCTCAACGGAACTTTCGCCGAAGCTGCCGACCCGAATGCGCGTATGCGCTTTGAAATTGTCGAATACGAAAATCGCAAGAAGCCCGTCGAGCCCTACAGTATCACCGACAGCGGCGTGAATTACGTCGGCTTCGAAGTCACCGACATCGACGATCTGCTCTTCCGCCTGAAAAGTTTTGGTGCAACCGTCGTCTCCACCGCCATCGCCGAGATGAAAGGCGGCTACCGCGTTGTCCTCGTTCGCGATCCCGACGTCGGCGCCTTCGTCGAACTCTACGAACCCCCCAAAAAATAACCGCCGGCAAGGACCGACAACATCTATGAGCGATTCGACAGCGTTTGAACAGCAATTTGCCGAATTTACGAGCTGCTAGAATGCTCTGGAGCAAGCGTAACTTGGAATGATCATATTCCTGACCCGGACAATCCGAAGAAGGAGGTTTGGCACGAGGCCCTCGAGATATTGGGGATCGAGAAGCTCCGGGTCACAGGACATGGAATGAAGGTCAGTATCTGGTCGAAGAATCCGGATTCTCGACCAACTGAAGCAGCATAGGTCGAGCTAGTCAGCTCTCTGGCTTTGTGGGTCGGGGCTCTCAGCCCCGACAAAAATAAGGGTCGCGCAGCGCATACCATTGCGCAGGTTCACCCGCAGCATGTTTGTGGTTTATTCGACGCGCACCGCAGAAAAAATCTCACGGCGTCTCCTGCAACCGCTCGGCCGCCTCATCGCGATCCCGAATCGCCGTCTTCATCCCCGGCTCAATCACCAGCGCCGCATTGAATTGCTCCACCGCCTCCGCCGCCATTCCATGACGTAACAGCAGCTCGCCAAACTCGACGCGAATCTCCGCATTTTTCGGCTCCGCTTCGGCGACGCGCGCGAAATTTTTCCGCGCCTCTGCGACCTTCCCGCCCTTCAGCAGCGCGCGTGACAAACTATATCGCGCTGAATCGTCATCGCTCTTCAACGCTAGCGCCGCGCGAAACTGCTCGATCGCCTCGCCATTTCGGCCGACGGCCTCGAGCGCCATCCCATAAATCCGCCGCGCATCTTCGCGCTTCGGCTCGAGCCGCGTCGCCGCTTCCAGCATTGGGACCGCTTCCCCCGCATTGGATCGCGCCAGCATCAGCGTTCCGAGCGCCAATCGCGAATCGAAATCCCCGCTATATTTCCCCACGCGATGCTCGAGCAGCGCCTGCTCGATTTCGATCCGCGCGTCGGGACCCGCATCCGGACGCGGCAGCAATTGCAGCCACAAATGCGCCATCTCATCTGTCGACTGGTTGCCGCCCTGCACCCGTTTCGGAGGCGAGTTGGGATTCCGCGGATTCGCCGCCGAATTGTCGAACGAATACCGCATCGAAATCACCGTGCCCTTCGGCAAAAAGACCGGCTCGCGATAATGAAAAACTTCCTGCCATTTCGGATCCCAATCCGGAATCCGAAGCAGCCATCTTTTCTCGCCGCTCGGCAAAGTCGCGTAACCCTCCAGCACGTGCCCCAAATAATGCGCGTGCGGATAAATCGCCAGCGCGTCCACGTCCACCGGCAGACGAAAACTATCGCGCACCACGAAATCCCGCGCGCCTGCGGGAATATCGAGCGCCTCGTCATCCTGCAGCTCGATCAGCATCGGAAATTTCGTCGGCTTTTGATCCGTGAAGTACAGACCGATGGAAGGCTTTGTTTCTTCGGCCTTGCCAATCGGCATGAAATGCGCGTTCAGCACCAGATCGGTGCCCGGATCGAGTCGCCACGCGAAGCCCTGCGGCTCAATCCACGGCGCGCCGCCCGGCTTCCAAAAAAGAAAATTGCCGGGGATAAAAAAAGGACTGCTCTCTAGCGTCAAATCCATCCCCGGAAAGCCCGCGCCGGGACTTTTCTCGATCTCCCGCCCCGAACGCGCAGGATCGAGCACCACATTCGCGTGATGCACTAAACTCAAGTCGCTTCCGGGACGAATTTCGATCGCGCGAATGTACCGCGTCGTTTTCACGCGCGGCGAAAAAATGAAATTCCAGAAAACGTCCGGACCCGACGCGGGAATCGTAATCCCTTGCGAAGATTCCAAAATCAAATCCGGCTGCCCGAGTTGCCACGCATCGGAATATTTCGGCGCCGCCGGCTCGGCTGCGGCGTCTCCGCGCGGGGCGCCGTCGCGGACCCATTCCGCAATCGTCCGGACCTGCGCGTCGCTCAACCGATTCGCGTTGGCGAAATCTCCGTAGCCCGCTTCGGGCAAAAATGGAGGCATCACGTGGCCGCGCGTCACCGCGGCGATTTCCTCCGCGTGATTTTTCACCTCGTCGTAACTCAGCAGCGCAAACGCGTTCGTCCCACACAGCGCGCCCGGCTGATTCGAGTGGTGGCACTCCGCGCAATGCTGGTAGACGATCGGCGCCACATCTTGCGAAAACGTCGGATGCGCGGCGTTCGAGCCGTCGCCGTGCGCCGCCCTCGCCGCATCCGCGTGCTGTCCCTGCGCCCACACCCCCGCCGCCAGCATTACGACAGATGTGCCGATTAACACCGGTGATTTGCGGAGGCAGGCGCGGAGGCTATGTAGGGGCACGGCATGCCGCCTGTACTGACGGAGGAAGTATGTCCGGCAAGAATGCTCGGCACGATTTCGTCGAATCGGCAAGGCCGCACTCACGAAACGCTGAACCCCGACACAGGCTACGAAGTGAAGCTGCGCTGAACCGTTCCGGCGCGATCATTTATCCGAGTAATACCCGTCGCGCGCCTGCACGGTCAGATCCTTGTCTTTCGTCGTCAGATGAATCTTGTGATAACCCTCGCCCGACTCGCTGTGATCAGGCGCATAACCCAATATATATTGGTTGCGTAATTCCTCTTCCGCCTGCGCGTAGACCTGATCAATCGGCAGTTTTTTCGACACTTTGAAAAAGTGCCCGCCCGTTTCCAGGGAAAGTTTTTCGAGCACTCGCGTTCCATCCGGACGCTCTTCCTGCGGATAGCGCCCGCCTCCGCGGCCTCCTCCACCTCCGCCAGGCCATCCACCACCGCCGCCCGGCCCTCCCGTTCCTCCCGGACCGCCCATGGACCATCCGCCGTGGTGTCCATAGCCGTGATTTTCCGATTCCTCATCGGCGAACAAAATCGAGTAAACCGAAGTGTCCGCGCGCTGCGCGGCCTCAATCGCGTCCTGCAACGTTTCTTTGCTGCCGCGATCCACGCCATCCGTCAAGACAAACAGCGCTTTGCGTCCCTTTTGCTTTTTCATGATTTCGTTCGAGGCCAGATAGACAGCATCGTAGAGCAGCGTCCCGCCGCCATGCATGTGACCTCTGCCGCCGCCCTGCCCGCCGTCGTCACCCTGGTCATCGGCGCGCTGAAGTTCCGGCGTCTGCAAATCCTTCAGCGCCTCTTTCAATTTCGGACGCGACGCCGTCAAATCCTGCAGCAATTCCACCTCGTGATCGAAATGAATCAAGAACGCCACATCCTTCGCGCGCAGCATTTGATCGAGGAACGTGTAGCTCGCGTCGCGCTCATCATCCAGCACGCGCCGCTGGCTCAAACTCGTATCGACCAGGAGTCCCAGCGTGAGCGGCAAATCGCCCTGCACCACGAAATTGGTGATCGTCTGCGGACGGCCGTCTTCATCGAGCACAAAATCTTCTTTCTTCAGCGTGGTGACGATTTTTCCGTGCTTGTCTCGTACCGTCGCGTAAATCGGCACCAGGTTTGTTTGCACGGACACTTTGCCCGGTGCCTGCGGCAACTGACTCTGCGACGCAGTTCCGCTCGGCTTCGCCTGACTCTGCGCTGGCGTTTGCTGCGTTTGACTCTGCGCGTTCACTGGTTGCGCCTGCTGCCCCTGACTCTGCTGCGTCTGGCTCGTCTGCGCCCACAGTGCGCTAGCGCAGAGAAACATCAGCGCGGCAAGTCCGTTCCCGCAGACTCGGCCCCAACGACGATTTGCTCGGATCAGTTGCATGTCGTGTGTTCCCTTATCAGTATCACCAAAGAGATTCGCAGACCTTCCAGGAGGTTGCCGCGCTCCGTTAGCAAAAGGCTCGCACGCGGACGACGATTTGTCATCCCGAGCGAGGCGCGTCGTTTGCGCCGACGAGGGATCTGCTTTTTCTTGCTTTGCGCTTCGCATACAACCCCAATTCGTTATTGAACGACAATTTCGCCACGATGCGAGGCCGACGGAGTGAAATGGATATTGAACGGAACGCCAAACAGGTTCGCCCGCGCTTCGTAGTCCGCCGCAAGCGATACCTCCAGCATCCCCGGCGTGAGGTTGCGCTTCACCGTCACTTGTTCAGGCATGAGTTCGATTCCGTGCTCTTCGGCCCTGGCCACGACTGCGTTGCGCAACTCGTCTTCCGTGCTGAATTCACCTAATCCGATTCGCCCGGGACTCTGTACCGCCAGGTCCTTCATGTCACTTTGCAACTCAGAATCGGCCACATAGCATGCAGCGATTTGCCAGGCGCAAAATGCAGCCAGCGCGAGCACGACCACGCCCGCGATAATGCCCGCCTTCTTCATGGATCGGTCCCGCAAAGTCCGATATGTCTAAAACGAAATGTCCGCCGAACGCGTCCCGCTGCCCTTTGCCACGGTGGTCGCATGCGTCGAAGGACGGCGCTTTAGGCCGCCCCAAAAAACCGGCGCGCAGCTTGCCTGCTGTGGCAGGCGCCGAACCGTTGCGCTGTTTCTCTCGCAGCATGTATTCAATCAGGCCTCGAATCACTGGCCGCCGGCTCGCGAAAATGCACCGACGGATCATCCAACACTTTTTCGAGGTTCGGCCCCTCAAGCGCACCCGTTTTCAAATCCACATGCCATTTTTCTCGAAACACAGCCGCGCCATTCAAATCGCGATACTCCAGCGCCATCGACGGGCCGTCGAGCACCATCTGCGCGAACCCGTTGTAGCCCGCATCAATCTTCTCGCCGTTCTCATATTTCCGGTTGTCCCACGCGAGCCACCGGCATTCATTAATATCGGGAAACGCGCCGCGCTCGACCGGCATTCCGCCATGCCCAACGCACCGCCCGTAATTCTCAATTCCGCCCGGCACGGCATATTTGTCGTAAATCGCCAGCTTGTGCTCGTGCCCCCAGAACCAAATCACTGGCCGGTGAATGACCTTGCTCAATTGCATCGGCGGAATGCGGTACCACTCGCCAAAAGACGAATGCCCGCCATGATGGGACAACAGGATAATTCCGCGATTGTCGCCGTCCGGTTCCACCGTCTCCGCCAGCCATTTCATTAACGCAGGCGGAATGGTGCATTTCGGCTTCATGCGCAGCGAAGTCCGCACGAATTTGCTTCTGTTGACGATCGGCACACGTCCCCAATCGAATTTCGTCGAGTTGTACGCCGTATCAATCGCGATGATCCGCCAGTGCTTGTTCTCGAGACAGAAAAAGCTCGTCCATTGCCCGCTCCCCCATTCGCTCTCCGGCGTCTCTTTCAATCCCAAGCGCGGCACCACGCAGTCATAATATCCGTTTCCGTGCGCGTACATTTCGTGATTGCCCGTCAGCGCGAAACTTCCCTTCGACCCCATCGGCCACTTCACGGGACGGTAATCGCTCGTCTGCTCGCCGAGAAAATTCTCTTTCACTTCCGTGCCGTCGCCGACGTAATACACGTCGCCCAGATGAATCGTGTAATCCGGGCGCGCTTTCGCCACCTCGTCGGCGACCGTTTGCGCCTCGTCGGTTCCGGTTCCCCAGTCGCCGACTAGACTGATCCGGCTGTGATCGGCAATCTCGTAAATCCCGTCGCCGCGCCCCGGCTCGCTGTAATCTCTGAATTTGTGGCGCTTGCGAAACCAGAATTTCGCTACGTGGGCAATCCAAACGATGAAATGTCCCGGAAGAAACGCCTTGAGAGGATCGTACGTTGTACTGGAGTAATTTGACCCGCCTGCGCTGAAATGCGACGCGAAACTCGAAGGATACGGTCCGCGAAAATTCCCCAGGTCCTTGCGAAGCCCTAAATTGCTGGCTGACGCCTCGCCCGCGGACGTTTTTTCTCGGGCCTCTTTCTCAGCGTATTGATTCCGTTTCTTTTGCTCGCCGTCGCGCGCCACGCATCCGCCTCAACGCAATTCTCGCACAGGCCGTATCGCATCCCGCTATGCGGTCACCCTGTCATTTTGAGCGGAGCGAGTTTGCCCGCCGTTGTGATTGGCGGGAATCTGCTCTCGGTTCAATGCGTGACAAATCACTGAAGACTGTACTCGAACTCATACGAATGTTTGCCCGCGTCGATGTTGATCTTCATCGTACCGCTCAAACCGGTCAGCTCGTCCGTGCCCGAGTCGGGCACAACAATGATGTTCAGGTACGGCACGCCACGCGTCATCGTCGCGTTGTGTTGCAGGACAAAACTTCCGCGCTTGCCTCCGAGCGTGCCTGTCACTTTCTCGATCGCGACATAGCCGGCCGAGTTCTTCACGCTCGTCCGCGCGCTCAGCATCTGGCCTTTGCTCGTGCCTTGCAAATCGCCGTGAAACTGCTTGTCGATCGTCATGCGGCTCAGATCTGCGTCCATCTGGTCGCCCATCTGCGGCACAAGCTTCACATCGAACGGTCCCGTCGCTTTGCTCATCGCTGTTCCTTAATTTTTCTTTTTTTTTGCGCAAATTTTGGCACGAAATTTTTCGCGCAAAAAACAAAAAGCCCGATCCGAGTTTAATCGGATCGGGCTTGCGTGTCCGTAATTTTGCTCTTCGACTTTGCCGCGCCGCAGCTCGCCGTGGCGAGCGTAGGCGGATCGAGTGAGCCAGGCCAGAACCTGTCCGGCTTGAGCAACCAAGCACCCGGGTCGTGAGAACCGGGATTGGAGAGCCGTGCTCGCGTTACTAAACGAACCGTGCTCCCTATCTTTTAGAAAGGAGGTGATCCAGCCGCAGGTTCTCCTACGGCTACCTTGTTACGACTTCACCCCAATCATGAGTCATACCTTGGGCGTCTGCCCCCTTACGGTTGGCACGACGACTTCTAGTACA
>JASHRM010000007.1 GCA_030037315.1 Candidatus Acidiferrales bacterium
GACCACGATCAGCAAAATCATCACAACTGTCGTCAACGGACCGCCAAATTTGAAGCCAGCGTGAAACGCGATAATCGGCAGACTGAGCAAGCCGAGCCAAAGGTGTCCTCGCATCCACGCTTGCGCGCGGCCCAATCGCCAAATCGGCACCTTTTTCCGCGCTCCCAGCAGTCCGGCAAAAAGCATGAACGCAAATCCGACGACTCCGAAGATTATGCCGACTGCCGTTCCACCGTTTGCGCCGCCCGCCTCGCGCATGGCGTAGGGAATGTAGACGCCAGTTGCCGCGGCCAAAATAGCGACCGACGCGATCAGCCACTTTTTATGTGTTTGATCGATATGCACGGTTAGCTGTTCGACTGCCGGGCAGGCAATGTGCCTAGCAGATTCGCAAAGAATTTCCGTGGATCGACGCGATGCGCCGCATCATGCGGACACGCATAGACGCAACTTGGCTCCGCATGGTCCGTACACAAATCGCAGGACGTGGCTTTGTGTTTCACCACGGCTTTCTTACGCCCCGGATGTTCGGGATCGTCCGCTATGACGTTGAATGGGTGAAGATTGATGTTTCCGTACGGGCAATTTTCCGCGCACAATCCACAACCGATGCACCAATCCTCGATGATCACCTCAAGCGAATTTCTCCTGCGAATGGAACCGACTGGACAGCCGACCATACAAAGCGGATCGAGGCACTGTCGGCACGAAGTCGCGACCAGGTAGTGATCGAAGCGCAGTCCTTCGCGAACCAGGCGCGTGACTCCGTCATGCGCATCGGCGCAGGCGCGCACGCATGCGTCGCACCGCGTACAGCTGTTCAAATCCAGCAGCAGCAGGCTCTGTGCTTCCATCAATCCTTGTGCAAGAAAGTTGTCCAGCGGCACGCTTTGCACGGAAGCGAGACGCGTCCGATTCATCAGCATGCGTTCCTGCTCAACCGCTTCGAGTTTCCGCCTCACCTCAGGAAACTGTTGAACCATCCGGACGAAATCCGCGGCGCCGATTCGCACCACTTCCACATGATCGAGAGCCGTGCAAGTAGCCGTGCGCACATCGCCGAGCAGCAATCCCGTTTCGCCGAAATAATCTCCGCGCGAGAGATAGGCCAGCACCATTTCTCCGCCCGGATGTTCCTGTGAAACCTTCACGAAGCCGATTCGGACAAGATAGAAACTGTCGGCCGGGTCGCCTTGTCTGCAAATCACCTGCCCTGGGGCGTATCGCACCAGTTCCACGCTCTCGCGCAGGCTTTCGATGAACTCGTTCGTCAACCCGCCAAAGACGGGCACGGAACGAAGGTGGCTGTCGAGCGCGCGGCGCCGATACGATTTATCGAGCTGCGAACGGAAATTCTTGTTCCGCTGCATGATGTCCAGCACGTTGCGCAGCATTTCGAGCACCGTGCAATCGGTTTCCGCGCGCACAGTCGCCGAGCGCGGATAGAGGCTCATGCACGTCATTTCACCGAAAAGATCGCCGGGTCCAAGCTCGGCGACCGGATTCTCGTAGCTCAGATCGACGGGCGCATCGATCGGAATCCATCGCTGATCGGCTTCCTCGTCACGCCGATCTTCCTTTCGTTGCGCCAGACCGCTGGATAGCTTGCCAATGAATTTCCGAAGGCTGCTTCGGGTTTTCACATGCGCCATCGGAGTTGAAATCGAAACTTGAGCTTTCCCATCAAGCAAATAGAACGCCGTCGATCCGTATTCGCCTTCCTGGCAGATGATTTCGCCCGCTAGGAGATGCCGTCGGACAATCGCTCCGCGATTCAAGCTCAGAAACGTTCCGGAAACATTCTGAAACACCGGCAGCCTCTGCAATTCCTCGGGCGTTACCTGCTGAAACGCGGGACCAACGCCCAAACTGGTTTTCGTCACGCCTCGATTCGTGAGCGCTCCGGTCGGGCAGGACACCATGCACTCGCCGCACGAAACGCATGACGATTCGCCCATTGGCTGGTTGTCGTCGAACGCAATGCCCGCGTTCACGCCTTTGCCCGTGCGGCCCAGCACGAAGTTTTCGCGAATTTCATCGCAGCCTCGAATGCAGCGATCGCACAAAATACACGCGTCGAAATCCACGGCGATGCTGATCGACGAATCGTCTTTTCCGCGTGCCGTGGCTCTCGGAGCGAACCGCGATTGGTCGAGCCTTTCTCTTTTTGCGAGTGTTTCAAGCTCGCAGTCGCCGGAATGCTGCTGCCGAGCGCACGGTGTCGGATGGTCCGCCATCAAGATTTCCACCAGCGTGCGTCTCGCCCGTTGCACTTTTTCGGAGCAGGTATTCACCACCATCCCCGGATCGACCGGACGAACGCACGAGGCCGCCAAAACGCGCGCGCCGACGTCAACTACGCACACGCGGCAAACACCGACTGGCGTTTCATTCTGCTGGTGACACAAAGTGGGAATCGCGATGTCGTTGAGCCGCGCAGCATCGAAGACGGTAGTTCCGACTGGAACGGAAACTTGCTTGCCGTCGATCGTGAGCTCGATTTGCGCCACAGAGCTCATGCGTATTTCACTGCTTCACGCGGTAGAGGCCGCGCAGTCGCACTGCGAGCGAAGCACACGCCGGCCGGACATTCCTTCCGCAAAATATGAGCGTCGATCTCTTCCCGAAAGTGTTTGATCACAGATGCAATCGGCGCGGGCACCACCTGCCCAAGCCCGCAAATCGACGTGAGCCGCATGGCGTCCGCGAGCTCATCGACCAATTTCAAATCCGCTTCCGTGCCTTCGCCTCGCATCCATCCCACAAGCAAGTCGACCATCTTCTGCGAGCCCACTCGGCAGGGCACGCATTTCCCGCACGATTCGTTGCGGAAAAATCTGGTGGCAACCACAGCCATGTCCAGCATGCATGTGTTTTCGGAGCAAACCACGAGCGCGCCGGATCCGAGCATCGAACCCGCCTCCGCGAGCGCCTTGAAATCCAGGCGGACATCGGCCATCGACGCTGGCAGATATCCGGATGACGGACCGGACGGCGCGAACGCCTTCAACGTCTTTCCGCCCAGTACGCCGCCAGCGCTCTGAAAAATCACTTCGGAAACCGGTGTGCCCATTGGCACTTCATAAACGCCAGAACGAGTCACATCGCCGCTTACGCCGATAAACTTCATCCCAGCGCAGCCTGCCACGCCTTGTGATTGGAAGAAGTCCACGCCTCGCACAAGAATCGACGGCACGTTGGCGAAAGTCTCCACGTTGTTTATGACCGTTGGCTTGTTCCATAAGCCTTGTTGCACCGGAAAGGGAGGCTTGTTCCGTGGCTCGGCGCGTTTTCCTTCGATCGCTTCGAGCAGTGCGGTTTCTTCGCCGCAAATGTATCCGCCCGGACTGACGAATATCTCCAAATCGAATCCGAGATCGCTCCCCAGAATGTTTGCGCCCAGCAAGCCCTCGCGTTTGCAGCGCACAATTTCACGTTCGAGAATTTGTTCCTGCTCTTCATATTCGTGCCGTATATAAATGATTCCTTTGCGCGCTCCCGTTAGAATTCCGGCGACGATCATGCCTTCCACTACGAGATGCGGAACGTGCGTCAGGATAAATCGGTCTTTGAACGTGCCCGGCTCGCTTTCGTCCGCGTTGCAGACGACGTATTTTTCCTCGCTGGCCGCTTGACGCACGAGTTGCCATTTTGACTCGGTTGGGAAACCGGCGCCGCCCAGGCCTCGCAACCCCGATGCCTTCAGTTGGGCGAACGCCGAATTCGAGTCACGCGATTGCACCAAGCCGCGAACGGCTCCGTATCTCTGCTCCGGGTTCGCATAAGGGTCCGTCGCGCACTTTGCCGGATCATGACGATACGCGGGCTCGGGAACCTGCCCCTGCGCGATCGCGTCGCGCACGACGCCTTCTGCTTGCGCGAGGCTGATGCCGTCGAAAATTTGGTCGTTGATGGAAAGAGCAGGCGCTCGATCGCACCTGCCAAGGCACGACACGCCGCAGATCGTCACGTCGGCGCTGCTCGTATTCT
>JASHRM010000095.1 GCA_030037315.1 Candidatus Acidiferrales bacterium
GAAGATACGTTCGCAAAATTCCGAGAGGGCGAGGCTGGGAAACATTGGGTCGAAATTCCGCCGTGGTCCGGCGTGAACCACATCGAGGCACAAATACAGGACCGGGTAGCGTTGTTGCATCCCGAAGTATTCAGCTCTCTGAATGCGTTTTACACTGAGCGTGCCGATTATCTCGATCCCACAATCGACCGCTTTGATCGCGAAGTTCATTTCTACATCGCGTACCTTACATATATTGAGAAATTCCGCACCGCGGGACTGGATTTTTGTTTGCCGACCTTATCGAATGGGTCTAAGCAGATCTCCGCACAGAACGCTTTCGACATTGCACTGGCCGACAAACTTATCCACCAAAAGCGGGCCGTTGTTCGCAACGATTTCTTCTTGAGCGGTTCGGAACGGATTTTTGTGGTGTCCGGGCCGAATCAGGGAGGTAAGACGACGTTTGCTCGCATGTTCGGTCAGCTGCACCATTTCGGTGCTCTCGGCTGCCTCGTGCCAGGCACAGCCGCGAATCTTTTTCTGTTCGATCGACTCTTCACGCACTTTGAACGGTCCGAAGATCCAGCGAATCTTCGAGGGAAACTTCAAGACGATCTGATAAGGATCCGCGGAATTCTTGACAGCGCGACGCCAAACAGCATCGTGATTCTCAATGAAATCTTTTCTTCAACAACAATTAGGGACGCGATTTTCTTGAGTACGAAGATCATTGAAAAAATGTCGGCCCTGGGCCTAATCGGTGTCTGCGTCACATTTCTTGACGAGCTTGCGCTCCTGAACGAAAAGACCGTGAGCATGGTCAGCCGCGTCGATCCACTCGATCCGGCGATTCGAACGTTCAAGATCGAGAGACGAGTTCCAGACGGACTAGCCTACGCGCTAGCCATCGCAGAAAAATATCGCGTGACATACGACTGCATTATGGATCGCGTGCAGGCATGAAAGCCCTTCTCATGTATCGGGATCGAGACTTTAGTTTGGGTCGACCTTTGCCTTGGAACGCCCAAGAGCTGACGAAGGATCTTGACCTCGACATCGTGTTGGATTCTATGGCAGGGGGTGATGATTTTCTGGAAGGAGTTGCGCGGAAGGCAATTCTGTGTGGGGCGGACGATATCGGCACCATCCTCTATCGACAAGAAGCTTTGAAAGACTGCCTTAATAATTCCTCGACAGTGCAAGAGCTGTACCGGCTGGCGCTGAATGCCATCGAATCGACCAAAAAACAGACGTGGGGAATTGTCGGCCACTATCCTTCCTCGATGCTTTACAGCGCCACGGACCTTCTCGAATCGCTGGTTGGAATACTACGACAGCTCCGAAGCACCGTTGCGGCTCATGCGAATCAGTTTCAGTCCGAGGCATTCAATCGGTTGTTTACGATGATCGCCAATGAGTTGAACGAGGGCTACCTCGGAAAGATGCAGGACCACTTGGCGATATCGAAATTCAAAAACGGTGTGTTAATCAGCGCTCAGCTTGGGGAGTGCAACGAAAGCACTTCGTTTGTGCTGCGTAAACCCCTAGATCAGAAACGGAATTGGATCGAGAGGCTGTTTCGAAAAGGCCCGCCAAGTTATAGCTTTCGCCTTCACGAGCGGGACGAAGCCGGCGCGCGAATCGTTTCGGAAATGCGCCATAGAGCAATCGGCCGAGTCGCGGTGGCGTTAGCGGAATCGGGCGACCATGTCCTAAGTTTTTTTAGGACTCTTCGGACTGAGTTGGCATTTTATGTCGCCTGCATCAACTTATGCCGAAGGCTTGCCGCCAAGGGCGAGCCGATATGTTTTCCCCGCCCCGTTCCGGCTGAAGAATCGCGGCATTTGCATTTTGATGGACTCTATGACGTCTCGTTGTCGCTACGCATGGCTAATCGCGTCGTCGCAAATACCATCGATGCGGACGGCAGCAACTTAATCGTCATAACAGGAGCGAACCAAGGCGGGAAATCCAGTTTTCTGCGGAGCATCGGATTGGCACAACTGATGATGCAGTGCGGAATGTTCGTTGGAGCGGAAGAGTTCGAAGGCGAAGTGTGCTCCGCGCTACTGACACATTACAAGCGGGAAGAAGACGCTACGATGCAGAGCGGGAAGTTCGATGAAGAGCTTTCTCGAATGAACCAAATCGTCGAAAAAGTTCGTCCGAACGCGACGATCTTATTCAACGAGTCTTTTGCAGCCACGAATGAGCGTGAGGGCTCGGAGATCGCTCGGCAAATTGTATCGGCACTGCTGGAAAAGCGTGTTCGAATTCTCTACGTGACGCACCTCTATGGATTCGCGAAGGGATTTTTCGATACCAGCCGGCCAGACACACTTTTCTTGCGAGCGGAAAGACAACCCGACGGAAGCCGAACGTTTCAGCTGCATACTGGGGAGCCGCTCGATACCAGCTATGGCGAAGACCTGTATAGAGAAGTGTTCGAACAGGCCAAGGAGGTTACATTGTCGAGATCGGACACGACACTGCCCACTTATTCGGGCAGTCAAATCTCAGATACGGAAGGCGTCCAAGCATGACCGCGATCGATTTCATCGAGCAGCACCAACCCGAATACGTCGAGGAATTGAAGGAATTTCTTCGAATCCCGAGCATCAGTACGAGGACTGAATACAAGCCCGACATCGAACGCGCGGCGAATTGGCTCGCGGCGAAACTGGCCTCGAGCGGGATGCAAAGGGTCGAAATTATTCCGACCGCGATTCATCCGATTGTGTATGGCGAAAGCGCCCAAGCGCCAGACCGACCAACCATATTGGTTTATGGGCATTACGATGTGCAGCCGGCAGAACCGCTCGAGAAATGGTTAACACCTCCTTTTGAGCCTTCGGTTCGCAAAGGCAATCTTTATGCTCGCGGAAGCGCTGATGACAAGGGACAGCTGCATATCCATCTGAAAGCTCTCGAAGCTCTGCATAAGGCGGAAGGTGGACTGCCAATCAACGTGAAGGTTGTGATCGAAGGGGAAGAGGAAATCGGGAGCAAGAATCTTTGGAGCTTCGTTATCGCGAATGAACGCCGTCTTCGCGCCGATGCGCTGGTTCTATCCGACACGAGCATGCTTGGACGCGGTGTTCCTTCGATTACCTATGCGCTCCGTGGCATGAACTACTACCAAGTTGAGGTTACCGGTCCTGCGCGAGATCTTCACTCCGGGGTTTTCGGCGGAGCAGTTCCGAATCCGATCACAGTATTGGCTGAGGGAATCTCGCGCCTTCACGACAAAAATTTTCGCGTTACGGTGCCGCACTTCTACGACGACGTGGCGGAGTTGTCGCGCGGAGAAAAGAAAGAGATCGAGTCTCTTCCGTGGAAGGAAAAAGAGTTCCGCAAATTTGTAGGCGCAAGCGATTTGTGCGGAGAGAAGGGCTTCTCAGTACTCGAAAGAATGTGGTGCCGACCGACACTGGAACTCAATGGGATTTGGGGAGGATACACAGACCGGGGCGCAAAGACCGTGATTCCGTCCGTCGCTTACGCAAAAATGTCGACTCGCCTGGTGCCAAATCAGAATCCTGACAAAATCGCCAGGCTCGTCGAAGGCCATATTCGCCGTGTGCTGCCGAAATCTGTGAGGGTTAAGTTTAAGGTCCTCAGCAAGGGGCGACCCTGGATCGCGGATTATCGGCAGGGAATTTTTCAAAAGGCCATTGCCAGTCTCGAGAAAGGATTTGGGAAAAAAGCGGTCTTCATCCGCGAGGGCGGCTCAATTCCTTTTGTGGCTCAGATGCAGTCTCTGTTCAAAATTCCGTGCGTTCTTCTGGGCTTCGGCCTCCCGGACGAAAATGCGCATGCCCCGAACGAATATTTGTCACTCGAGAATTATTTCGGCGGGATCAAATCTGTCGCGCTCTTTTATAGAGATCTTGGCGCCAATGGAAACAGCGGGTAGGTCTTGTACGCTCGACGGCCAACTACGGCGTGTCGAAAGCGGTTGTGGCCGGATCATTCTTGTGATTGAATAACTGTGGCAAAGGAGTTTGCCTCCCTGGCTAACCGGGGATAAAACGCCGCTGTTGCGGCTGATAACTCCTCCCAATTACTGGGCACCTTGAGCGGTGCGCGAGGACGGTGATGGGAGGAGCAAAACCAAGCGTCAAAAACGCAGCATACACTACCCGGTGTGCTCTGAGGGTTTCCGCGCTTTTCTGTGCCTATCTTCGTTCTCATCTTCCGGTTGCGAGAAGCAAGGAGAACGCGCTCTTCCCTCGTTCCAAGCAGCGGCTGACACCCCTTCGTGAGGTGGCAGCCTCATGAAACACACGATCGCTTATAACCTCATGCAAGTGGCTTTCGTGCTGGCTTTCGCTCCTTTGTATTCCGGAGTCTTGTCTCGACTGAAGGAAATGGTCCAAAGCAAGCGGGGGCCAAGCATCTTTCAACCTTATCGGGACCTATGGAAACTATTCCACAAAGACCAGGTGATCTCGTCAGAGACAACCTGGATCTTTCGTGTTACGCCCTACCTGGTCTTCATCACTCCTCTGTTCGTGACGATTCTCATTCCCGTTTTGACGGATTACCCGTTGGTATTCGCTTTTATGGGCGACATGCTGGCTGGCGGTTTCTTCCTCGCCCTGGGAGGGTTCTTCGCGGCGCTGGCCGCCGTGGATACGGGCAATCCGTACGGGCCAATGGGCGCAAGCCGCACACGCATGGTGGGATTTCTGGCCGAGCCTGTGTTCATGATCGTGTTCTTCACCGTCTCATTCGTCGCGCAGTCCACAATCCCTTATATCGTCCAACAGAAATGGATCGCGAGTCCCGCGGCATTCTTCTCGCCTTCACATGTCTTGCTGCTCATTGCCTTTCTTATGCTGATTCTGGCTGAAGGAGGACGAATCCCGGTCGATAACCCGAGTGGCCACTTCGAACTCGCGATGATTGATGAATCGAAGGGCCTTGAGTTTTCGGGCAGAGATGCGGCGCTCATGAAATGGGGCGGTCAGATGAAGTTTCTTGTTCTGGGCTGCATCTTTCTGAATGTACTCCTCGCGCCGTGGGGCCTGGCAAACACGCAGGCGATTGCGCAAGTGGCTGAAGCTGTGCCTCTCATCTTGATCAAGCTATTTTTGTTCGTGCTTGTACTTTTGGCGATTGAAACTTCGCTCGCCAAGCTGCGGCTTTTTCGAATCAGCGAATTTCTTGGAGCGGCTTTCATCGCATCGGTTACGGCCATGATCGTGAGCATATTCTTCGTATCGTAGGAAGGTGGCGCGATGCCTGCACAGATGTCCCCGCCCGAAGCGCTGAATACACTAAGCGCCGGTTTGATTCTGCTTTCCGCCTTCGCGATGGTAGCGACACGGCAGGTGCAAGGCGTGCTCCGTTATTTCGTGATCCAGTCTTTATTGCTTGCCGCTTCATGCTTTCTGCTGGGGTTTGCCTTCCACTCCGTTCATTTGTACGTGCTAGGGGCCATCACAATTGTCGCCAAGGTTTTCGCAATTCCCTGGGTTCTCAAGCGCACGCTGGCAAGGGAGCTATACGTTCGCCGCGAAATCCAACAGGTGTTCAACATTCCGGCCTCCCTCCTATGGGCTATGTTCCTGGCAATCGTGGCGGTGTTGCTCGTGAGTCCGATCATGGCGCTCACGCCAGACGTGATTATCCGAATCAATTTCCCGATCGGACTTGCCGGGGTGCTCATTGGAGGATTTTCTCTCGTGGTCCGACGCGAGGCGATCCCGCAGCTCATTGGAATTCTAGCCATGGAGAACGGCGCATTTTTTGCGGGAATCGCGATCGCCGCTGAATTGCCGTTAATCGCCGAACTGATGGTCGCGTTCAACGTGATCCTAATTGTTGTGATCGTCGGGCTCGTGGCACGAAACATTGAGGAGACGATCGGCACCACAGAGGCAGGCGCTTTGCAGGAGCTAAAAGAGGAACCGGTGCCATGGCGCTGATTGCAGTTGTCTTCCTACCCTTACTTGCAGCGTTCCTATGTTGGGTTCCCCCCTTTCGAAAGGGAGCCTGGTTCATCAGTGTGGTATGCCTGTTTTTGGACCTTGCTCTTGCGGTGACGGTTGCCGCGCAGGTGATTTCCCATTCACACGTGATTGCCGTTCCGCGATGGGTCGAGGCAGATGGTTTGTCGGCGCTGATGCTCGTACTTGTGAGCTTTGTTTGTGCGATTGCGGCTCTGTTTGCGGGTGACTACATGCGTCACGGAAGAGGCAAGAAGCACAGAAACTGGTGGTTTTACTGCGCTTCGAATCTTTTTGCCTTCGCTCTGATCGCTACTCCCGCGATGGCCGATCCGAATCTCGTGTGGGTGGGAGTTGAGTTGATTACGTTGTTTGCAATCTTACTTGTGGCTTTTGAAAGGACGGGCAGTGCGCTCGAAGCAGCTTGGAAGTATTCCATGCTGACCATGATGGGAGCACCAATCTCGCTCTTGGGTTTTCTCGTTCTCTTCTGGGCCTATCGCGGCACTGGCGCTCAGGCTCCCGAAACTTGGTTCACGCTGAGCGCGCAAGCCACGACTATGTCGCCAGCACTGTTGCGACTTTCCTTTCTCCTCGTGTTCGTTGGCTTCGGAGCGAAGGTAGGCCTCGCTCCCATGCATACGTGGCTCCCCGACGCTCATAGCCAAGCCCCGTCGCCTGCCTGCGCCGTTCTGTCTGGGGTGAAGACCTCCGTTCCCTTGTACGCAATCTTGCGAATGCTTTCGATCCTGCTTGCCTCACCGACTGCACGAATGGGGCGCTGGATGATTGTCCTCGGAATTGTTTCGGTGGCTATTGCTGCGTTCCTGTTGCTTCAAGTTCGCGAATACAAACGGATGTTCGCGTATTCCACAGTCGAACACATGGGCATCATTTTGGCCGCTGCTGGAATGGCCACACAAGCTTCTGATTTTGGCGCGGTATCGCAAATGCTCAACCACTCGATTACCAAATCCTTATGTTTCTATGTGGCTGGCGCTGTGCTCATCACGCTCGAAACGCGTGAAATCAAATCAGTTCGAGGTCTTCTGCGGGTGTCGCCGTTCTTAGGGGCTACGCTCCTGTTGTGCACGCTCGCCATCGCCGGCGCGCCGCCTTTTCCGATTTTTCTCAGCGAATACTCGATCCTATCCGCAGGCGTACGTGGAGGACATGGCCTTGCCGTAGCTTTCCTGGCAGCGCTAATCGTGCTTGCCTTCGTCGGAATTATGCTCCAGGCCAACCGCATGACTTTTGGATCCTCGGATCCGTCTCTTGAGCAGCACACGAGCGGCGTCCCAACGACGTGCCGTTTGGGCGTGATTGCTGCAGCTCTTCCTGTGGTGTTGTTTGGTCTTTATATTCCTGGCCCATTGCACACGCTTTTGCAGCTTGCGGCGCAGCAACTGGGAGGACGGTGAGATGGCTGTGATCCGCGCGACCGATCCTCCTGCCGAAAGATTGGATCGAGAAGCCCTGATAGCAGATCTGCAGCGGCGGTTTCACTGCGATGTAGCCGCTACGGAGAGCGGAACAATCGCGTCTATTCGAGTCACCGATCTTTCCGAATTGCGACCGCTTTGCCGGTCTTTGTTCTGGGACGCAGGATGTGGCTTCGGGGGAATTGTCGTGGAGGAACGTCCGCAATCGTGGGAAGTCCGGTACATTTTCCTGGCGCGTTTCGCCGGATGGATTGAAGTCCTTGTCAGCCTTCCATTGAGCGCCACCACTCTTCCCAGCATCAGCGCGGAGGTCCACGCAGCCGATTGGCATGAGCGCGAAGTGGAAGATCTTTTCGGATTGCGATTTGAACAACACCCTCGCCTAGGCGATTTCATTCTCCATGATCAGTTTTGGGGCGAAGGCCTGGCTCCCTTTCGAAAGCGCTTCGACATATCGAAGGCTCACTCGAATGGCCAAAACAACGTGTCCTGGCGTCCCTTACTCGTCGTTCGCGACCCAGGCGCCTTCGCGATGCCCGTAGGGCCCGTTTATGAAGGTGGAATCGGCGAGTCCGTGCACTTCATGCTCGAGACCGTTGGAGAAGATGTGCTGCGCGCGATTCCGCGCCTCTTTTTCAATTTTCGCGCCGTAGAAAAGATCGCGGAAGGAAAAGATGTTGGCCAGGCTTTGCTTTTGGCAGAACGGTTCGCGGCTAAATCCTCGTTTGCGCATTCGCTCGCATTCTGCGCCGCCGTCGAGAGAATTTCCGGCGTGAATGTGCCGCTTCGGGCAAAGCAGCTGCGAGTTCTTCTAAGCGAGCTTGAGCGGCTGCGGCATCACGCAGGAGTGATCGCCGGCATTTGCGAGTCGACGGCTCTCGCAGTATCCGCTGCACACGCAGCCATCATCGAGGAACGCCTGCTGCGCGCATCCTGCTGCTTTACCGGCCATCGTTATCTCTTTGGGTTGAACATTCCTGGCGGGCTTCGGCGGGACTTTACGGAACAGCAGTGTCAGGATCTGCTTAGCGCGGTGCGACTGGCGGCCAAACAGCTTGAAACTCTAGAAGACCGTCTTTCTTTCACCAGCAGTTTTCTGGATCGGCTGGAGGAGGCCGGAGTTGTTGCGCCAGAAACAGCGCGGGACTTGAATCTGGTTGGACCAGTTGGTCGCGCTTCAGGTTGCGGACACGATCTGAGAAAAGAGTGCCCCTACGGCTTATATAAGCAGTATGAATTTCAAGTTCCGAGCGAGAAACAAGGCGACGGATATGCAAGGCTGCGGGTTCTGTTTCAGGAAGCGTATCAATCCGGAACTTTAGTCGGAGACTTAATTTCTTCTTTGGACAGCGGACCGATTCATGCGCCGTGCCAATCACGGCAGGGTTTCGCGCTCGGTTGGGTAGAAGCGCCAATTGGCGCGACGCTGCACTGGCTGCGGCTCGGTGAGTCGGGACTTGTCGAGCGATATCGCATCATCACGCCTTCGTTCAACAACTGGTTGGGATTTCATGTGGCCGTCGAGGATTTTGCGTTTCAGGATTTCCCGATCATTTTGGCGACGTTTGGACTTTCGGCCACCGAGTGTGATCGCTGAGAGGAGAGTCGAGTGAGTTTCTGGTTCTGGAATGGGTTGCGGCGCGGCATTCAAACCACGCGCTATCCGAAATCGATGGAGCTTGAGCGGGGCGTTTCACCGGGCCGGCCTGTGGCGACCTCCTTTAAATCGTCGGCGGAGGCCGAACAAGCCGCCGGCCAGTGTCCTGTAGGAGCGATTGTTGCGCGGGATTCTGTAGCAGACTTGGAGTTAGGCCGCTGTGTTTATTGCCAGAGATGCCATTTTGGCGCTCGTTATCCTCTCGACTGGAAGTATGACTACGAATGGGCCCAAATCTTTCCGGGCGCTCAAGATTTCGCAGTATTGCCGAAGCCATACCGAAAATCACTCCATGTGATCGTTGTTGACGCAGGCGATTGCGGAGCTTGCCTTCACGAAGTGAAACAACTAAACAATCCCCTCTACAACGTGCACCGGCTCGGCATCTTCTTTACGCCAACTCCACGCGCGGCAGATGTGTTGCTCGTCGTAGGGCCTGTCAGCGAAAACATGCGCGTTCCGCTGCAGAAAACGTATGAGGCTATGCCCGATCCCAAGCGGGTTCTGGCTGTAGGGGCTTGTGCGATCAGCGGCGGTGTCTTCGGCCGAAGCGCGATGTCAGCCGGAGGGGTTGCATCGATTCTGCCGGTCGATCTTGAGATTCCGGGAGATCCGCCCCCTCCCCTAGCGATTCTTCATGGATTGCTCGTTGCGACTGGTCGAAAAGTGCCGGCGGCAGGGGCTCAGGTTTCTTGAGGGCAGATGAAATGTACGGAGTGACTCAAGGATTGCTGTTTCTGTTCTTCATCGCGTGCGCGTGTGGAATTGTGCTTTCGGCATCGTCCCGAGGAAAAGCGACGCTGTGGACTATCGCGGTGTTCAGCACTGTTTGCGCGCTTGCTCTGATGGCCGCTGCGGCACTCGTATTGATTTCCGGTCAAGCTCCTGAGATGCGCTTGTGGACTCTCGAAGGATTTGGCCGCTTCACACTTCGACTGGACGCGCTGTCTTCCATCTTCTTGTTCATTTGCGGTCTCGTGTATCTGCCCGCATCGCTATTCGTGGCGCGCTACCTTGGGCACCGGTTCGAGGAACGCTATCCCGCGCGGAGATTCGGAGTTTTCCATTTTGCCTTGATGGGTTCTGTCGTCTTGATCCTGATTGCACACGACGCCTATTCGTTCCTGATCAGCTGGGAGTGCATGTCGATTCTCTGTTACTTGCTGGTGAATTATGAACAGAATCCCGACACGGACACTCGAGCCGGCTACATCATGCTGGCGATGAGCGAAGCCGGATTCTTGTGCATCGTGCTGGCCTTTGTGATTGTGGGCCGAGGGGCAGCTGATTTCTCCTTTGCGGCGCTGGCTGCCCAAGGACTCAGGCTTTCTCGGGGGGCCATCTGGGGCGCTTTCCTGCTCGGGTTTCTTGGCTTCGGCGTGAAGGCCGGGCTTGTTCCTGTTAATTTCTGGCTTCCTCGCTGCTACACGGCAGCGCCGCCGACATTTATCCCGATTCTGGCTGGGGTGACACTGAACCTTGGCTTCTACGGGATCCTTCGACTGAACATGGATTTGGCGCCGGCACACGGCTGGGGGACAGGCCTCATTGCCCTGGTGGTTGGCAGCCTTACTGCTCTCGTGGGCATTCTCTACGCTACGACTGAAAACGACATGAAGACCATGCTTGCGCACAGCTCGATTGAAAATGCCGGGATCATCGTGGCCGGCATCGGTGCATCAATGGTTTTTCGGGGCTCGGGATTTGCGGTTCCCGCGGCCATTGCCCTGACCGCAGCTCTTTACCACACCCTAAACCACTCCGTATATAAAACCCTGCTTTTTCAAGGGAGCGGCGAAATCGAAGCCGCGACGGGTACGCGTGAAATGGACCGGTTGGGAGGGTTAGCCCGTTTCGCGCCGGGCTTGTCGGTCGTCTTCCTCGTCGCTTGCCTCGCGATTTCCGCCGTTCCGCCTTTCAACGGTTTCGTAAGCGAGTGGATAACGCTCCAGTCTCTTTTGAGAAGCGCTGTCCTGGCCTCCTCCTCCGTGAAGATTGTTTTCGCGCTTTGCGGAGCCACTCTTGCGTTGACGGCTGCTCTTGCCGTCACCTGCTTTGTCAAGGCCTACGCGATGAGTTTTCTCGGGATCAAACGCGGTGACTGGGAGCCTCATTCGATCAAAGTATTCGGGCACTCTCATTTTTCGTCCGTCTACCTGGCGATTGCGTGTCTTTTGCTCGGAGTGTTGCCAACGTTCGTGGTGCCAGCGCTCAACCGGGCCGTCGAACCCATTGCGACCGCCAGCGCCAGTGCTTCGCTCGTACCCCCATTCTTTACGGCGACGCCAACAAATCAGCAACTTCCGCCGGCCTTCCTGCAGGACTTTCACAACTTGGGCGCGCAGACCGGGTCGAAGATTCTGCCCGGGCGCGGCCTCGTGCTTCTGGTGAGGGGAGCCGAGCAAAACCCGGTGGTTTTCGCCATGTCGCCTTCCTACAGTATTGTCGCGCTGGCGTTCTTGCTGGGGTTGACGTGGTTGATTGTCCGGGGGGCCACACAAGCGAGGTCGGTTGCGCGGAATGAATTGTGGGCTGGGGGGATACCGCGGCTGCTGCCCGAAATGAGTTACACGGCGACGGGATTTTCAAATCCGGTGCGAGTGGTTTTTCAGGCAATCTTCAGACCCAATATCGTCGAGGACACCCGAGAAACAGTGGCGGTCCATTTCCGGACAGCGATTCTGCGCCGGCGGGAGGAAACACATCTTGTAGATCGTCTGTTCTTCCACCCGGTCGGGGATGCGGTCAATTGGTTTGCCAGGCTTTTGGCCGGAATGCATCACGGTCGATTGAACACTTACATTGCCTATGGCTTGGTCTTCTTACTGCTTATTCTCCTGCTGTTCCGGCTGACATAAGAAGGAAGGTATGACCAAAGCGATGCACCGGCTTGATTCCGTCGCCCTGCGAAACCGCTCTGAGCACTCAGGGCTTGTCGCATAGAGGAAACACTTGGGCACCAAATGAAATAGAAATAGAGGAAAGCAATGAGCTCCGTCGCGTTGGGGTTGTTTATCGTTTTTGTTCTTTGCGGCGGAGTTGCGATCCTAGCGTTGGTCGTCCCCGAACGATGGACTCCCTGCCTAGTGGCATGGGGCGGCTCGTTAGCTGCCCTGTCAGCCCTATGGGCAAGCTGGATCATCCTTGCCGGTGGACGCGAATTTCACGGCAAGCTATGGACCATCCGTGGGGCGGAAACTCTTACTGTCTCGCTCGACCGGCTCTCAGCTATTTTCCTGCTCGCTGCGGCGATCGTGGTTCTGGCGAGTTCGATCTTTTCGGCTAGCTATTTGAGACGATACGCAGGGCACTACAGCCTGCGTGCCTTCAGTGTTTGGTATCTGCTGCTGTTTGCGTCAATCGTGTGGATTTTGATCGCGAGTGATGTCCTGGGATTTCTGCTTGCATGGGAAGTGATGTCCATTGCGAGCTACCTGCTTGTGAGTTTCGAGTATCAACGCGAGGGTACGAGCAGGGCGGCCTATCTCATGCTCGCAATGGGCGAAGCCGGGTTCATGGCGGTCGAAGTGGTGCTGGTATTGCTCGCCGCAAGGGCGGGTTCAACGGAATTTCCCGCCCTCAAAATGGCTGGAGTCGGCTTGGGCTCCTTCACGCATTGGGGCGTGTTCCTTTTGACTTTCTTCGGGTTTGGAGTCAAGGCCGGCTTAGTGCCGGTGAACACTTGGTTGCCTCGGGCGCATCCCGCCGCGCCAGCGAATGTCTCCGCAATTCTTTCCGGAGTGATTTTGAATCTCGGTCTTTACGGAATCATCCGCCTGAATTTTGATCTGGTGCCGCTCGGCACAGTGAGTGCCGGATTGGTCGTATTGATCGTCGGCGTGGTTTCAGCGCTGGTAGGAATCCTTTACGCGACGACCGAGAGCGACCTCAAGACGCTGCTCGCGCACAGCTCGATTGAAAACATCGGGATCGTCACGATCGGCCTGGGTGCGGGGGCTATCTTCGCTGCCAGCCAAAAGCCTTTGCTGGCCGGCATGGCATTCCTAGCGGCCTTTTACCATATGCT
>JASHRM010000096.1 GCA_030037315.1 Candidatus Acidiferrales bacterium
CCCGCCGAGTAAATTCGCCGCTGCCGCCGCAAGCCCCAGCAGCAGCGCCAGCCATATCCGCGTTGAATCCGTCGCAACCATCATCATGACCGCGAGTTGTCATCCCGCCTGCCCTGACGCAGGAAGGGAGCGAAGGCCCGCACTTTGTATTTTGTTCCGCGAACTCCGCGGACGCGGGCCGAAGTCGATGGATCTGCTCTTGACGTTTTGCTTCCGAAAAACCTTGCTCTACCCCGAATGCCGGAACAGTATCACGTCGCCGTCCTCGACGACGTAGTCCTTGCCCTCGAGACGCACCCGCGCCTTCTCGCGCGCCGCCGCAAAGCTGCCCGCCTTCAGCAGGTCCTCCCAGTTCACCACGTCCGCCTTGATGAAATTTTTCTGGATGTCGCTGTGAATCGCGCCGGCAGCTTCCTGGGCGGTGATGCCGCGCTCGATTGTCCACGCGCGACATTCCGGCTCGCCACAAGTAAGAAACGAAATCAGTCCCAACAGGCGATAGCTCGCCTGAATCAGCCGGTCGCGTCCCGATTCCGCGAGACCGTATGCTTTCATCATTTCGGCAGCTTCCGCGTCGTCCAGTTCCGCCAGCTCCGCTTCGATTTTTCCGCAGAACGGCACGACCGCCGTTTGCGGCTTCGACGCGAGTTTTTCCAAATGATATTTTTCGACCACGCGATCGATCTCCGGCGCTTCGTCGTCGCTCAAATTCAGGACGTAGAGCATCGGCTTCCGCGTCAGGAACATGAAGCCCGTCAACATTTTTTCTTCTTCGGGCTTGAATTCCAGTTCGCGCAGCGGGGTTTCCGCTTCAAGCGCCTGGCGGCAGCGATTCAGTACCGCCAATTCCGCCTCGAGTTGCGGATCCTTTTTCTTTTTTAAATCCTTTTCGACTCGCTCGATTCGTTTCGCCGTTTGCTCGAGATCGTTCAGGATCAGCTCGATATCGACGCTCACAATGTCGCGCAGCGCGTCGATCGTGCCTGCTTCGTGCGGCACCGCGGGATTTTCAAAGAGGCGCACCACGTGGGCCAGGGCGTCCGCTTCGCGCAATGGCACGAGAGACGCGGAATTTTTCTCGCGGTCTTTTTGCAGGCCGCCGATATCGACGTATTCGATCGTTGCGTACGTGATCTTCTTCGGCTTGAAAACCTCGGCGAGCTTGGCCACGCGCGCATCCGGCACTTTGGCGATGCCCACATGCGCCTGATTCGGCGCACCGCGCGACGCTTCCACGCGTGTCCGCGTCAGAATCCGGAACAAGCTCGTTTTCCCTACTTGCGGCAGTCCAATAATTCCCGTTTGCATAAGCCGTCGATACTAGCACGCGTCGGAGCGCGAGCTTCTCTTTCGTGGCGTTCCCGGACGTTTCGGAGCCGCCGGATAAAAAGCCGAGATGTGAGGGATAGAGATTTTCAAGTTGCTGACGACAGGCAAGTTAGACCCATTTCTACTCGGCAGGCTTGACGGGGAGAAATGCACAATTCCGGGGCCGTGATTGTGATTTGATCAACTCGCCGTCTTCACATGTCTGCTCCTTTCCGTTCTCCGCCCAGTTGCCGCGAAGCTGCGGGCGACCCATTGCCCATCGGCCACGCTAGCAGACGAGGAGGGCAGGCATATCAAGAAAAGCTTGTGGACTTCAGTGAGGCCGGTGGAGATGGTCTGTCTTGCTTCGCGAGTCGCGACGCATTTATGATCCCCGTGCGCGCCATTCGACGGAGGTAGCCAACATGAAATACTTCGCTTTGATTCTGGTTCTCATCGCGGCTCAAGCAACATGCGCCCAGGACTGGGCGAAAGGCGCTCTGCAAAAGTCGCCGCGCCATCGCGAATGGGTCACCGTGAAGCACGATGGCCGCAACGTCGAGACTTTCGTCGCGTATCCCGAATCGAAGGACAAAACTCCGGTGGTCGTGGTGATCCACGAAATTTTTGGGATGACCGACTGGGTGCAGGACCTCGCCGACCAAATCGCCGCCGCAGGATACATCGCCGTCGCGCCCGACCTGCTTTCCGGGGCGGGACCTAACGGCGGCCGCAGCGATTCCGTCGATCAGAGCAAGGCGATGGAATTGGTCAGCCATCTCGACCCGAATCAGGTGACCGCTGATCTGCTCGCGGTTGCCGATTACGGAAAAAAGATTCCCGCGTCGAATGGAAAACTCTACGTCGTGGGCTTTTGCTGGGGTGGCGGACAGAGTTTCCGCTTCGCGACGAACCGTTCCGACCTTTCCGCCGCGTTCGTTTTCTACGGGCCCCCGCCGGATGCCGACGCGATGAAGCGCATCAACGCTCCTGTCTACGCTTTCTATGCGGGCAATGACGCACGCATCGGGGCGACGGTCCCCGACGCCACGGCCAATATGAAAGCAGCGGGGAAAGTCTACGAGCCCGTCACTTATGACGGTGCCGGCCACGGCTTCATGCGCGCCGGCGAAGCTCCCGACGCAAACGACGCCAACAAAAAAGCCCGTGAGGAATCCTGGGCGCGCCTCAAATCCCTGCTCGCGAAATCCAGCTGAAACGTCACGCGACTGCCAGCCCAATTCGCTGGACGAACGCCGCCGACGGCGCGTATTCGATGTGAAGTACTCGCCTGCTCATCTGCGAGAACGATTTCGATGACGCGTGAACCAGCAGGGGCTTTAGCGCGAGGACACCCCCGCGAGGTACCAGGCATTCCACGGCGCTAATTTCCCTCGCCATTCGGTGAATGTCGTCATCGAGAATGCCATAGCGGTGCGTCCCTGGAAGAACCTTCAGCGGCCCATTTTCACTCGCCGAATCGTCGAGATGGATTCGCAGCGCTAGGATTTCAGCGAGCGTCGCCGCGGGCGCGCGCGCATAGATCACGCCTTGCTTCACTGACCAAGGTCCCCAGCCTTCGGCTTCGCGCTTTGCACGCATCGGCGGAGCTGTATCCTGGTGCCACGCCACCAACCAATTCGAAGTTGGCGATTTGTCGAACAGTGTCGCGTGGAACGGCATCGCTCCGCTGCCCAAGACCCCGCGTACGATATCGAGGATCCTCGGATCACCTGCGACGGCTCGCAGGTTCGGCTGACGCATCGCGTTCCGCATGCCCGCCCGGCTGCGCAGCGAATTTTGCCCATCCAGTGCATCGACCAAGCGTGCACACTCAGCGGGCGCTAGAACGTCGTGGACTGTTGCGAATCCCTCCCCTTCGATGAGGTCTGCAATCATAGGTTGGTAGGAGTTCTGACTTCTTTGCAGAATACATGCTGCGGATGAAACCGCGCAAAGGAAGTTGCTGACGCGAAAGACCGCGGCCAGTGCAGGTATAATGAATTTCATTCCATGGCTAACTGGACGGGCAACAGGATCCGCCAAACTTTCCTGAAATTCTTCGAGGAGCGCGGCCACCGCGTGGTGCGCAGCTCTTCGCTCGTCCCGACGAATGATCCCACGCTGCTTTTCACCAACGCAGGCATGAATCAATTCAAGGACGTTTTCCTTGGCATTGAAAAGCGCGATTACACTCGCGCCACTTCGTGCCAGAAAATTGTTCGCGCCGGCGGCAAGCACAATGATCTCGAGAACGTCGGCTTCACCAATCGCCATCTGACTTTTTTCGAGATGCTCGGCAATTTTTCGTTCGGCGATTATTTCAAGAAGGAAGCCATCGCGTACGCGTGGGAGCTTGTCACATCACCCACCGGCTTCGGGCTCGCGAAAGACAAGCTCTACGTGACGATCTTCCAGGGCGCAAGCGCACCCGAACCCGATCTTCCGCGCGACGACGAGGCCGAAAAATGGTGGCTCGCTCAGGGCTTGCCCGCCGATCGTATCGTCGGGCTCGGTATGGACGACAATTTCTGGGCCCCGGGCGAGGTCGGCCCGTGCGGTCCAAATAGCGAACTGCATTACGACATGGGCCCGAGGGCATCGGATCAAGGCCACGCCGATTGCAAGTTTCCCTGCGACTGCGGGCGCTACGTCGAAATCTGGAATCTCGTTTTCATGCAATTCAACCGCGGTGCCGATGGCAAGCTCGTTCCGCTTCCTAAACCTTCCGTCGATACCGGCATGGGCTTCGAGCGGATGGCCGCAATCCTTCAGCACAAATTCAGCATCTTCGACACGGATTTATTCCGGCCGTTGATGCGCGAAGCCGCGACGCTGTGTGGATTGGACTTGGAGCGCGAGGAAAAACTGGAGCGGAGCGAGAGAAGCGCTGGCTCGCTGCGCGTAATTGCGGACCACTCTCGTTCTGCCACATTTCTGATTTCCGATGGCGTGATTCCTTCGAACGAAGGCCGCGGCTACGTTTTGCGAAAGATCATTCGACGCGCCCTTCGTCACGCGCACGATCTGAAAGCGCCGACACCATTTCTTTCGCGGATGGCCTCAGCCGTTCGTGCGGAAATGAAGGACGCGTATCCCGAACTCGTGGAAAGCGCTGCTCGCGTGGATCGCATTCTTGACGAGGAAGAACGACGTTTCACTCGAACCGTCGAGGTAGGCCTCAAAAAACTCGAAGAGGCCGTCCAAGCAGCCTATCTGCGCCGCGAAGAAATCAAGGAGCAGGCGCTTCGAGAACAGAAAAGTGTCGCTGTCTTAGTCAGCCTGAAGGGTGAAGATGTTTTCAAGCTTTACGACACCTTTGGCTTGCCAAAGGATTTCATCGAGGATGTAACTCGCGACGCCGGTGTCCAAGTCGACTGGGCCGGCTTCGATCGCGCGATGGAGGAACAGCGCGCGCGGGCGAAAGCTTCGTGGAAAGGCGCCGCGAAGCAGGTTGCCAATCCGGCGTACGCCAAGCTCGCGCAAACATTCAAAACCGAGCCGGATTTTTATTTCGGAACGAAAACGCGCGACGCGCGCATCGAGTCGATCGTCACCAAAGACGGCCCGGTGAACGAAATCAAAAAAGGCGCCGAGGCGGAAATTGTTCTCGACCGCACATCGATTTATTCCGAGTCAGGCGGTCAAGTCGCCGACGTCGGCGGCCTTTACGATAATTCCGAATCGCTCGAAGTGGCCGACGTGCGCGGCGCGTATTATCCGGTCACGGGACTCGTCGCGCACCGCATCGTCGCGAAAGAGGATTTGCACGTGGGTGATCGCGTGACCACCGTCGCCGATGCCGAGCGCCGCGTGCGCAACATGCGCAACCACAGCGCCACGCATCTGATGAACGCCGCGCTGCGAAATATTCTCGGCAGCCACGTGAAACAATCCGGTTCGCTCGTCGCGCCCGATCACCTGCGATTCGACTTCACGCATTTCGCCGCCGTCGATCCGAGCGAACTTGCGGAAATCGAACAGCAGGTGAACGAAGAAATCCGCAAAGACCTCGATGTCTCGACCGACATCATGAATATCGACGACGCGCTCGCTTCCGGCGCGCTGGCCTTTTTCGGCGACAAATATCCGGAGTCGAACGTCCGCGTGGTCACCATGCCGGACGCGTCCTCCCCACGCGGTTTTTACAGCAAAGAACTCTGCGGCGGCACACACGTGCATCGCACGGGCGGTATCGGCGTGTTCAAAATTCTGCGCGAGGAATCGACGGCCGCCGGTGTACGCCGAATCGAGGCGATTACCGGCGACAAGGCGCTCGCCGATTACCAGCGCACACTCACGACTCTTCGCAACGCCGCGAGCCTGCTCAATACGTCCGAAGAACAGTTGATTCCAGCCCTTGAGCGGCAGATCGAACAGGTCCGCGCGCTCGAAAAGCAGCTCGAAGCCTCAAACTTGAAGAATTCGCTCTCTCAGACGGGCAGCATCCTCGAGCAGGCGCGCGAGGTAAAGGGCGTCAAAGTAGTTGCTGCTCAGGTGGCAGGGGCCAACCGCGAAACCTTGCGAACTCTTTCGGATTCTCTTCGCCAAAGGCTCGGCTCTGGCGTGATCGCTCTGGCCACAGCCGAAGACGGCAAAGTTGCTCTAATCACAGCAGTTACGAAGGATTTGATCCCCAAGCTCCACGCCGGAAAAATCGTCCAGGAACTGGCCAAGCAGGTGGGCGGGTCCGGCGGCGGCAGGCCCGATTTAGCTGAGGCTGGCGGAAAAGACACATCCGCCATAGAAAGTGCCTTGCGGTCCATTTACCCCCTTCTCGACCGGTTGCTATAGTCCGCTCGCGCCAGAAATTCATGCCCGCTATCCGTGTGTGCGGGCGTGACTTGGCTCAAAAACATGATTTTCTACAAGTCACGAGCAATGGACTTGCCTTCCCGAACTGGCTGCAAGCGAACCGCATGGCTGCGCCGCCGCGTCAGAATCCTTTGCGTCGGCGCGGCGGCGTCTTTGTGGCTGGCTATCCCCGCGCCCTCGAACGCGCAGATCACCGCCGCCGTGGACAACGGCAAACTTGTTTTCGTAAACGTAGATTCGCCGCCCGGCACGACTCAGGGTAAGATGGCCGCCCCAGACACGGCGAAATCCGGTGCCGGTCCAACGGATGCCTCCGAGCCGGCGAGCCAGCGCCTCGACCGCATCGTACGGGAAGCGGCCCAGCGGCACCAGTTGGATCCCAATCTCGTGAAAGCTGTGATCAGCACCGAGTCGGGCTGGAACCCTTTCGCGATTTCGAGCAAAGGCGCGATCGGGCTGATGCAACTGATTCCGGAGACGGCGCACCGCTACGGGGTGGGCAACGCGTTCGATCCGGAACAGAACGTGGAAGGCGGCACATCGTATCTAAAATGGTTACTCGATAAATACAATGGCGACCTGCGGAAGTCGCTTGCGGCATATAATGCTGGGGAGCGCGCCGTCGAC
>JASHRM010000097.1 GCA_030037315.1 Candidatus Acidiferrales bacterium
CGCAGTAACTCAAACGCCATACAGCGACTGGCGGATTGAAGGATCTTTGCCAGCCGAATACGGTTTACGAGAAGGGAGGACAGTTAGCTTTCTAGTTTCGCTTTTTGTTCGCGTCGGCGTATACTGACGTACCGCAACATCTGACCCTGCTAGGAGCGGACCTTGAAGAGCCCAACGGATTGGTTTTCCAAAGTTCTCCTGCTCGTTTACGTCGTAGCCATTTTTTGGACTTCGGTGGCGCACGCCTTCGAGGACAGACGCGCGGCGAACTCACCCTCGTTTTCTTCCGGCATGCGGAAGATGACTTCCAATCCGCGAGAGCGATTACGGATTCAGGCTTATGTCGAGCATGCGGCCAAAACTGGAGGCGTAAATCCGCGGATCGCCGAATGGATCGTCACGCACGAATCCAGCCACGAACCAGAGGCGGCCGGCGATGGAGGAGAAAGCCGAGGCCTTTGGCAAATCAATAAGGCGTGGCACCCGGAAGTTTCAGATGCATGCGCATATAACGTTGCCTGCAGCACGGATTGGTCCCTGAAGCGCATTCGAGACGGCCACATCGATGAGTGGAGCACGTGGAAATACTGCAAGGAACGGTTTGAGAATTGCCCCGCAGATTCAAAATAAGATCTCGAAGAACGATCGCGCATTCCCCGAATACCCGCCTGTTGCGAACGCATTCCGGAGCTTGACCGACAGAGGCGGCAGACCCACTTCGCAAAGACGGCGAATGACCCTTCGACCGGCTCAGGCAACCGGTCCCCGATACCCACAAAAGCGAACCGCAGATCCCTCGACTGCGTCGCACGCCCGCAAACGACGCGGGAAAAGCGAATCGTGCGACTTCGCTCCCTTCGTTCCTCAGGGCAAGCGGGATGACAACTCAAGAAAGGCTGGCGTGTGAATGCCAAGGAAGCTGCGCCCCTACGAAAACGAGAGTCGGCTGCAAGCGTGACGGGCTATTTTTTGTTGAGCAGAAGGTCTTTGTAGTCCTTGTTGTTTTCCTCGCAGACGTATTCCTGCAGATCCCATTCGGGATGAAGGCGGAGGTTGCCGCCATATCGCCAGGGCGCGGCGAAGACGTTCGGGTCGTCGATCGTGGCGACGTAGTTGAGCGTGTTGTAGGAAGTGCGGCGATAGCGCTCGACGACGTGATAGGCGGTCGTGTGGTGCCAGCCGGAAATGACGGTTTTGTCGTTGAAGCCGGTGACGTCAACAACGAGCGTCTCGCCTTCCCAATGGCCGACGGAATTTCCCATCCAAGTTGGATCAAGGTCGGTGGGATGCGGGCGTCCGTCGGTCGGAATCACGCGCCAGAGCGGATAGGCCTCGTAGAGAATCACGACCATGTCGGGCTTCTGCACGATTTGCAGCGGATAGGGCCACATGGTCTCCGTCGGGACGCCCGGCGGAACGCATTGTGAGGTGGGGCCGAGCGCGCTCTCTGCGTCAGTCATCTTGAAATGTTCGGCGCCGGGCTTGATCGGGATTTTGTCCATCGGAGCGATTGCAAAGCCGCCGATGTAAACGCCGGAAAGGTCGGGGTGGTCGCCCGTGCGCGGGATGGGCTTGTCGTTGGGATCGCCGCAGCCGGCGTTGGGATCGCCAGTAGAGGGAGTTGTGCCGGGAACGGTTACGGTGATGGAGCGAGTGTCGCTGCCGCCGCGTCCTTTCGCGGCGAGAGTGTACGTGGTGGTGGCCGCCGGAGAAACCTGACGCGTGCCGCGCGCGGTGAGGATGCCGACGCAATGGTCGATGGTGATGTCGTCAGCGTTGACAGCGGCCCAGGTGAGCGTCACGGACTGGCCGGCGCGAATGGAACTGGGTTCGGCAGTGAAGGTGAGGATTTTCCCGGGCGGCCCGAGCGGGAATCCTTCGGCGCGCGCCGCTGGGGCTTCGGGTTCCTGTGCAGCGGTGATGCAGGGCAAGACGAGTGCGAGCAGCGTGGCGGCGATTACGGCTTTCCTATTTTGCGGCGCGAAACGCAATGGAGCTCCGTTCGGCGGGTATCTTAGCGCCGATGCGGGGATCGCCGAGCGGATTTTGTTGGAAATCGTGAGGCACGGCAAAAGCAGGTTTCTCACACGTCCGTGAGTACGCGGACGGTTCGGGTGACAAGTATTTTTGCTACGTGGCCGGATTAATTCGGCAGCAGGGTTTGGAGGGTCGATTTTAGGCGGCCGACGACAGACATCTGCGGATTGAGTCCGACGATGCGGTCGAGTATGAACCCATCCTGATCGATCACAAGGTAAGTGGGAAATGCGTGCACGCCGAATTCTCGCGCGATGGCGCCGTCGTGGTCCCAATACTGCGGCCACTCCATGTCGTGCTTGGAAATGAAGTCACGCCACGCTTGCTGGTCACTGTCGGCGCTGAAGCTGATCAACACAAGTTTCGACGGCGGATATTTTTTCGTCAGCTCTTTGAATTCGGGGACTGCTTCGCGGCATGGAGGGCACCATGTGGCCCAGAAATCCATCACGACGATTTTTCCGGAGAGCTGATCGAGAGAAATTTGCTGATCGTCAAGGGTTCGAACGCTGAAACCCGGGGCAAGAGGATCGCCGGCGCGCTTCGGGTTGGCGACAAGTTTTTTGGCGTAGAGGGCATCTGGGCCACTTGGAGAAGACGCGAGGTATTTGTTGAGTTCGGCGATGCCGTCAGACTCCTGCGATTCTTGCAACAGGACGATGCCGAGATTTAAGTGAAGCTCGGGCTGTTTCGGGTCGAGTTGGATCGCGGCCGCATATTCGTCTGCGGATTCCTTCAATTTCTTCGGATCGTTCCCGATATTTCGCAGGAGATTGCCTTTCAGGGCGTGGCCTTCGACGCGCAGACGGTCGTCCGACGCGCAGGAGATCGCTTTGTCGCAATTCTTGACGGCGTCGTCGAGTTGGCCGAGGTGGGTTTCGGCGACGGCCATCTGGATGTAGCAATCGCTACACGCGCTGTGGGAAATCTGATTCGCCTTTTTGAACGCCTTGAGGGCATCTTCGTAGTGATGCGAAGCCAGATCGTCGTGGCCCTGTTTCATCAGAGAAGCGGTCGCAGGATCGTTTGCTTCCTGGCTGACGGAAGTGGCAGGCGTTAGAAAAAAAGCGGCGCAGAACGGCGCGAGCAAAGAAATGCGAAAAGCCGGGCGCAATCGCATAGGTTACGTCTCCGATTGGTAAATCGTAAGGGCATCATGCCATGAAACGCGGGTGAGGACAATCCTTGGCGGTGAGAAAGCGTGCCGGGCGCAGCGCTGCCGCGCCCCTACCAAACGCCATTTTGCTGCAGCGCGTCGAGTGGCGTGCGGAGGCGGAGCATGCGGAGAATCCAGTAAGTCGAGAGAGCGGCGAAGAGGTGCTTGATGGTGTGGCCGCTGACGATGTGGCGGAGAGAAAAGACGAATTTGTCGGCGGCCTCGAAAATTTTCGCGATCGCGTAGAAAGCGAGCGCGATGCCGAGATCGAGTGTGCGAGTGTAGCGAGGCCGAAAGAGAGCGATCAGCAAAATCAGGGCGAGGAGCGAGCCAAATTGCGTGATCGCGTATGGACGCAAGTCGCCGTGGCCAAGCGATTGCGTGCGACTCCAGTAGAGAACGCTGCCCGCGCCGATGGCGATGAGCGGCAAAAGGAGATAGAGGCCGGCCTTTACATTGAGGCGCTCGGAGACGACGGCGGCGAGAAGCGACATAAAACCGACGGCCATCGGGAGGCGATCCCAGACGAGAGTCGTGTCGTTCGGATTGAGGTGATACCACGATGAGCCGAACGCGGTGAGCGAGACGCCCAGGAAGAATGCGAACCATGCCCAGCGCTCCTGCGGATCGACGAACAAGCCGCGTTTGGCGCGGCGGCTCAGCACGAGCCACATGCCTGGCAGGCCGACGAGAAGGAACGGTGCGTTCGAAAGAACGTTGAGGCAATTCGGCATCCCAAGGAACATGCGCGTGTCGGCGAAATGGTGATACGCCTCGTTCTGCGGAATTGCGGGGAGGAGATAAACGACAAAGACCGCGACAAAAATGACGCCGAAGAGAATCCAGAGACGGCGATTCATCTCAGATTCGAACGCTGAGAGAGGGAGGCGCGGAGGGAGCGGAGGATGGCGGACATTTGCTCAATGGGGGCGGGGTGGTTGCCGAAGCGGGCGGACTGGTAAAGGTTGGTGAGCTGCGCGACGGGCACCAAAAGTTCAGGCGAAGGAATCGCCGCCGCGAATTCGAGAGGAGTTTGCGACGGAGATTTTTTCCAGCCGCGTTTTTCGAGCAGGCGCAGCATCTCGGAATACTCGAGCGCGGCGAGATTGGCGGTGAGATTGCCGCCGCGGCGGGCACGCAGGCTCCAGCGCGCCACCGCGAAGCGAATCATCGTGCGGCCGCGCAAAGCGAATAAGAGCACGATGAGAAAGACAAGCAGGGCAGGAAGCGAATAGCCGGAGGCCTCGATTTTTCGGTCGAGCAACTGCAGGCGGTGCATGGCCGTCTCTTCTTTTCGGCGGTAGATTTCGCGCGCGCGGTCGCCCCAACTACGGGACGATTTCTGCAAATTTTCTCCGAGCGCCAGCTGGTGCGAGAAATCGTAGTTGATAAACCACTCGCCCCAGGCGAACTGAAACCAATCCCAGTAAAGTCCAAGCCGCGCGAACATGCCGGTTTTTTTCTCATCGCCCGGAGGGGTGGGATCGAATGTGATCCAGCCGTAGCCGGGGAAGAAAACTTCGACCCAGGTATGCGCGTCGCTTTCGCGAATGATGTAGTCGCCGCCAATATCGTTGAACTCGCCGGGGAGAAAGCCGGTGGCGTAGCGCGCGGGAATGCCGATCACGCGGAGCATCACCGTCATCGCAGAGGCGAAATATTCGCAGTGGCCGGAGCGGCGAACGAATAGAAAGTTCGCGAGCGGGTCCTGCGTACGCGGGCCGGAAAGGTCGAGCGTGTAAGTGTAGTGCGAGATCAGATATTGCCGGATCGCAACGGCTTTGTCGTATTCGGTTTTCGCGCCGGCGGTGATTTGCTGGGCAAGGCGTTGGGTGCGCGGGTCGAGCGGCGGCAGTTGCAGGTAGCCGCGGCGGACGGCGTCAGGATATTGCACGGACACTTTCCGCAGATCGGCGACCGAGACGACAGGAATAAGCGAGCGGCCTTCGTAACGAATTTTGATCGTATTGTGAACGGAATTGAAAAGAGAGCCGGTGCGATCGAGCAGCAAGTAGCCGTGGCGGATCGAGCCATCGGGACGGCGAACCTCTTCGCCAAAATGGCCGCTGACGCTCTCCGCGCGCGGCGCGAGAAAAATTGCGTCGGTGGCCATGGGTTCCATCAGCACCGTGTAGTGAAGCGGATAGGAATCGGGACTCGGCTGAGAAACCGGCGCGAGCGCGTATTCGCCGTCCGAATCGCTAACGATGACGTTTTCGTCCTGCGAAGGGGTGAACCAGCGCTTGCCGTCGAAATTAGTGAGCACGATGCCGCGCCAGTGCATGTCCGCGACGCGGGCGGGATCGCCATCGACGCGAACGCGCATCACGACGGCGGTGTTCTGCTTGATCTGGCCGATTTCGCCGAGGGTGACGTTGTCGGAGAAGCCGGTCATCAGATTGGGCTGGAGATTGAGGGCGCTCAGGTAGCCAGTGGTGAAGCGCGGAATCACGAAGAATATTGCGACGCCGACGAGCAGCACGCTGACGGCAACGAGCGCGGAGGTGAGACCCAGGGCGCGGTTCAGCCGCGATGCGCTGGGGCTGCGCGGATCGATGATGGGTGAGACGGCTCCGACAGCGCTGCGACGCATTTCGAGCGCGACAAACGTGGAAACGGAAAGCAGCAAGAAAAATGCGAGCGAAATGAGAAAACTTGTCTCCACGGTGAGAATCGCAGACGCAAGCATTGCGGCCGCGGCGAGAACGGCGAGGAAAATGTAGTCACGGTTGGTGCGCGCGGAATACAAGCGGATCAACGCAGCAAAAATCAGAAGATGAACCGCCGAAAGCAAGGCTGCGTAGAGTTGCGGATTGGGAGCGGCGTCCGCCGTCGTGCGAGAGAGCACCCACAAGTCGAGGGGGAAAAACAGGAAGTAGCCGAGGACGCACCATGTGGCGACGCGAGCGGAGAGTTCGGGGCCGCGTCCTCGATAAAGACGCACACCTTTGAGAAGCAGAGCGAGCGACGCGACGGCGGCCGTGAAAAAGTCGAGCTTGCCGGTGGAAAGAATCGACAAGATGCCGGTGGCGACCAGGAGGAAAAGAGAAATCTCGAAATAGCGCTGCACCGCGGGGAACGATTCGTTCACCGGCTGGGTAATTTGCAGTGGTGGCGCGATTGCGCCAGCATTCGGCGGTGCGGCGGAGGACATGATGATTCGATGCTAGCATTCGCACGGTTGCGATGAATATCGGCCGTGCTTTTGCGCTGCTAATGGGACAACAATGTGGAGATCAGGCGATGACGGAAAGCTTTCGGTTGGGCCGTCTCGCGCTACTGAGAAAGAACAGAAGCGGCCAGTTTGCGGGTGGCGCTTGAGACAGGGAGTTGGTGCAGGCGGTCGAGGGGCAGGACGCGAATGCGAACGGATTTCGGCAGACGCGAAACGCGCGCGAGGTAGGGCAGCAAAGTGATGTTGCGAAATGTCACAGTGTGCTTTGCGGGCCGCAGCGGCTCGAGAATTAGAGACGCGGCGACCGGCCCCAACTCGTCTTGCAAATGCTTGGCAAGTTCGGCGGCTGGATCGCGGCGGACCTCAACGGCGGGAAACTGCCACATGCGAGAAAAGAGCACGTGATCGTGCGCGCCGGGATCGCGGAGAAGGATGGTGCGTCCGCGAGGATCGCGAAAGATTGCAGCGGCGATTTTGATTTTGACAGGTGCGCGCTTGCGACGCGGCGCGGGAATTTCGTTCGTCAGGCGCAAGGCGCGCGCGCGGCAGAATTGGCTGACGGGGCACGTCGCGCAGCGGGGAGTTTGCGGCGTGCAGACGGTTTCGCCCAACTCCATGACGGCTTGATTCCAATCGCCTGCGGGTGATTGGGCCAGGAGATTTTGCGCTGCTTCGCCGAGCCGGCGCCAGCGCGCTGGTTCGCGCAGATCGCCGTGGACTGCGAAGAGACGGGCGAGCACGCGCGCGACGTTGCCATCCAAGACCGCGAAGGGCGCGTCGTACGCAATGCTGAGAACAGCGGCTGCGGTGTAGCGGCCGATTCCGGGAAGCGCGAGGGCGGCCTCGAGGTCACGCGGGAATTTGCCCTTGTGGTTCGCGACGATCTCCTGCGCAGCGCGTTGCAGGTTGCGTGCGCGGCTGTAATAACCGAGGCCGGACCAAAGGCTGAGAACTTGCTCCTGCGGGGCAGCGGCAAGCGCGTGAACTGTAGGTAACGCGGCAAGAAAACGATCGTAATAGGGAAGCACGGCGGCGATGCGGGTCTGCTGAAGCATGATTTCAGCAAGCCATACGCTGTAAGGGTCGCGGCTCGCACGCCACGGCAAAGCGCGACGATGGCGTGCAAACCATGCCAGCAGACTTTTTTGGAGCGCAGCGCGCGAACGTTTTGTGATTTGAAGTTGGGGCAAACCGCGGACATTCTCGCACGGGCCGGGCTGGCGTGTGAAACCCTTAGAAATGGGCTACAAAAAGGTGTACGAAAACCCGAGACTTTCTAAAGTACGAACTTGTGCAAACGACTTCCGCTAGGTACCGGGATGGTACTGGAACTCCGATACTGAAAATGTTGGGTTTAGTAGGACTCGGGGCCTGTATCGGCGTGGTACAAGGATTGCTACAATCTACCCCAGCGCGTCGAGGCGCAGGAGTGTTTGCAGGCGTTTTGGGGAGTTCATTTGAGAGCGGCGGGAGGGGCCATGCGATTTAAATTCGGATTTATGGCATTGCTTGGGATTGTCTTGGCGACATTTGGAGCGAAGGCGGCTCTCGCCGACACGCTGGACTACACGCTGACGGAAACCGCGACAAGCTCCGGCGCAAGCACAGACGTGTTAATTGCTACTTGGTCGATTGATACGACCACTTTGGACCCACCGACGTGCCCCAGTCAGGGAGTGTCTGGAGCATGCACGATCGCCGGGGTCTCAGGCATCGTGGGATTCGGCACCGATCAAACCGTGACTCTCTTTGCGCCGGCTCCGGGCGGGGAAACTATCTCGGGCCCCACTACCACGACACTGAGTTTCTTCGACACGACCGAAACTGGCGGCGTAGCACTGAATGATCTCGTAGGGTCGGGACCAGACGCTGGCCTTTCGCTGCTGCCCGAGCTGGTTTGTTTGCCGAGCGTTACCGACTGTTCGCTCTTTGGTGGCAGTGAAACGGATCCAACCATGAGCACGGGAACTTTTACGCTTGTTGGCGATCCGGAATCGGGCATCTACTACGGCGACACTTTTACGCTTGACGTTACATCGGGCATGGCACCCGCGCCTGAGCCTAGCCTCGTCCTGCTCATGGTGCTCGGACTGGCAGCCGTGTTCTTCTATCGCAAGCAGCGGCTCGCTTAATCCTGCTAGAAATTTCGCAGCAACCTTGAGGCGCCGAAGAGATTCGGCGCCTTTTCTATTTTTCCGCCGCGATTCTCAATGATTTATCGTGCGCGCAATGAAGCAAAGGTTGCACGCGAGCGGCTTCGTACGCCCGTTCGATTAGAGCCGGTCGATAAAAACGAAATATGAGGAGGACCAAAGCAGAGTCGGAATGGTGTGCTGCGCGCGCGCGGTGAGAATAATTTTGAAGATTTCGCGATCGTTGGTGAGCTCGTCGAGGAATTGGCCGCCGAGCGATCCGGTTTCAGGCTGGATCAATGCGAGTTCGCGGAGAGCAGGGTAAATCACTTCCGCGGCGGAGGCCATCGGCGTCGCGAATTTGTCGGTGCGAAACTGTATGACGGAGTGAATCTCGTGGAAATGCCAGGCAATGCAGGCGGCAAGCGAAACGGCGCGTTCAAAGCGTTCAGCTTGCTCGGCGGCGGCCAGTTGGCCCAAATCGGAGCGGGGCGCGCCGATAAAGGGATCGAGGACGAGCATGACGCGCCGTTCATCTTCGCGCGCGAATTCGCGCACCATCAAGCGGCTCGATTTAGCCGTCATTTTCCAATCGACGAAACGCGCGCTGTCTGTCGGTTGGTAATCGCGGAGCGAGTGGAGTTCGTGGCCGCGTCCGCGGAAGTAGCTGGCCATTTCGCCGCTAAGCAGGGGCAAAACTTCGTAAAACTGTTCGGTTGGTTCGACCCGTGGATAGACCGTGATTTGCAGATCGGATTTTACTCGGCGCGTTTTCTCGAAAAAGCCGAAGGGAAAGCGAGTGCGAATTCCGAAGGCGTCCTGATGATATGCGCCACGCCGGGGGAACCGAAGCTCGACTTTTTGGCGCGCGGAGTTCATTCGCGGAACGTAAGGAAAGAAAA
>JASHRM010000008.1 GCA_030037315.1 Candidatus Acidiferrales bacterium
AACGGTCCTGGGTCACACGACCGCCCAAACGCTGTTTCCGAATGGCGAGGATCCTGTCGGACAGGACGTGCAAATCGAGGGGCACCTGTTCACCGTGATCGGCGTCCTGCAAGAACAGAAGCAGGCGTTGGGCACCGGCGACAACGCACAGGACAACATCGCCTGCGTTCCTTTTTCGCTGCTCAAGAAATTGCATCCGGAATTTAAAGATGTGGTTTTGATGGCCAAGGCGGATTCCACGGACGACTTGCCGGTGGCCGTGGATGAGGTGCGCGGCTATATGCGGAGAGTGCGGAAGCTTTCTTCCGACAAGAAAGACGATTTCGAGATTATGACCACGGATACGTTCGTGCAGACGTGGAACGAAATCTCGAGCGGGATTTTCATCGTGATGCTGGCCGTCGGATCAGTTGCGCTATTGGTTGGCGGCATCGGAGTGATGAACATCATGCTCGTCTCGGTAACCGAGCGAACGCGCGAAATCGGCGTGCGCAAGGCAATCGGCGCCCGTCGCGGAAATATCCTGATGCAGTTCCTGCTCGAGGCGGTTACGCTGGCGCTTGTGGGAGGCGTGATCGGCGTAATTTTAGGGTCGTCGATCGTGCTGGGCATCCGGCTGGCGTTTTCCTCATTCCCGGCCGCGGTTACGTCCACGCTCGTGCTGATCGGAGTGTCAGTGGCCAGCATGATAGGAATTTTCTTCGGTGTGTACCCTGCATGGAAAGCGGCGCGCTTGAATCCGGTGGAAGCGCTTCGCTACGAGTGAGCCCGGGCTAATTTCGTTAGAGAATCTTCGTAAGGCGCGCGCGCCACGCCGCGCTCGGTGATAATCGCGGCGATCAATCGAGACGGGGTTACGTCGAAGGCCGGATGTGCGGCGCGCACGTCCGGTGAAATGCGTTTGCCGGCAAGGTGTGTCACCTCTTCCTGAGAGCGCTCTTCGATGGGAATTTCGTCCCCGCTTGCGAGCTTCAGATCGAGCGTGGAGATGGGAGCGGCGACGTAGAAAGGTACGTTGTGTTCGCGAGCCAGAACCGCGATGCCGTAGGTGCCGATTTTGTTCGCGGTATCGCCATTGCGCGCAATCCGATCGGCGCCGACGACAACGGCACCTACTTTTCCTGTTTTCAGAAAGTGACCCACCATATTGTCGGTGATGAGCGTGAGCGGGATTCCGTCGTGATGCAGTTCCCACGCGGTCAGGCGCGCACCTTGCAAGTAGGGCCGCGTTTCGGGAACTAATACCTCGAATCCAGCTCCGTTTTCCACCGCGGTGCGAATCACACCAAGGGCCGTGCCGATGCCGCCGGTTGCAAGGGCGCCCGCGTTGCATTGCGTCATCACGCGGCCGCTCTTGGGCATCAATTCAGCGCCAAAGCGGCCGATGCGCTCGTCGGCGTCGCGGCGCTCCTGATGCACTTTTTGCGCTTCGTCGACGAGGGCGTGCTGAATTTTGCGTACCGAGCCGTCACCGGCGTCTGAGGATCGCGCGAGATCATCGAAGCGCGTTTTGAAGCGTTCGATTGCCCAGAATAAATCCACGGCGGTTGGACGCGTGCACGCGAAATCGTCACAAATATTGGCGAAATCGGCGCGCAGCTCGCGCAAATCTTTTGCCTTCGACTGCTGAACACCCAGGGCAATTCCCATGGCCGCTGCTACGCCGATTGCCGGCGCGCCGCGAATCTCCATGTCTTTGATTGCCTTGGCGACGTCGCGATAATCCGTGTACGTGTGATGGATTTCTTCGCCCGGAAGACGGCGCTGATCGAGGAGAACAACTCCATCAGAAGTCCAGCGAATGGGCTCAACAGCGCGCAAAGTTCATCTCCAGGATGTAATGGCCTCTCGTCGATCTCTTGGAGACTTCATGGGCTTGGCGTGAGCACCCGAAGCCAATGAGATCCGATCAGGAAAAATAACGAGATGAAAAAATTGTAACTCATGTGCAGCAAATAACTGGCAACAACAGTCTTTTTTGCAGCGCGCGCATACGTGAGCACGATGCCCACAAAAATAAGCGAAGCGATCTGGACCCAGCCACCCCATAGTTGCGGTGCGTGCATCAGCCCAAAAAGCGTGCCAGTGGCGATAACCCCTGCCGCCAAGCCGAACCGGCGCGCGATTACCGGGTAAATGTAACCGCGAAAAATCGTTTCCTCAACGACGGGCGCAATCAGAACAGCCATCAGCAAAATTAGGATAGCGCTGAGACGGCCTTGAAATAGCTGCTCGACCGGGAGCTTTGCCTTCGATCCGAAACGGATGGAAACGAGCTGCACGATGACGGTCAGCAGAAGCCCGCCGCCGATATAGCCGAAAACTTGCAGACCCACCGGCACGCTTTTGACGGTGAGCGCGCGCCATCCGATCGTTCGCCAAAACGGCATGCCGAAACGCAGGCGCATTTGCGCAGCCAGGTAGCTGAGTAGCGCGAAGAAAATAATAGCCTGGCTCACGATTGCGTAAAGGCTCTGCTCGCTCGCAAAGTGTCGCAGGTCGGAAAGATGTACGCCAAGCGCTGAAAAGAGCAGCACGACGACGATGCTGACCAGGAACGTTGCGGCGATCGCGATGACGACAAAGATAAGAAGTTCCGACCAGCTCCACGGAACGTCCAAATCGGGCGGAATCGCGGAAATCGGAACCGACGGTTCGGGGAAAGCAGGCCGGCTATCGGGCTCGACGGACGCGCGCGTGTTTGGTTCGTAGTCCATATTCTTATTTTGGAATTGAAAGTGCCCGCTGCTAGTTTGAGAGACTCAAGGTCGCGGCGTTGAGAGCCGGGACGAGACTTTGCCCGGTATACGATTTCTTATTCCGCGCGACCTGTTCCGGCGTGCCTTGCGCAACGATTCGGCCTCCCCCTTCTCCGCCTTCGGGACCAAGATCGATGATCCAATCGGCCTGTTTGATCACGTCGAGATTATGCTCAATCACAAGGACGCTGTTGCCGAGCGAGACGAGCCGGTTCAAGACGTCGAGCAGTTTCTTGACATCATCGAAATGAAGGCCGGTGGTCGGCTCATCGAGAATATAAAGAGTGCGGCCCGTCTGGCGTTTTGATAGCTCGCGGGAAAGCTTTGTGCGCTGCGCCTCGCCGCCGGATAAAGTGGTTGCCGACTGGCCGAGCTGGACGTAACCCAATCCAACGTCCACAAGAGTTTGTAATTTGCTTTGAATCGCCGGGATATTTTCGAGCACTTTCAGGGCTTCCTCGATGGGCAGATCGAGCAGATCTGAAATCGAAAGCCCTTTGTAACGCACAAAGAGGGTTTCGGCGTTGTACCGCTTCCCGCGGCAAACCTCGCATGTAACGTATACGTCCGGTAGAAAATTCATTTCGATGCGGCGCAAGCCGTCACCCTGGCAGGCTTCGCAGCGCCCGCCCTTCACGTTGAAGCTGAATCGTCCAGGCTTGTAGCCGCGCTCGCGCGATTCGGGCAACATCGCGTAAAGCTCGCGGATCGGCGCAAAAACTCCCGTATACGTTGCTGGATTCGAGCGCGGAGTGCGGCCGATTGGCGCTTGGTCGATTTGGACAACCTTGTCGATATGCTCGATGCCGGAGATTGAGCGATATTCGGCGGGCTTTTCCATCGACCGATAGAGCTTCGCGGCGAGCGCGCGATACAGAATATCGTTCACCAGCGTAGATTTCCCCGAACCCGATACACCAGTCACCACGGTGAGCAATCCAAGCGGAATCACAACGTCGATATTTTTTAGGTTGTGCCCTCGCGCCCCCAGAATCGCGATCGACTTGCCGTTCGGTATGCGGCGCTGGACCGGCACGGGTATCTGCATCTTTCGCGAAAGATACTGGCCAGTAAGCGAGGAGGAATTCCGGCCGATTTCCTCGGGAGAGCCGGCAGCGACCAAATGCCCGCCGGCTTTTCCTGCTCCCGGGCCAAGATCGACGACGTAGTTCGCACGCCGAATTGTTTCCTCGTCGTGTTCGACCACCAGCACGGTGTTCCCGAGGT
>JASHRM010000009.1 GCA_030037315.1 Candidatus Acidiferrales bacterium
AGGACTCCAAGCCCGGCCCATTCTTCTTTCAGGAGCCGCGAGTCTTCGGAACTGCTGGAGCCGACAACTCGGCGATAGGCTTCGAGGAATTGCTTGCTGCCGCTTCGCAAGAGCAGTCGCGCGGCCGCCAGGGACCACGCGATTCGAGAGTCAAAGAAGGAGGCATCAGATGACTGCGCCAACGAGTGGAAGAGGGCCTCTCCAGATTGCGATGGGAATTCTTGGCATCGGAACTGAAGGGCGGATAGGCAACTCGAGGGTTGTTCTGCTCATCCTCGGTTTCGTCTTATCGTTTGGCGCGAGCGGCGCGTACGCACAGTGCACCGCCACCCCGGGAAGCAACAACATCAATTGGACCGATACGAGCGGAAACTGGAGCCTCGCCTCGAACTGGAATCTCGGCTGCACTCCCAACAACGGCACCCCGTCTGGCACGTCATACAACGTGACGATCAACGGCACGGGTAGCGACACGGTTACGCTGGACATTAGCCCCACCGTCAACAGTCTGACGCTCGGCACTGGCGAAACCCTGCAGCTGACCAGCCTTAGCGGAGTAGCCCTGAATGATTTGGGCTCCTTCGACAACAGCGGTTCGCTGATGTTCAGCGCGACGAGCAATGGCAGCTCGGTGACTACCGGCGCGTTCACCAACAATGGCGGAGCGTCCGTTAATATGAACGGCCAGGGCGATACCTTGACCGCAAGTTCGTTCACGAACTCAGGCGCTATGACTGTGACCGGCCAGGTTTGCTGCGGAGGACTTGCGAGCGAGACGCTTAACGACTCCGGCGACTTCTCTAATAATTCCGGCGGTTCACTTACTTTCTCAGCCGAGAGCGTCTTCAATCAGGCGACCGTGACCGGCACATTTACGAACGCCGCCGGCGCGAACCTCAATATGCTCGGTGAAGAAGATACGCTGAGCGTTGGCTCGCTAGCGAACTCCGGCACCATCACCATGGCGGGTGCCGATGAGATACTGAACGACTCAGGCGACCTCACCAACAGTAGTTTGATCACGCTGGAAGGCAGCGGCGACCAACTCGTTGCGACCGGCGCGTTCACCAACAGCGGGACCGTAAATCTGACCGGTGGCGGCGTGTTCGCCACCTCCATTGCCAACTCTGGAGCGATTAATCTGGAGGGGACTGACGACCTCGTCAGCGCAGGCGGCGGCACGTTCGACAACACCGGTTCGGTCACGTTCGGTTCGGGAAGCAGCTCCAGCGAGATCTTCGGAGCTACCGTATTCACCAATGAGAACGGCGCTACCGTGTCGATCGACGGCGCCAATGACATTCTGACAGCTGGTTCGTTTGTCAACTCTGGCGTGTTCACCTTGAATGGTAGTGCCCCGTTCGTGCAGCTAGCGGGCGACTTTACTAACAATTCGACTGGGTCGCTCACGTTTAGCTCCACAAGCGTGGGCGGCCTAGGGTCTGGGATCTTCGTGGCCGGCACATTCGCCAACAACGGCGGGGCGGTCACGATGAGCGGCAACGGCGATAACCTGTACGCTGGCTCCTATACGAACACCGGCACGATCCTCCTCAATGGCGTTGACGAGACGATCGGGTCAAACGGCTCCACAACCACTTTCGAGAACACTCTGGGCGGCACGATCACGTTCGGTTCGGGAAGCACCGACAACACCGTGAGCATGAGCGGCGCATTCACAAACGACAGAAACTCGACCGTGACCATGAATGGCACCGGTGACCTGTTGTACGGTTCCGCGCTTACGAACTCCGGCGCAATCGTTATTGGCGGCAACATGGAGACCCTGGGCGCCTACGGCACCGGCGACGTCACCAACAATCTCGTTGGTACGATCACGTTTGGTTCGGGAAGCACCGGCAGCTTCGTGGGTACGAACGGTTCATTCACGAACGCCGGTACCCTGACGATGAACGGCAGCGGTGACCAGGTGAGCGGCGGATCGTTCACGAACTCGGGCGTGATCTCCGTTGGGGGTAACCTGGAGACGCTGGTCACGACCGGCGGCGCCTTCACGAACAGCGGCTCGCTCACGTTCACTTCGAGTAGCACCGGCAGCTACGCGGAGACCGCCAGCGCATTCACGAACTCCGGTACCATCACCATGAACGGCATCGGTGATGAGGTGGGCGGCGGGTCGTTTACGAATACCGGCGTCATCTCCATTGGAGGCAACACGGAGACGCTGGTCTCGAGCACCAGCGACTTCAACAACAACGGATCGCTCACGTTCGCTTCGACCAGCACCGGCAGCAAGGTGGGTACGTTCGGCGGCGCATTCACAAACACGGGCTCGGTGGCCATGAGCGGCACTGGCGACACGCTGAGCGCGGGATCGTTCACCAATTCCGGAAGCGTCATGGTGGGCAGCTCGGAAACGTTGAACGCCGTGGGTGGGTACACGCAGAACGGCGCTGGTTCGTCGACAGATGTTTCCGGCACGCTCGCCACCACCGGCACGTATCAGCAAAACGCGGGCAACGTGACGGTTGCAGCCGGTGGCGTGATCAATTCCGAGTTTTTCGTCGTTACCGGCGGCACTGTTACCATGGCAGGAGGGGTTATTGATCCAACCTCGGTTTCTATCAGCGGTGGTGCGAACCTACAGGGAACCGGCACCATCCAGGGCTCGGTCAGCATGACCGGTGGAACGATGACACCCGCAGCAGCGGGCGGTGCGGACATGCTCACGATCGACGGAAGCTTTTCGCAGAGCGGCGCCAGCTTCGATGAGTTGATCGGAGCCACCGGCAACGGCTTGTTGACCGTGGGCGGTCCGCTGACGTTGGGCAGTTCCGACACGCTGAACATCGACCTGCTAGACGGGTTCACGCCCTCGGACGACAAGCTGTTTGATATCCTGAATTACACGGGCGGCGAGAGCGGTTCTTTTGCGAATGCGGCGCCCGGCGATTTCGATATGGACGGTTGGGTGTGGGATATCAGCTACGATTACGACAACGAGGACGAGGTGGTTCTCGAAGCATTGACACCCGAGGTTTCGACGCCGGAGCCAGGCGAGCTGCTGTTGCTCGCAGTCGGGTTGCTGGCCCTCAGCGCGTTTTACCGAAGGAAGAGGGTCGAGCTGGGGCGGTAAGAACCTGGAACGATTGATATGCAGGGAGCGGCGACCGAAACTGGTTCGCCGTCTTTCGTCTGCGGTTAGGTGGCTGGCCGCTGCGAGTCGGGATTGCAAAAATGCGGGAGCAAAATGGCAGTGGTAGGCTCGCTCCGCCGGCAGGAGGGAACGGCTTGCTCGAAGTGCTATGGACCAGGGACAAGGATTCTTGAGATGAGCGATCAGCGAGGAATCGGATTGGTGCAGGCGGTGTGGATTCTGGCAGGGGTGCTGGTGATCGTCGTGGCCTCATGGCACATCGCGGATCGCACGAAGAGTTCGACTGTGCAGTTCACGACGCCATATCAGGCGGTGCTACTGGTGAACGGCTCAGTCTACTTCGGGCACCTGCAAGGCTACGGCGAGCGCGATCCCGTGCTGACAGAGGTGTACTACATCGTGAGTCAAACGAACCCCGAGACCAAGCAAACCAACAACGTCCTTGTGAAGCGCGGAAAAGAACTGCACGGGCCCGACAGAATGTACTTGAACCCGGAACAGATCGTGTTCGTCGAACCCGTCGGCGTCAATTCCAAGGTGGCCCAACTCATCTCGCAGGCCCCTCACTAGGGGTCTCGCTCGATAGGTCAGAACGCATCCCGGGTAGCCCACTCCGGGTTGCAGAGATGACGCCCTTACCGTACAAACGAGTCCCAGAACGAAGATGTTTGGTTATTCGACGAATCAGGAGTCGACCCTCTAGGCCGGACGCGGAGTGTTGTTCGCGGCGTCATTTGTTCAGGCCCGCCTGCCAGTTCAGCATCACCGCCCTCAAGAGGAAGCACCCACAGTCCCTTCTTTATTGTCTTCTGACCTGGGTTTTCATACAGCAGGAAGTGTCCGTCGCGCGACCAGCTCGTGGATATTTGTTCTCGCTCGACTTCAACAGAAGCTCTTCGTCTTTCACTCCGCTTGCCAGTTTCTGGTAAAGATCGAATACTCCGCTGGCCCTGGAATCACCAACTGA
>JASHRM010000098.1 GCA_030037315.1 Candidatus Acidiferrales bacterium
TGACGGGTAGAAAATTTGAAGTTGCTGATTCGGCGCGGGTTAGAGGCAATTCTACTCGCCAGGCTGGGCGGGTAGAATTGCTCGCGATAATTACCAACCGCTTACGTCTCGCGGTCGTTATCGGTCGCCGCCCCTTGGCTGCGTGCGATGAGCATGTCCGGGCCGCGAGAAGAAGCAAATACTTGCTGCGGATCAATCTGCGCATTGGAGGGCTCCGCGCTCGTTATTTCTGGCAGGGCTGAAGCCCCGCCCTTCCACCAAGATCAAGTCCGACGCGCGCGCCATTTTCGTCCCTTTTCTGGGCAGCTGACTGCCCGATTCACGCTAGCACGCGGGCGCGGCAGGCAGGATAGCAAGCTGGGCCCCCCGCAAAAGCGGGAGAAACGGCAGATCCCCCCAGACTGCGCTCGGGATGACAACCTAAAAACGAAGAGCTAGTCAGAAGCGCCGGAGGCGGCGGCGCGGACTTGCCCGCCTGTCGACGGGTAAACCTCGGCGGGGGTTGGAGCCAGCGCAGGGGACTCGGGCGCGGTCGATCGGCTGGGCGGAGCAAGCTCCGCCCCTGCAAATGCTGGAGAAACAGCAGATCCCTCGACTGCGCTCGGGATGACAACGCCGGAAGCGGGAGCCAAGACCAAGGTGGGAGCGGGCTGCGCGATTTTCGGCGACGGAGCACGTCCCGCGAAGAAACCATCGACGTAGGTTTGGCCAAGGGACATGAGGCCAGTGTAGAGATAGCCCCAGACAAACAGAATGAAGAAGGGAACCGTGGCGATGTTTTCGTTCTGAATCGCGTAGACGACGGCCGCGGCGAAGTAAAGTCCGAGAGCGACTTCGGCGTAAGGCAAAATGCCGGCGCGCTTGTGATATTTTTTCTTCACCCACACGCCGGATTGCTGCCTGCCGGCTTCCACTCGATATTTCGGCGTGCGAACGAATTCGGATTTCTTGCCGATGATCGCTTCGATCACGGCGAGCGCGTTTTTCACGGAAAGTCCAATGCCGACGGCCATCACGAACGGCAAATACCAGAAAGTTCGCTTCCAGGTTTTCGGATAGAGCGCGCGTTCGGCGGCAAGATAGAAGGAGGAGATCGAGCAGCTCGATGCGATGAAGAGCGGCAAGTCGATCGTCAGCACCTGAAACCAGCCTTGATAAAAGCGGACGATCATCGCGGGCAGCAAAATGATCGAGAGAAAAACCATCAGCGGATAGCTAATATTGGCGGTCAGGTGAAAAACGGCTTCGGCTTTCACCGCGGCGGGCTCGTTGGATCGCAGCACGCGCGGCAGAATTTTCTTCGCGGTCTGCATCAGGCCCTTGGCCCAGCGCGCCTGCTGCGATTTGAAAGCGTTCATTTCCACGGGCAGCTCGGACGGGCAATCGATTTCGGGCAAGTAGACGAATCGCCAGCCGCGAAGCTGCGCGCGATAGGAAAGGTCGGTGTCTTCGGTGAGCGTGTCGTGCTGCCAGCCGCCCGCGTCCTCGATGGCAGCGCGGCGCCAGATGCCGGCGGTGCCGTTGAAATTGAAAAAGAGGCTGGTGCGATAGCGCGAGCAGTGCTCGATGGCGAAATGGCCGTCGAGCAGGATCGCTTCGACTTCGGTCAGGTGCGAATAGTGGCGATTGACGTAGCTCCAGCGCGTCTGCACCATCGCGATTTTCGGGTCCATCATGTACGGGATGGTGCGGCGCAGAAAATCGGCGGGCGGAATGAAGTCGGCGTCGAAGATGGCGACGAATTCGCCTTTCGCGGATTTCAGTCCTTCCTGGAGCGCGCCGGCTTTGAAACCCTCGCGATTATCGCGGTGAATGTAAGAGATCGGGACGCCGAGCCCCTGGTGGCGTTCGACGCAATTGCGCGCCACAGTTTGCGTTTCGTCGGTCGAGTCGTCGAGCACCTGAATGTCAAGCAGCTCGCGCGGATAATCAAATTGCGAGACGGTTTCGATCAGGCGCTCGATCACGTAGCGCTCGTTGTAAATCGGGAGCTGCACGGTGACGCGCGGCCATTCGGCGACGGCGGGCGGAGGACCCGGGACATTCTTGCGATTCTTAAAATAGTTGTAGACCAGGTGATAGCGGTGCATGCCGTAGATGGCGAGAACCGTCATCACGGCGAAATAGGGCAGCATGATGGCGAGGTCGAACGTGTTGGCCTGATACAAGCCGCGAAACGTGGGATCGACGAGCCGCTGCCAGTACCCGCCGAACGGGCCCGTAGCGAAGGCGAAGCAAAGAGCCAGGCTGGAAAAAGGCGTCAGAATCAGTGTGCTCTCAGTTGAGGATTTGAGGCTCCGCGTGACCGGTAACCAGATAAAACCGCGGGCCCTTCGACTTCGCTCAGTACAGGCGAGACGCCCGCGCTACAAGCCGCCAGTGCACGACGATTATACGGGCGCGCCGGGCAGTGTCAACGCTGCCGGGCGAATGAGCCCGATACGATATTTGGATGAAAATGGGCGGAGGGAAGTGGCGGAAGCTGGGCGGATGAATGGGCCGCGCTTACCGGGAAAGTTGAAAGTTCGCCTCGATGATCACTCGAACTGCGGCAGGCTTGCCGTCAGGGCCCTTTGCCGGCGTGCATTCCCAATTCTTTACGGCCTTAGCAGCGGCAAGGCTGAGCCCGTAGGGCAGTGCCTTTCTAACGTAAATGTCGCGAAAGCGGCCATCCTCGCCGACGACGGCCTGGAGTTCAACCGTCCCCACAATTTTGTGCTCCATTGCTTCCGGAGTATATTCGGCCTTCGGCGTGTAAAAACATTTGGGTGCCGTGTAACCTTCTTTGACAGCTTCCGGATAATCCGCCTCGATGCCGTAAACGATCGTTTGAACTAGCTTTTTCTGTTCCAAGATTTTTTCGTCCGAGTCTTCGATCCACGAGATGTTGAAGTCCCCGATGGATTTTCCCGTTCGGTTGTCATAGGCAGCCAATTGAACGAGTACTTGACCACCCGTAACCGACATTTGCCCTGTGACGGATGCTTGCGTGTGCAGCCTCTCGGCGAAAGCCAATTCGGCGGATGGGTCGGCCTCGAAATTCAGTGCGACTTCATCATTCTTAATGGCGTCGGCAATTCGTGAGCGGCTCTCGAGTCGAAGTTTTGGGGCAGCTGATGCGAGCTCCGAGTTGAAATCGTCGGCGAGCTGCTGGCCGAGGACGGTGATCTGGCCGTTGGGTCCGGAAAAATCGAAGACGATGACGGTTTTGACATTTGTTTTTTTGAGCGCGGCTGCGATTTCTTCAACAGCAGGACTGATCGGTGCGTCTTGAGCGATGCTGGACAAAACCGCGGGCGAGACGCCCGCGCTACAGACAAGCAGCAGTCCGATGACGGCAGGAGCTTTCCAGTCCCTCATGCGCGCGACTCTAGCTCGGCGCAGGCGAAATCGGTCGGCGAGCGGGCGTAGCAAGCTACGCCCCTACGGACCTCAGCGCAACGGAAGGTTTACTTCGCGAGGCGAAGCGTTGCATCAGGGCATGCGCAGGCCGGTTTGGGCGCAAGACTCGAACACGGAGAGAAGATTTGTAAGGCCGAAGAGGTTTTTCACGGACTGGTTGTAATTGACCACCATGAATTCGCAGCCCGATTTCTTGCACGCGATGTAGATCGCGACGATCGCTCCCAGGCCGGAGCTATCCATCCGCGGAACGTCCTGCAAATCGAGAATCACGCGCTTGGTAGTGGGGATCACGTCGCGAACATGATTTTTCAGCCTGGGCGAGTGCTCGACGGTCAGGTGGCCGCTGCAGCGGATGATGACAGCGTCTTCCCAGGGCGAAATTTGCAAGCGGAGGCCAGATGAAGGTGCGGCGGCGGAGTCAGGTGCCATAGCCCTCCTCGATATTGGCGGAGAATATATCATGATGGCGATGATTTGGTGGCGGCGAAACAAGTGGGCGACTGAGGAATGCGCAGCTCCCGAACTAGGGGAACTTGGAAGTCACGTGGGACAATGCAGCGCATAATGCGAGGAAGGGTCGCAGAGGAAGAGGAGAAAGCCTTTCGGATTGATCGCCCGTCAGGCTGGCCGCAGGAGGACTCTGCCGCCAAGGCTTCGTACAATCTGGAGAGTTGTCTTACCTCACTCCAAATATATCGAATAATTCGTGTGTCAAGCGATCCTCAACAGATGAAAATGAAAATGCTGACTGGGCCCGACATCGAGCACTGCGTCGCCTATGGAACGGTCGGGCGCTTCGATTTGAAATGAAGGACGGCGGATTAGTGAGGATGAGGCGGTTCGAAGATGGGCAGCAGGCGGGTGAGATCGAGGAGATGTTCGATCTGATGGCCATAGTTGATGACCGTGAACTGGCAGCCGTTTTTCTTGGCCGAAATGTAGATGGCGACAAGGGTGCCGAGCCCCGCGCTGTCGAGCCTTTCGAGCTGCTTCATGTCGACGATCAAGTGCTTCGTGGCGGGAATCGCGGCGCCGGCGTGATTTTTCAGTTCGGCAGCGTGTTCCACAGTGAGCCAGCCGCGGCATTCGATGACGAGCGAATCACCGCGCGGGATCGTTTGAAGCGTGAGCCAAGGCTTAGGGGCCGGTGCAGCCTCGGATGGCATGGGTAGCTCCGCCGGGAACTATACAACAAATCAAGAGCCTAGAAGAAAGGGAATGGGCGAAATCCGCTAATCGACCGGCGGCGCGGGCCGACCCCGATCCAGGCTGCTCGCGCAGAGTAAACATCAGCTCCGAGTAAACAACAATGAACATCGCGGAGATCATCGCTTGCGCACTTCTGGATAGTAAATTATCAAAGTTATAAGGGATTTCGCACATACGATGGGCTATGCAGGCCGAGTTCGCGTTGCGGCCGGATTGATCGTTTGCCTAGGTCTGGCGCTGGGGCTTCGCTTCGCGGCTCGATCATGGTCTGCGATGCGCGCCACGCCTCCCGGAAGCGAGCCCATGACCCTATTCGAAAAAAGGATCGAGGGCATTCGCCAAGATCTTCCGCCAGTCGGCATCGTCGGCTATGTGACTGATTCCACGGCCGACCTGATGAACAACCCGGACAAAGAATTCATGTGGACGCGCTACTATTTGGCTCCTTTGATGGTTTCCGGCAACCCCGACCAAACATTGTTGATCGGAAACTTTCACGAGGCCAACGCGCCGCGCCCTCCCGGTTTTATTCTCATGCGAGATTACGGAAACGGCATCCTGTTGTTCCGGCGCGCTTCGCGATGATTTTTCGACTGATCGCGGGTGTGCTCGCAACTTGGATCGTCGGCTTCGCGATTACGTGGCTCGTGCGCCCGCGTGGAAATAAGCGCATAAATTTCTGGCTTGGGTTGCCCGTTGGACTCGTTTCGGGTCTAGGACTCACGTCCATCTTTCTTTTTCTTTGGTTGATGGCGAGACACGGGAATGGAACAGGCGAGCCTGCTGCGATGGCGATCGTGGCGATCGTGCTGCTGGCTGCCGCGCTCGGCGTGCAGCGACGAAAAGATTCGCAGGCAAAAAGCTCGGCCGCATCTGTTCGTGGTGCGAAGTGGTTGTGGGCTGCTTTCCTGCTGGCTGTGTTGATCGCAACCATCAGCTTCGTTTCGCTAAGTCTTGTCTCACCACATGGCCGTTGGGACGCTTGGTACAACTGGAACCGCCATGCCCGCTTTATGTACGTAGGCGGGGCGCATTGGGAGGACGTTTTTTTGTCGCCGGAAAGTGACTTGGGAGCAACGACCTACCCGATGCTGACGCCCGGGGCGATCGCGCAGTTGTGGTTTTTTTCCCGGCGCGAGTCGCTGTTGATACCAGCTCTGGTCTCGTTTTTGTTTGCCGCATCATGCGCAGGCCTTTTGACCGCCTCGTTATTTTGGTTGCGCAGCCCGAAACAGGGGCTTCTGGCGGGCATTGTGCTCCTGTGTTCGCAGGAATTTTTTCGCCAAGCTACAACTCAATACGCGGATGTACCACTTGCGTGCTACATGCTGGCCGCCGTGCTTCTCTTATGCCTGTGCGACAAGTTTGGAAAACAGTCGGGCTGGCTTTTCTTGGCGGGAATTTCGGCCGGGCTCGCGGCATGGACCAAACCGGAAGGGCTGCTGTTCGTTGCCGTGTTGGTGTTTGCCCGGTGCGTTGTTGTCGTGATGCCCCGCGGGATCAAGGGGTGGATTGCCGAGGCCGTTCCTTTCGCCGCTGGCTTGTTACCGATTCTGGCTTTCGTTCTATATTTCAAATTCGGCATGATCGGCTCGCAGAGTTATTACATGTTCGAAGGCCAGACGGCAGGCACGATGATGAGCCGGATTTTTTCGCTGCATCGCTATGTGACGATTACAAAGGCGTTCGTGAGAGAAATTTTGAAGGCGGGAGGATGGCATTACATGCTTCCGCCGATCTTGCTGATTTATCTGTTGGTCGCCGGCGTGAACCGATCGCAAAAGGACCGTCTGGCGATCTACACCAGCGGATTAACGACGCTGCTGATGACCGCGTGTTATTTCGTGGTGTATGTGATGACGCCGCTTGATTTGGAGACGCACTTGCAGCAGTCTCTCGATCGTCTGGTAATTCAGCTGCTCCCGCTTGGTATTTTTACTTTTTTCCTGCTGGCGCGCACTTTAGAGGAAACGGTCCCCGAATACAAAGCTGACTTGTCTGCTGAAGCGCCGCCCAGCCGGGTACAGGGACAAATCAAAGCGTAAACGCGTCAGCAGCCGGCCTAAAGGCCGCCGCTGCAAAATCAGTTCAACCACGATTGCGGGATGCAACTGGTCCCAGGCCGGCTACTGGGGGTAAGTTTCTAACGAGTTATGAGGGGCAGGTACTTGTCGCCGAACCGTTTGTGCCCGTCCTCTGCGGTATAGCGCTGGAGGATTTGCCCGGTCGTAGCGTTCACGCGATAGACGTTGAAAGCGCTCATGTACCTGCAATCGGAAGTATTCCGGACGAGAACGGAAAGCAAAATCTCCTTCGATCCGTTCAGCCAGCGTCCGCCGATCACGTGGTAGGGCTCGCAATACTCCTCACTGTTCCACACGTACCAGAATTCCGAAGTGTCAAGGTCCGGCTCGATAGGCATCTGGCGGACGCGCTTCTCGAAGTCCAGTCGGGCCGGTTCCTCAACTTTGGGAAATTCGTGAGCGCCTGACTGGTCGACTCCGTAGACTTGCATGTGCCAGGGGCCTAACTCACCGCTTTCGGACCAGGTGACGAAGTATTTCGTGGAATCAGCCGCCCAGGCGAGTTCGGCGTCGTGCTTTGTGACGTTGTCGATGTTCGCGTCGAAGGTCCGCTGGCCTACGTGAAGAAAGACTTTCTCGTCCACCACCTCAATCCGTTTTCGGCGATCAGGGGAAGTGAAAGAGATGTGCCGGCCGGGATTTTCGTCCGGGGCTGACCAAGTGTTGAATAGAGAAATCGCCGCGGCGGACCATGAGCCTCTGGAGATGGCGTAACGGCGGTCGAGCTTGCGCGGGGTTTTCGGGGATGCGGCGTTTGGCGATTGTGCATGGGCGTGGATGGGAGGCAGGAACGTGACGAGGAAGAGAAGCTGGGCGCAATAGAGCGGTCTTCGCAAAAATCGCATCATCTTTGATTCTAGTGAAGAACACGAAGCTTCTTCGAGGGTGGAGGGCAAGGTGGGTTCTTAAAATGCTCCGGAAGCGTGAAAGGAGCGAAGTCGGAATAGACCAATCCAGTGGCGAGCTCGCCGTACTTCCTCCAGCGTAGAGTGAGCTCGTCAGGCTTCGTATCTGAAGAAAACCAAGGCCATTGATATGGCCATGTCATGACCCCTAGTTGAAGCACGTAGCTGCCCTTTGCCAATAATCCGCTTCCTTTTCCGGCAATGGCAGGATCGTTCGCGCCAAAGACGCCCGATTGGACGATGGTTTCGAAGCTCTCTCCGTGAGACAAGATCACGAATACTCTATGGTCGGGCTTTTCTCCAAAGTATGGAGCATCCGGCAGGTCGGCAACTGCGAAGTGAGGATCAGGGGCCAAAAGGAATTCATTTCTTTGTCCTTTTTCGACGCTGCGTGCGACTCGGACAATCGGCGCTTCGATTTTGCGCGCAAGAATCACAGGATTGGAAGACGAGCTGGTTAATTTCAATCTGAGAGCTAAAGAGGCGGTAAACGCTTCATCGTCGACGTGACAATCGCTCTGGCGCAAGACTTCGGCGTGTATTGTGATTAGGTTCTCCGGTCGCGAGTCGGCGCGTTGCTGTCCGTCAGCCTTAAACGACAGTCCTAGCACGACGACAAGAACCAGTGGCGAGCGTGTTCGTCGCATTAGGCCAGTTGCCTTCATTTGAGTCTGCTTTGCAAGGGTCCTGCTGCGTGAGAGAAGGCCCGCCTACGCCCTTTGGGCTCCGGCGCGGCATTTTTCGCTCGCGCAGCGAGCGAAAAATGGTGGGCCCTAGTTGACGATCTTAGAACTC
>JASHRM010000099.1 GCA_030037315.1 Candidatus Acidiferrales bacterium
GAATAGCTGAAAAGACTCTCGGACCGTAATTGGCGTCGCCGTTATATTGCGCCGTGATGGTGTGCTGGCCGGGTACTAATACTTGAGCGGCTTCGTTCCAACTGGCCGATCCGTTATTTAGAGAATTTGTCGTCACAAAAACATCGTCGACGCTAAAGCTCACGGTTCCGGTGGGCAAAGGAGCGCTCGCTGATTGACCCGCGACGGAAAGGACGGCTGTGAAAGAATTGAGATAGCCAGAGGGCTCCGGATTTAATGCGAGATTACCGGAGACAGTTGAGCCATCGGGGGACGTTGCATTCGCCTGATTGAGGAGCACTGTAACTGTGGTCCCCTGGGAATTTCCTACAACAATATCGGGCAATCCATCTCCATTCACATCAACGACATTCACGGGAACCGAGACGGAGCGGCCCGCAATGTAATCCATCTCGGCGTCAAACTTCCGATTTCCGAGGTTCATCATCACAGCGATGCCTGCACCATCGGTCAGAACCAAATCAGGCAATCCGTCTGCATTCACGTCGGCCACAGTCACCCATGAGTATCGATGGGAAAGCGGGATAGATACGGGCGGCTGAAAAGTGCCGTCGCCATTGCCGTAAAGAATCGTCAGCGGGTCAAGAGGCGAGCCAACATTGGAATTGGGCAAGAAAATGACGTCACTGTTACCGTCTCCGTCAAGGTCGGTGATAGCGGCGACAGGATCTCCGAAGAAAATTCCCGGCACTTCAAACGAGCTGGAATAACTGAAGGTGCCATCGCCATTGCCAAACCACACCTCGTAATGATCGGCATAACTCAAAATTACGTCGGGTTTGCCGTCTCCATTCACGTCTCCCACGTTGAACGTAGGGCCGGGCAGGCGTATAGCTGTGTTGACAGTTGTGAAGGTTCCATTTGACTGGCCCAACGAGACGATGATTTGCATGCCGACAACGTCAATGATGTCGGTCCGACCGTCACGATTGAAATCCGCCATAACGGGCGTTGTGTTCGGAACAGAAACCGGAGAGTCGAATGAGCCGTTTCCGGCGTTGATGGCAACCGAATCTGTACCCGAAAAGGCTTCTCCTAAGAACCCGGGGCTCATATTCAAATCCGGTTTGCCGTCACCATTGAAATCTGCGGGGAGTAACGTAACCGCCGGAGCTATTGAGCCGTAACTCGTATTGGGATCAGGACCAACTGTGAACGTACCGGTGCCGTTGCCTAACAGAAGACGCGGAAGAGGCGCGGAAAGGCTTACCACGACGTCCTGAAATCCGTGACCGCTAAAATTGCCGACTGCCGCAGATCCCACTTCCTCCCCCATGTCATAGAACGGGACGCTTTTGAAAGTTCCATCGCCGTTGCCGAGAAATATTGCAATCCCGCCTTCGGCCGCCATTGCCAAGTCAAGGTGACCATCGGCATTAAAGTCTGCGACAACGGGAACCACCGGCAATGTGGAATACGTGTTTGTCGAACCCCCGGTGATTGTGGTGCGAGCGGCCGCGTACGTCGGTCCGGCCTGGCCGAGAGATACCGCCACACCGCTCGGAGTGACGAAGGTCAGATCTGGAATACTGTCACCATTTAAATCGCCCGCGCTGACAAGTTGGTTCGGAGACGGAGCATTTCCTAACGCAACCCAGGTTCCGAAAGTGCCGTCCGGGTTGCCGGGAAAATATCCAAGTTGGTTTGGATAATAATCAAAAAGAACGTCTGGATGGCCGTCTTGATTGACGTCTGCAAGCAGGAAAGGACCGGCGGCAGTTCCTACGGTGTATCTCGTGAAAGAAGGGAACGTTCCGTCACCTTTTCCCAAATAAACGAGAAAGTCAGCGCCTATAGGGTCCGTGACGACGAGATCCAAAATATGATCGCCATTTAGGTCGAGCAGGTAGGTAGGGCCTGTTTGGTAAGTTTGAATCGAACCGCTGAACGTAAACTGCCCGGAATTGTTGCCGAGAAGAGTGTAAGTCGTGCCGTTCCCGATATCAGAGAGCACAAGGTCCACCTTGCCGTCACCGTTGATGTCGCCGACGGCGGCTGGGTATCGCAAGTTCGGATAGTCGGCGATGCTGTTCGGTTGAAAAGTGGTGACGAGGGGCTGCTGAAATGTGCCATCGCCATTGCCGGTCAAGACCAACACTGTCGCCTGAAGCTGATTACTTCCCGCGAGAATAAGGTCCAACACACCGTCGTTGTTGACATCGGCAATGGCCATCGAACAGCAGTTGGCCATTGGAATGTTGACGTCCTGGACGTGCCTGAAAGTTCCGTTACCATTTGCCAGCAGCACATGCACGGCACGGGACGAATCGGAGAGATTGCCATCGAGGTACACGAGGTCTGGCGTGCCATCGTGGTTGAGATCGGCAGTAGCGAGAACAAGAACGTCATCACTCGTGGGGATTAGGATTGGATTTGTGAAGGAAGTGGACCCGGCAGCACGCGCTCGGCCGATTAGGCAAGCGACCAGAAACAGAATTGTCAAGCTGTACAAAATCGCGCCGAAATGAGACCTGCGCACGCAGACCTGCCTTCCAACGAAACACGCTACGGCAGAAAGTGTGCCCCGGAAGCTATTCGAGGCGAGCGACTATAGCATGGGTATGCTCCGTAAAGATATACTAGATGGTTACAATAATATTGTATCGATTTATTTATTGACTTGAGGCGCACCTCACAAGAGAATGACCGCCTTTTAAACTTCGCAGACTACAGCGAAGCCAATAATCGGTTTTTTTTTGCCATGGGTGATCTAGGGCATTACAACCGCGTACGCATGCGGCGCGCGCTTCTGTGTGCGGGAGTTCTGTTCGCGCTGGCACTGCTGCAGGCTTGTTCTGGCAGCAACGGCGGTGGCGGCGGTGGCGGGGGCGGTGGCGGCGGAAATCCGCCGCCGACGCCGGATTTCCAGCTGACCTTTACTTCTTCATCTGTCTCGATCCAAGCAGGCAGCTCGGGTCAAGTGAGTCTGACGGCGACTGGACTCAACGGCTTTTCTGGTCAAGTCCAGGTAGGAATCAGCGGTTTGCCCGCAGGTGTGACGGCGTCGCCGTCGAGCGCCACATTGACGCTGGGTGTGGCTCAAAACTTTATGCTTTCTGTGGCGACGGGCGCCGCCGCAACGACAACAACAGTGTCGTTTACGGGCACATCCGGAACGGTGAGCCACGTTGCGAATCTGCGCCTTACCGTAACGACAGGAAACACCAACTCTTTGGCAACGCGGACCAGGTATGTGCGGACGGACGCAGTGACCGAATACGGCTATTCGCTAAACGGCCAATGGGACGTCTTCAATTCACCGACGTCGCGTTTCTTCGTTACGGACCCATTCGGAAACAAAGTGATCGTCTTGGATTCGACTTCAGAAGAGGAAATCGGCACGATCACGGTGCCGGGTGCGTGGAGCATTGACGACACTCCGGACCACTCGACACTTTACGTTGGAACTTTGATCGGAGACGTTTACACAATCGATCCGGTGTCAATGGCCGTAACACACAGATACTTGGCATCGGAGATAGGTCCAGACGGGTACCAGGGTCTAAGCGCCCTCGTTATGGCCGACGGCCGCGTGGCGCTTCTATCAGAGCAGGGCGGCATCCCCAGCGTAGACGGCTCCACAGGGTTCGCCATCTGGAATCCAACAACCAATGCGATAACCATCTACGGAGCGGACAGCTCGCTCGAACCCGGCGTCCCAGAGCTGCCTTTCTGCGAAATGGGAAATATCGGCAGCTTCACCCGAACTCCCGACAGGACGGCCATCTTCGTTGGGAGCATCGATAGTGATGGGACTGTTTGCGAAATCAATGAATCGACAGGGCAACTGCAATCTTTCGTGCCAAACGGAAGTCCGGAACACATCGATATTTCGCCTGACGGTAACTATCTCGCCTTCGCCGTCTACCCTGGGTCGCTCACTCTTTACAACGCGCACACATTCCAGCAAGTTGCGCAGTTCACCACAGCCGGTGACACATCATCGGCTGCCAATCTGGCGTTTAGTCCGGACTCTACGACCCTTTATGTGTCCAGTTCCACTATTGTTTATGCGTACAGCATTCCGAGCGGTAATGCGGCCGGTTGGTTACCCAATATCGTGGTCGAGCCTCTTAGTGGAGGCCTAAATACGGGGCCAAGTGAGAATCCTAACCTCGGCGCGAGCGACGGAACGGGACTTTTGGCTGGCCCAATGGAAGAAGGATTTGGATTTCTCGACACCACTCAGTTGCACACGGGGGCAGTTGGAACACAATTTTTGAACGGATATCTCAATCCTGCGACAGGTCCAACTTCTGGTGGAACTCAAATACAGTTGCCCGATCCTAATCCGGTCGGCACGTTAAGCGCGATGTACTTCGGGTCTCAGGCTGCCTCCGGATTAACGGACAACTCAGGAAATATCTCAGCAACAACTCCAGCGGGCTCAGCCGGTGCGGTTGACGTATACACTTTCACCACCGATGGTGGGATGCAATTAATCCCGGAGGGTTTCAGCTACGGCCCAAGCGTTGTAGAAGTAACGCCAAACGTCTCTACAGCGGAGGGCGGCGGCGAGGGCATTATTTACGGATACGGTTTCGGCTCGACCAGTGCAACAAGCATTCCCGCTGGATTATCAGTAAGCGTGGGAGGCCAAGCGGCGCCTGTGACAGGCTTCGACGCGAACGCCTACTATGTCTACACTGCGCTCGCTCCGCCTTTTCCGTTGCAAGCTCTTTCGTTCAACATACCTGCAGGGTCCGCAGGTTCGGCTGCGAATGTTACGGTGACGTCGACCTCAGGAACAACAACCGCGAACGGCGCGTTGAAATACTTGCCAGCCACTAAGCTGTTCCCTCTTGCTGCATCAGCCCTTGTTCAAGGCATCTACGATCCGACTCGAGACGTTTACTACTTCACCGACGCAAGTCAGGTTCAAGTGTTTTCCCGGACTCAGTCGCAATGGCTCTCGCCGATTAGCATTCCGGCGCCTGCGGCGGGCGTCACGCAAAGACTTTGGGGCCTCGGGCTCTCACCGGATGGGAGCAAGCTGGCGATTGCCGATATCGAGGCAGACGTAATTTACTTGCTAAATCCCTCCAATCCGGGGACTGTCCAAACTTTCCCATTTACAACATCGCTGCCGCAAGGAATCGAGGCGAATCCGGCAGCCATCGCAATCACCGATGGCGGAGTCGCATACATCGCTGCCGAGGTTCTCGGCGGAGATGGTTTCAATCAATACTTCAAACTAGACACAAATACCGGAACACTGACAGGTCTGAACCTTGGCGGGCCCGGTGAAGGCACATCGGATAGCTACCTCCGAACGGAAGTAAGCTCTGATAACAGCCGCGTGTTCTTCAATTCCGTTGGGCAAGTTTTCAGCGTGGACACGACGACGGGGGTTGTAACTCAGGCGAGTTCGGGACAAGGATGCTGCTACGGAAACTATGATCTGGCGCTTGCCGCCAACCAAACTCAGGTTGCCGCGAGCAGCTATCTTTACGACGCCAATCTGAATGCACAGTCATTCCTAACGTTAAATGACAGAGAAGCCACAAACGTTGCTTACGTTTTCGGCATGAAGCTCAGTCCGGATGGCAGCCTGCTTTTTCAGCCGTCCACGAACGGGATTGATATTTTCGACGGCCGACTTGGAGTCTTGCTGGACCGAGTAGCGCTTCCGTTCCTACTTTCCCAGAATTACGACGCGCTGGTTGAAGACGGGAACGACAACGTTCTTGTAGCGATCACGGGCGAAAGTGGAGATGGCATTGCCGTATTGGATTTCAGTTCCATCGTTGAACCATCGCCCTTGGCTTATGGTAATGAAGTTTCAATGCGGTCCAAGATCCACGATCAATCGACGCGAGCAAAGCGACCCACGCATCAAACCAAGGCAGCGTTGCCACACGCGACACCGCACGCGATACACCAAGCTCTGTTGCCCATTCGCTAGTCATTTCCGGGTTGAGTGCAGCCCGGGCTTTATTGCGCGGACCAGCCGCCGGGCTATCCTTGATGAAGCGAGGGCAAATTTATCTAGCCGTGCCTGGCGCTACAGGGGGCGGGCTGCTTCTCGCTAAATCGCGTTCAGAGACGACGAAGCGCTCCAAAGTGAGTGGTAGCTCGAAAGAGAGAGTTTGAGGAGCTTCGCAAACAAGGTCACTGCACTGCTGAAAGTTCAGTTTCCCTCGCAAGACGAGCTTTTCTTCCGGCAAGGGATGTTTGAGCAGCACGGCACCAATTCCCTGAAAGGAGCCGTTGTGGACCGGCAACGTTTCGCCGAGCGAAGGCAAATTCAAGATTTCCGGTGCCGGAAGTTCGAATCGTTGACTCACAACTTCGGCGCCCTCAAACGTAATTGAGGTGCCGGTGTAAGGATGCGACACGGAACTACCGTAGATATGCCATCCGGGCTGCAACGCGAAGCGAACAAAGAAAGCGACCTCTTGCCCCGCAAAGGCTTTTGCCGACGGGAAACCGATCCGGACCGCCAGAGCTCCGCTCTCCAAAGTTACCGCGGGAGAGCCGTCGTCGACGGCGCCAAATTCCCGCAGCGCTACGGCTGAACCGGTCACTCGATGCTGGTAGTTAGGCACGAAGTATTTGCGGACCACGGTTCGGTCGGGCGACACGAGATATTCGACTGGATGTGGCACGCCGTACGAGCGAAGCTCGGGAGCCATATTGAAATTGAAAATGCCAAATCTGCGAATCGTCTCGCTATTTTTATCGGAGAGAAGCGGAAACTGGATTGCATGCTTTTGCGCAAAGGCAGCGAGGGTCGCTTGCGAGTCATAACTGACTGCCGCGATGCGCAAGCCGCATTTCTCCAACAGGATTCGTGATTGTTCCAGCTCCACGAGCTGCGAGCGGCAGTACTGTCACCAATCGGCGCTGCGATGAAATACGAGCAGCAGACCGTTTGGGCCGGATAAATCGTTTAACGAGCGGATAGCGCCGAATTGATCCGGCAGCGCGAAATCCGGAATTCGCTGCCCCGGATCTGGGCCCGTCGCATAGCCATCA
>JASHRM010000100.1 GCA_030037315.1 Candidatus Acidiferrales bacterium
AATGGGCGCATCGGGCGTGCCATCGCGGAAAAAGCATTGGCGCAAAGCCTTGGCCAGCCGACTTTAACGGCGCTGGCGGCAACGATTCTTGCCCGACGCAAGAGCTATTACGAAGCCCTCGAAGCGGCGAACAAGGAAAATGAGATCACTCGCTGGCTGATGTGGTTTGCCGGCGTCGCCATCGAAGCGCAACGCCGAACCATCGCGCTCGTGGAATTCCTGATCGACAAAACGAAATTGCTGGACCGGCTGAAAGGCCAACTCAACGCGCGGCAGGAAAAGGCGCTTCTGCGCATGTTCCGCGAAGGCCCGGAAGGTTTCAAAGGCGGTCTCTCAGCCGGAAAATACAGCACGATAACGGGAGCCTCGCCAGCAACCTCGACACGCGACCTCGCAGACCTGGTCGAGAAAAGCACACTCGTTCGCGAAGGCGAGCGCCGTTACGCTCGCTATCGCCTGACCGTTCCCCTGCGTCCAGTTTCGCGCGTAATTGTCACTGAACACGGTACACTCGCGGAGGAGTAGCGGGATCAGAGGCTGCGCAGATTTCTTTTCGATAACCGACAATGTATGATACGAAGCGTAACTAGCATACGGAGGTGACCGGACCGATCCCGGTCACGTCCACCAATTCTCCGCCCCTGGCAAATAGCTTAGAAAGTCTTGACTCGATCATCGTTTTCGTGCTTTCACTCTTTTCGAATTTTCACTCCTTGAGTTTATATGTCCGTCCGTTTCGACCCATCGGATACGCCACCGAACTACGAATGGATCCGCGAAACGCTCGAGCTGCGGTTTCGCTTTCATGTTCATCCACCCTGGGCCGTTGTTTTGCTTTGGGGAATGAAGCCCGGAACGCCGGTTTTCACGACTGGATTCAGCCGCTGTCTGGTTTGAATGCGATTGATTTCTTCAAGCGCGTCTTCGGGAAGGAGCGAAATGTCAAAATTTTCTCTCGCGCGGGCTGTGGACTTAGGCGTGGTGAGAACTGCGGTACCGCGCTGCAACCCCCAAGCCAGTAGCACCTGTGCCGGCGTCTTTCCGACGCGTGCGGCGACAGCCGTAATGACTGGATCTTCGAGCGGCCCCGGCCTCATCCCGTGACCCAATGGCGCGAAAGCCAAAAACACGATGGCTGTTTCCCGGCAGAAATCCAGTAGCTCCGTTTCCGGCAGATACGGATGCGCTTCCACTTGGACCACGGCCGGCTTGATTCTCGCTGACTGGCAGAGAGGTTTCAGTTCGTCTAAACCAACGTCTGAGAGTCCGATGGCGCGGCACGTGCCGCGATCAACGAGGGCTTCCATCGCTCTCCAGGTGTCGAGCAAAGTCACGTCATGGTCGTAGAGGATATTGCCATCTTCATCTCGAGGGTCCTGGTTGTCGCCGGGTTGAAATGCGAAGGGAGTGTGAATGAGATAGAGGTCCAGATATTTGAGACCGAGTCTATTGAGACTCGCCTCGAAAGCGGGTTCGACGCGTTCGGGACGGTGATTCGAGTTCCACAGCTTTGTGGTGACAAAGATGTCTTCGCGCGCGATCCTTCCTGCGGTGAGCCCCGTCTGCAAAGCCCTGCCTACGTCTCGCTCGTTCCCGTATCGTTCCGCGCAATCGAAATGTCGAAATCCGGCTTCGAGCGCGTCTCTGGTCGCGGTTATCGTCAGAGATGGATCGGGAATTAAGGTGCCAAAGCCGAGCGCAGGCATATCGCCAGCTCCCCGGTTGAGTGGAATCCTCTTCGTCCTCAGATCAAACGATTCAATCATTGGGTGAGCCCCAAAGCCATTTTGCGTCAGCTAAACGACGTACAAGTCTACGTATTTGTCCACCGCGATTTCTTCCAATCGCCGCCGATCCAGCGACACATTGAGAATTTCCTGCTGCCTGTTTGCGGAAAAACGCCGCGCCAGATTCGCTTTGAATTTCGCTTCCAATAAAGGGATGCCTTCCTTGCGGCGCCGTTTGTGGCCGATGGGATATTCGACTGTTTCTTCCCATACAGCGCCGTCCATCAATTCCATCCTTAGAGAGTTGGCAATCGAGCGCTTTTCTGGGTCGTGATAATCCGCGGTGAATTGCGGCACCTCGACTGTCTCCATCTTTTCTCGAAGAGCGTCGATGCGCGGGTCCGCTGCGACTGTATCTTCGTAATCAGAAGCGAGCAACCTGCCGAATAGCAACGGAATTGCGATCATGTACTGAATGCAATGGTCGCGATCCGCCGGATTGTTGAGGGGTCCACGCTTGTCGATGATGCGAATAGCGGCTTCGTGTGTGCGGATCGTAATTCTTCGAATGTCGGCGGCTGATTTCCCAGCATCACTCAATTTCGCGTAAAGCTTCATAGCGGCTTCAATAGCAGTTTGCGCATGAAACTCGGCAGGAAAACTGATTTTGAACAGAACGTTTTCCATGACGTAAGAACCGTAGGGACGCTGAAAACGGAATTGCTGCCCTTTGAAAGAAACATCGTAGAATCCCCACGTTTCGGCTGTCAGCACGGATGGATAGCCCATCTCGCCGGTCTTGGCAATCAGAGCCAGCCGGACCGCGCGGCTCGTGGCGTCGCCAGCGGCCCAACTCTTGCGCGAGCCGGTATTGGGAGCATGGCGATAGGTACGCAGGCTCTGGCCGTCAACCCAAGCCTGGGAAACCGCGTTGATACTCTGCTCTCGCGTCAAACCGAGCAATTGCGAGACAACAGCTGTGGAAGCAACTTTCACCAGCACCACGTGGTCGAGGCCGACTTTATTGAAAGAATTCTCCAGCGCGATGCAACCTTGAATTTCGTGGGCTTTGATCATCGCGGTCAAAACTTGCTTCATGAGAAACGGCGGTTTTCCGGTCGCGACCGCTGTCCGGGAAAGCCAGTCGGCCACCGCAAGAATCGCGCCTAAATTATCTGAGGGGTGGCCCCACTCCTCCGCGAGCCACGTGTCGTTGAAATCGAGCCAGCGGATCATTGCGCCGATATTGAACGCCGCCTGAACCGGGTCGAGCTGAAACTGCGTTCCCGGCACTCGAGCTCCATTCGGTACAGCTGTGCCGGGAACAATTGGCCCAAGCAGCTTGGTGCAAGCGGGATATTCGAGCGCCTCAAGTCCACAGCCGAGCGTATCCATCAGGCAGTTCCGTGCAGTCTCGTACGCAAGCTCGCTGTGAATTTCATAGGAAATCGCGTAGTCAACGATATCGACAAGAACTTTGTCGGGCTGCGGGCGCTCGTTGCTGATCGATCCAGACACGCATCTACCTCGTTAATGGAGCTGACAAGGAGAGTCAGCCTATTGCCGCTCTTGAATAGGAACAAATTCGCGATCGTCCGGGCCTACATAGTTAGCCGATGGACGAATGATTTTATTATCGCTTCGCTGTTCGATGATGTGCGCGCTCCAGCCCGACGTGCGGGCAATCACGAAGAGCGGAGTAAACATCGCTGTGGGAATGTCCATCATGTGGTAGCTCACGGCACTGAACCAATCGAGATTCGCAAACATTTTTTTCGCATCCCACATGACTATTTCAAGCCGTTCGGCGATGTCGTACATCTTTTTGTTCTTCGTAGCTTCCGATAATTCACCAGCTACTTGCTTGATGATTTCGTTACGCGGATCCGAAACGGTATAGACAGGATGACCGAAACCAATAATCACTTCCTTGGCAGCGACGCGGCGGCGAATGTCCTGCTCGGCCTCGTCAGGACTCTGGTAACGCTCCTGCACTTCAAAGGCAACTTCGTTGGCTCCGCCGTGTTTCGGCCCGCGCAGCGCGCCGATGGCACCGGTGATACAGGAGAACATGTCCGAGCCGGTGCCTGCGATTACCCTGCCCGTAAACGTCGAGGCGTTGAACTCGTGTTCGGCGTAAAGAATCAGGCTGGTGTGCATGGCACGAACCCAAAGGTCCGGTGGAGTCTTGTCATGCAGAAGGTGAAGAAAGTGGCCGCCAATGGAGTCGTCGTCGGTCTCCACCTTGATGCGTACCCCACTCTCAACAAAGTGGAACCAGTAAAGAAGCATCGAACCGAGAGATGCCATCAACCGGTCCGCAATATCGCGGGCTCCTGACTCGTTGTGATCGCTTTTTTCAGGAAGCAGGCAGCCAAGCGCGGATACGCCCGTGCGCAAGACGTCCATCGGATGCGTCGACCGAGGCAGCTGCTCGAGCACAGTCTTTAAAGAGGCAGGAATACCTCGCAGTTCTTTCAATTTGGTTTTGTACGAACGCAATTCGGACGCGGTGGGCAGTTTGCCGTGCACGAGCAAGAAAGCAACTTCCTCAAACTCGCATTTGGTCGCGAGGTCGCGGATATCGTATCCGCGGTAATGCAGGTCGCTGCCGCTTCGTCCTACCGTGGAAAGCCCGGTATTGCCAGCGACGGTTCCCGAAAGAGCGACCGATTTCTTCGGTTTAAATTTGGAAACCTGCTCCGCTGGAGTGTCAGGCATTTTTTCCGACCGCCTCCTTTAGTCGACCCTCGTTGAACGCTAAGACTGGCGGTCAAGCTGCTTTGCCTTGGCGAATAACCGATCGAGTCTCTGTTCATATTCGTGATAGTCGAGAAATTCATACAGTTCCGCGCGCGTCTGCATGATGGGCACAACACCCTTTTGCGTCCCCTCCGCGCGAATGGCCTTATACACCTTTAGAGCCGCCGCGTTCATCGCACGATAAGCAGAGCAACAATACAAAATCATATCCACGCCGACCGCGGCGAGTTCGTCCCGGGTATAAAGCGGCGTTTGGCCGAATTCGGTGATGTTGGCGAGAATGGGAACGCGCAGGGCCTCTTTGAATTTCGCGTACGCCGAGAGGTCGGTAACGGCTTCGGCGAAGATCATATCGGCGCCGGCCTCAACGTATGCAACGCACCGTTCGATCGCCGCATTGAACCCTTCATTGGCCAGAGCGTCGGTGCGCGCCATCAGGACGAAGTGCGGGTCGGTCCTTGCATCGATTGCAGCTTTGATTCGGTCGACCATTTCTCCGGTGGGAACAACTTCTTTGCCCGGCCGGTGGCCGCAACGCTTGGCGCTTACCTGATCCTCGATGTGGACTGCTGCGACGCCCGCTTGAATCATGGAGCGAACCGTGCGGGCGATATTAAAAGCACTGCCCCAGCCGGTGTCGATATCCACCAGAAGCGGCAGAGACGTTGCGTCGAGGATCCGTTTGGCATCTGTCAGAACGTCTTCCATCGTAGTGATGCCGAGGTCAGGTATGCCCAGCGAATTTGCGGCGACGCCACCACCCGAGAGATAAAGCGCCCGAAATCCTGTGGCTTCTGCCATTCGCGCGGCGAGGGCGGTAATAGCCCCAACGATCTGAAGGGGCCTCTCTTTCGCCAAAGCGGCCCTGAATTTCAATCCCGGGGAATTTGTTGTCGCTTCGTTTGTCATGGCAAGTCTAGTTTCACATATTCCTTTCCCGGTTTAATGTAGCTCGCCAGACGGCCGAAGAAATAGAACTTTCAGACTCGTGCCAGGGTCGAGTGGACAGATTCAGACGGTCGCACACTCGAAAGAAAATCCCGCGTTGCAGAGGATACACGCGTATCGACTGAGTTTCTCAGGGAGATATCAAAACACGCAACCGATAACGTAGGGCTCTAAAGCTGAACTTGGTACGCGGAAAGTTCGCTGTGGCGGATAGCAAGGCCGAGTCCGGGTCGGCTCAAGTCTGGGATCAGTTCTCCAGGCACCGGCTCGACAAATCCGTCGAGCTGACACAAAACGACGGACAAACCCTCTTCGTGCGGAGCCCAGACGACAAATCGACACCGGCCCTGAAATAGCGGTGATGCCCCGAATTCGGCGACGTTACCCGCCATGGATTTGCAGTTTCGGGGACGCGTGTCCTATGTCGCCTTATGCTTGGATGTATTCGCTGCGCTGTCGGTCTCTGCCCAGGCATGGGAACCTGTTTCGGTTCCGGAATTCGGCGCTTTTCGGACTGTCAAGGTGAGTATCCCGTTTTGTATTTCGGCCTTATAGCTATCGTCCGAAACGCGTTGAGGCCACACAGCCATGTAATAGAGAGATCGCGTTTCGCGCGATGAACCCTGTATACCTTCGGAATCACCAGTGACGGTGTGGCTCCTCGCCGACACGATCACTCGGTCATCCGTCGCACAGACTTTGACTTGGCCGGCTGGAACTTCTCCCACGACGACGGTAACTGTAAACATGTCTTTCGATTCTTGGATTGCCGGGAACGAGGCCAGCTCTCGCTCCGCTTGAAGCCAGTGCCCTAGGTGATCGCCGTCCTTACGGCCCCATTGTTCGAACAGAGCATAGGCACGGTTGGAAATAAGACTGTGAAGCTCGTCGAAAAAACCGGGCTTTTCTGAATCGGAAAGAAAATTCGGGTTGGATATAGAGGCGCCGGTTCGCAAAGATCGGGCTGGGGTCGACATAGGTCACCTGTCTTTCTGGATTGCAGCGGCCTGAGTATGTTGCGACCTTAACGCGCTTTCAATACAGGAAACGCTGTAACGAACAGGGTCCGGCCGCTGATTTCGCGACGATTACGGCGCAAACGGATCGGTAGAAATTCCTGACCCAGACGGTTCCACGACGCTGCCGCTGGCCGGGTCAAACACGAAATGTTGTGCCTGCGCAGTTTCGTTCAACTGCTGGACTCTCTTCTCCGCTTCTTCAATTCCTTTTACGGCTTCGACGAGCACCGTTGTATTGTCGCGTTCTTTTTCGGAAAATCTCGTAGCTTCCATCGGCACTCATAGACGTGCCCCTCAATAGAAGTTGGCAGTAAATTGACTTCAATTACCGGTTCCGGTTTGCGGCCTTTGATGCTTGCTTGCCAAGTGCTGTCCTTGTCGCCTTGGGCAGACGAGCGATGGTTCTTTTGCGCTTTGCGGCCGCCTTCTTGATATTTGCCCTGGCTGCTGACGTTTGCTTTGCTGTAGTCATGAAAAAACCTCCTGTAAGGTGCATCGTGCGCTTAATGAATGCTTGATCGCGACGCTTTGGGCAATCCAGTTGTTCCGGTAGAAGGGTGAGGAGAATCATGCGAAATGTAAATTTATTTTCTAGTTTTCGGAGAAGTATCGATTTCTGAGGGAAACGTGGGGACCGTCTTTTCGAGATCTTGAATTAGTGGAAGTCGTGTGATGTTGTTTCGGCGCGGGTAACCTGCAGCGGACGAATTGATCTTGCTTTCACAGAAATCACGTTGTCCTGGTTCTGTAATATGCCTTCCACAAGTAAAAACTGGTGATGAACCACCGTTGTGCGGTGCTCTTCAAAAAGTTGCGGTGTGATGATCGCATTGGCAATGCCGGTTTCGTCTTCCATGCTAAGAAAGACGAAGCCTTTCGCGGTGCCGGGACGTTGCCGAGCAATCACCGATCCAGCCACGCGGACCGGAGTGCCATCGCGCAATTCCTGAAGCTCTAGCGCGGTGCGAATCCCTTGTTTTTTCATATCGGCGCGATGATAGGCCATCGGATGTGGACCGACCGTCATCCCCGTGCCGTGAAAATCGGCGACCAGCCGTTCTTCCACCGTCATCGGCAGCAATGGCGAAGCCGATGCAACTTTGCCGGAGCTAATCGCTGATTGATCCAAATAACCCTTGAGATCAGGCATCTCAAAAAGACGTCCGGGCGAACGACTGGCACGTTCAATTTGCCAAAGTGCATCACGGCGATTCATACGCTGCCCTCGATCTACAAAATTCAAAGCGCCGATAGCTGCAAGTGACTCCAATTCCGATCTGTTCAGATCAGGAACACGACATTTCAAGTCTTCGATGGAAGAAAATGCTCGCATGCCGCGCTGGGTCGCGATCTGTTTACCAACATTTTCACGCAACCCTTTTACGTAACGCATACCGAGGCGAAGCACAAATTCATTTGGTGCCTTATTGGATTTTTCAAGCGTACAGAGCCAGCCGGAACAGGTGACATCGATCGGCCTGACTCGCAAGCCATGCCTCTGCGCATCTTTCACAAGCGTTGCCGGATGATAAAAACCCATGGGTTGATTGTTGAGCATGGCTGCGGTAAATGCAGCGAGGTATTTGCATTTCAGATAAGCACTGGCGTACGCCAGCAACGCAAAACTGGCGGCATGCGATTCCGGAAATCCATAGAGAGCAAAAGAAGTGATGGATCGAATGATCTTTTCCTGGACATCTGGCTCAATTTCCTTCTTATCCATACCAGCCCGCAATTTTATTTCCACTTCTTTCATTCGTTTTTCTGAGCGCTTGAACCCAAAAGCGCGCCGAAGTTCTTCCGCTTCACCACCTGTGAATCCCGCCGCAATCATGGCCATACGCAACAATTGCTCTTGAAAAAGCGGGATTCCCAATGTGCGCTTAAGCACAGGCTCAAGATCGGGATGAAGGCAATCCACAGCTTCGCGCCCCTGACGTCGTTTTAAATATGGATTCACCATTTCGCCGACGATTGGTCCTGGCCGAATGATCGCCACTTGCACGACAATGTCGTAAAAGCGGACAGGTTTCAGCCGCGGCAGGCAAGACATCTGCGCCCGGCTTTCGATTTGAAACATTCCCACGGTGTCCGCTTTCTGGAGCACGCGATAAACGCTTTCGTCTTGAGGGAGGTGCGCGAGGTTTACTTCTTCTTTGTAATCGTTGCGAATGATCTGAATCGAATCTTCGAGCACGGCCATCATACCGAGACCAAGCAAATCGACTTTCACGATTTTCATGTCCGCGCAATCTTCTTTGTCCCATTGCACGACAACACGTCCCGGCATCGTTGCAGGCTCAAGAGGTACGATCGAATCGAGTTGGCCTTGGCAAATGACCATTCCTCCCGAATGCTGTCCCAAATGGCGCGGCACGTCCTGAACCATGAGGCATAAATCCAGAAATTTGCGAATGAGAGGTTGATCTACATCGAGACCAGCAGTCTGAAAATAGCGCGGCAGCGTGTCGTTCTCATCTTTAAATTCCCAACCGCCGACCAGCGTTGAAAGGCGATCAAGCATTTCCGGTTCGAAGGAAAACGCCTTGCCAATTTCGCGAGCTGCGGAACGGCCGCGATACGTAATCACGTTGGCCGTCATCGCAGCGCCTAATTTTCCATAGCGTTCGTAAATGTATTGAATGGCTCGTTCGCGTTGATCGCCGCTGGGCAAATCGAGATCGATATCAGGCCATTCTCCGCGATTTTCGGAAAGAAAACGTTCAAAGAGCATTTCCATTTGGATGGGATCCACAGCGGTAATGCCCAGCGCGTAACAAACCGCGCTATTCGCAGCCGATCCCCGGCCTTGCACTAGAATATTTTTCTCGCGACAGAATCGAATGATGTCCCAAACAATCAGGAAATAGCCGGCAAGATTGAGCTTTTTGATTATTGCGAGTTCACGGTCGATTTGCCGACGCGCGGCCGGGTTGTCCTTGCTGCCATAGCGTTCAACCATGCCGTCATAGGTGCGTTCGCGCAGAAAATGTATTTCGGGTTTGCCGTCCGGCACAGGATATTTCGGGAATTTGTAGCCTAGGTCACTTAATTCGAATTTCAGACGAGACGACAGCTCGCTTGTGTTTGCGATGGCTTCTGGCAGGTCGGCAAATAATCTCGTCATTTCTTCCGGAGATTTCAGATGCCGTTCGGAATTTCGCGCAAGCAGCTTTCCTGCTGTCGCAAGCGTACGATGATGGCGAATGCATGTGAAAACATCCATCAATTCCCGTTGTGGTGCTTGCGCATGAGAAACTCCGTTAGTCGCAAGTAAAGGCAAATTCATCTTGCGGGCAATTTGAATGGCAGCTTGATTTCGCGCTTCCTCTTCGCGGCAAAAATGCCGTTGTAATTCAACGTACATATTCTCGGATCCAAAAAGTTGGCGGAGCTGCTGCACGCTCTTTTTGCCGGCTTCTATGCCTCCTCTAACAAGCGCGTGTGCAAGCGGGCCCTCGTCTCCGCCTGTGAGGCAGATCAGGCCGTTCGCATGTTCAGCCACTTCTTCGACGGTGACGCTTCCCTCGCCTTTTCGCGCTCTTAATTTCATGCGTGTAACCAAACGGCAAAGATTCCGGTATCCGGCGCGCGACGCAACCAGTAACGGATAGCGCCATCCTGATTCGGATGTAATCTCCGCACCGATATGCGCGCGAATAGAAGAAAGTTTCTGCACCGCCAAATGAAAGCGTGGCGAACCGTAAAAACCGTCGCGATCGAGCAAAGCCATGGCAGGCATGTCCAGCTGCTTGCACATGCTTGCGAGCTCTTCTGGAACGGAAGCGCCTTCGAGGAAACTGAAGGCGGA